>NZ_JALDXU010000009.1:0-65558 GCF_032154715.1 Citricoccus sp. | reverse complement strand
TTCAAAAAATTGGCATCAACAAACTTGGCACACTATTGAGTTCTCAAACAACAGGTGCGTAATAAATACTGACCAGATAAACCCAATTCTTTGGGCCGCTTTCCGGCTTTCCTCATCCGCGGTTCTCAACCTTATCCCTTCGATTTCATCCCGTCAAATCGGCGTTTCCGGCGATTTCTTCGAATCAAATCTCAGTTCTTCGGTTATTTCCATCCAGGTGATCCACGACGGCCGCTCAGGGGCTCAATCACTTCTACCTGCATGGCCCGTACTTCGTGCGGGACCTTGACGTTACACCTTGAAGGGCGCAGTAGTCCAGGCCTGCATGTCAGTTCGGGGTGGCCACCTGTTTTTCCGCTTTCGCGGCTGGCGACTTGAAGAACTATACACACGGATTCACGTGGCCGCAAAATCCAGGCCGGGCCGCGTTCGGCGACCCCAGATCCGCATGATCCCGGGGTTTTTTCAGACTCGCGTCCCGACGTGCCCTATGGGTGTGAGGCAGGTCTCTCGCGGCGTCCCGGCCCGTCCGAGACGGAACTGGCCGCCCCCTCGCTGAGGGAGCGGCCAGTCAGTGAAGCTCTGTGCTGCGGTTCGGAAGGTGGCCCGTCGTTCGTTCGGTAGCCCGGGCCGTCAGACGGTCAGGCGGTCAGGTCCACCAGGGCCATGTTCCTCTTGCCCCGGCGCACCAGCAGGTATTTCCCGTGCAGGGCGTCGTCCTTCCCGAAGGTGGCGTCCAGATCGGTCACCTTGGTGTTGTTCACCGAGGCACCGCCGTCGTTGACGGTGCGACGGGCCTCGGAGTTGGAACTCGACAGCCCGGTGGAGACCAACAGGTCCACGATGCCCACGGGGCCCTGCTCCCCCAGACCTGCGGCCGCCGTCGGGAGTTCGGCGGTGGCCGCCGCGAGGGTGGACTCGTCCACCGAGGCCAGATCCCCCTGGCCGAAGATCGCCGCCGAGGCGTCGATGACCTTGCGGGTGGCATCCTCTCCGTGCACCAGGGACGTGACCTCCCAGGCGAGGACCTTCTGTGCCTCCCTCCGGAAGGGCTCGTCCCGTACCTTCGCCTCGAGGGCCCCGATCTGCTCCCGGCTCAGGAAGGTGAAGACCTTCAGCCGGTCGATCACGTCAGCGTCCGCGGTGTTCAGCCAGAACTGGTAGAAGGTGTACGGCGAGCACATCCGGGCGTCCAGCCAGATGGCGTTGCCCTCCGATTTGCCGAACTTGGTCCCGTCCGAGTTGGTGATCAGCGGGGTGCCGATGGCATGGGCGGAGACGCCTTCGACCTTGCGGATCAGGTCCGTCCCCGAGGTCAGGTTGCCCCACTGGTCCGAGCCGCCCGTCTGCAGCAGGCAGCCGTAGTCGCGGTACAGGTTCAGGAAGTCCATCCCCTGCAAGACCTGGTACGAGAACTCCGTGTAGGAGATTCCCTCGTCCGAGTTCAGGCGCTTGGCCACGGTCTCCTTCTTGACCATGGTGCCCACGCGGAAGTGCTTGCCCACGTCCCGCAGGAAGTCCAGGGCGCTCATCTGACCGGTCCAGTCCAGATTGTTGACCATGCGCGCGGCGTTGTCCCCCTCGAAGGACAGGAAGCGCTCGATCTGTCCGCGCAGGTACCCGACCCATTCGGTGACGGTCTCCCGGTCGTTCAGCACCCGCTCGGCGCTCTGCCGCGGATCACCGATCAGTCCGGTGGAGCCGCCCACCAGTCCGAGGGGCTGGTGGCCGGCCAGCTGTAGCCGGCGCAGCAGCAGGATTTGCACCAGGTTGCCCAGGTGCAGGGAGGGCGCCGTCGGGTCGAAACCGCAGTAGTAGGTGACCGGCTCGCCGTCGAGCAGCTCCTCCAGGGCCGTCTCCTCCGTGGAGACGTGGACGAGGCCGCGCCACTGCAGCTCCTGCCAGAGGGTGGGGAAGGAGGGGTCATTGGTCTGTCCGGCCAGGGCCGGGTTCACGGTGGGGACACCGGTGGTGGACGTGCTGGTCACGGGGATGGCCTCTCGGGGAGTGTCGATGCGTCAGGGTGAGCGGGTGCGTGCGTCGGTGGCGGAAAGGGCCCGACGCCGGCCCGGCGGCTAGCCCAGTCCGGCCGGCAGTTCGCCGGTGGACAGGATCCGCAGGGTCTGGGTGGAGCGGGTCATGGCCACATAGAGGTCACCGACGATGCCGCCGGCCTCGGCCACGATCTGGGCCGGCTCGAGCAGCACGACGGCGTCGAATTCCAGGCCCTTGGCCTCACCGGAGGTGGTGGCCACGATGTCCTGGCCCAGTCCCCCGCCGCCGGAGCCGACCCGATCCCCGTACGTGGCCCGCAGCATGGTGGTGATCTGGCCCTCGAGGGAGACGGGTGCGATCACGGCGAGCAGGCCGCCGTCGATCCGTTCCAGGTCTTCGGCGATGCCGGACAGCAGGGCGTCCTGCCGGTCCGCGGGCGCCACTCGGGTGACCGTCGGCTCCCAGTCGCCCTCGCGCACGGCCTGCGGGTTGGACACCGGCAGACCGGCCTCCTGGGCCACGCGTGCCGCCAGCCGGGTGATCTTGGCCGGGGTGCGGTAGTTCACCGTCAGCTCCTCCAGGTCCCAGCGGTCCTGGACGAACGGTTCGAGGGCCTGGGCCCAGGAGGTCACGTTGGCCGCTGAGGAGGCCTGCGCGATGTCCCCGACGATGGTGAACGACTTCAGGGGGCAGCGGCGCATGAGCAACCGCCACTGCATGGGTGAGAGTTCCTGTGACTCGTCGACCACCACGTGTCCGTAGGTCCAGGTGCGGTCCGTGGCCGCCCGCTCGGCGGCGGAGACGTAGTGGTCTCCGGCCTGGTTGGCATCCGCCAGGGCCTCGGCGGAGACCACGCCGTCCACCCCGAAGTCCTCCAGCATGGCGTGGACGTTCTCCAGGGTGGCCTCGGCATTGGCCAGGTCCCGTTTGCGGTCGGCCTGCTGGGCGGCCTGGTGGCGGCCGGCGCTGGCGTCCCATTCCCCCAGCAACTCGGCGGCCTCGTCCAGCAGCGGGACGTCCGCCTCGGTCCACGGTGCGTCGGCGGCACGCAACAGGCGGCGACGGTGCTTCGCCTTGAGGAACGGGGCGGCCATCTCAAGGTGCCCGGGCTTGGAGAACAGGTCGGAGAGGAGTCTCTCCGGGGTCAGCGGCATCCAGCACAGGTTCAGGGCGATGCGCACGTCCCGAGAGGTGCGGACGTCCTCGGAGAGGTAGGCGCGGTCGATGTTGTTGCCTGCTCCGGAGGACTTCTCCAGCTTGTCCTTCAGTTGGTCGGCCAGCTCGCGCACCATGATCTTGACGAACGTGGCGCGGGCCTCGTTGTGCGGCTTGCCCGTGGCCCGGGCCCGGTCCCGAGCCCGGCGGACCTGCTTCGGGCGGATGGTCAGGGTGGTCCCACCGACATCCACCCGGCGCAGCCCGTCCGGGAGTCGCTGGCGGTTGGCCACGGCGTTGGCGACCACCTCGGCCATGAACAGCCGGCCCTTGACCTTCGCGACGCGTCGGTCCGTCTCGGGGACGGCCTTGATGCCGGGCATCAGCCGGCCGAGGGAGGACATGACCACGCCGGTCTCACCGAGGGAGGGCAGCACGCGGTCGATGTAACGCATGAACGACTGGGACGGTCCCACGAGCAGCACGCCCGCCGTCTTCAGCCGCTCGCGGTGGGTGTAGAGCAGGTAGGCGGCGCGGTGCAGGGCCACGGCCGTCTTGCCGGTGCCGGGACCGCCCTGGACCACCAGCACCCCCTTGAGCGGCGAGCGGATGATGGCGTCCTGTTCGGCCTGGATGGTGGCGACGATGTCACCCATCTGACCGGTACGCCGGGCCGTGACGGCCGCCAGGAGGGCACCGGCGCCGTGGTGGGTCGATTCATCGTCCAGCAGTGTGGCGTCCAGGACGTCGTCCTCGAGATCGGCCACGGTGCGGCCGCGCAGCATCAGGTGACGACGGCGGCGCACCCCGAGCCGCTGATGAGCGGTGGCCTGGTAGAAGGCGCCGGCCTCCGGGGCCCGCCAGTCGACCATGAGCCGGACCTGGTCCTCGTCTGTCAGGCCGATGCGCCCGATGTAGCGTTCGTCACCGTCGTCCATGTCCAGCCGGCCGAACACCAGCCGGTCGTCCACGGCATAGAGCTGGGCGAGGCGGTCCTCGTAGAGGGTGGCGAACGCATCACGCTCGGAGACGTTCTGCACCGAGCCCTGCGGGCCGTCCTTACGGACGCGGGCCAGCTGACGTTCCTTCTCGGCACGCAGTTCGTCCAGACGCTCATAGAGCCCGGCGACGTATTCGCGCTCGTGCTCCAGTTCGGTCTGGTGGATCGGAACCACATCAGTCATGCCTTGCACACCTTAGGGCTATCGATGGCGCCCGAAGGGTCCGACGAATCCGCCAGAACCCCTGGGCACCTCGGAACGAGTGACCATCCATGGTACAGCCGTTGGGGTGAACGCCATATTAATCCCGCATCTCGTCCCGGCTCTTCCGCCGGCGCCGTGGCTTGGCCGCCCGGTAGGGAGACACCGAGGGCTCATCCGGGAGCCAGAAGCGCCACGGGTAGGCCGGTCCGCCGCCCTCGCCGGAGACCCCGGTGCGTGGACCGCTCAGGGTTCCGGGCCGGCGTCGGGACCGCAGCCCGGACAACCAGATGCCGTCCGGCGCCGGCTGCTCCGAGTCCGGGTCCAGCACCGGATCGGGGGCCGGGCCGAGGAGCAGGGCTGAGCCGTCGTCGCCGGCTCCGATGCCCAGCGCCTGGGCCAGGCGGGCCGGCCCGGAGGCCAGCTGGCGGACCGCCCTGGCCGATGTCAGGCGGCCTGCGGATCCGGTCGCGGCACCGGCGCTGCGGCGGACGAGGGCGGTGTCCCTCCCTGCGACCACCTCGCCGGCGCGCAACAGGACGCCCGAGCTGGTTCCCTCCGGTCCGCACACGATGTTCACGCACCAGTGCATCCCGTAGGTGAAGTACACGTAGATGTGTCCGACCGGCCCGAACATGGTGGCGGTGCGGGCGGTGCGCCCTCGGAAGCCGTGCGAGCCGGGATCGCGGGACCCCTCGTAGGCCTCGACCTCCGTCAGGCGCACGCTGACCGCCGCCCTCTGACGGGCGACGGTCAGCGTGGAGCCCAGCAACAGCGGTGCCGCGTGCAGGCTCCCACGCTCCAGGGGCTCCAGTCCTACCGGTGTCACGGAAGGACCGAGGAGGCCCCGAAGGCACGCAGCGGTTCCAGCTGGGACCTGAGCTCGGACAGCTGCGCCGCGACGGCCACCGGGGCGGTGCCGCCCTGCGCGCTGCGGGAGCTGAGTGATCCTGACGTGGACAGGACCGTGCGGACCTCCGGCGTCAGGGCCGGGGAGATGGAGGCATAGTCCTCGTCCGTGAGGTCCCACAACTCGGCGCCACGGGACTCGGCCAGCTTGACCGCCTCGCCGGACAGCTCGTGGGCCTCACGGAACGGCACTCCCTGGCGGACCAGCCATTCCGCGATGTCCGTGGCCAGGGCGAATCCCTGCGGCGCCAGCGCTGCCATCTTCTCCGTGTTGAAGGTCAGCGTCCCGATCATCCCGGAGACGGCGGGCAACAGCAGCTCCAGGGTGTCCGCGGCATCGAAGACCGGCTCCTTGTCCTCCTGCAGGTCACGGTTGTAGGCCAGGGGCAGCCCCTTGAGGGTCGCCAGCAGCCCGGTCAGATTGCCGATCAGACGCCCCGACTTGCCGCGCGCCAGTTCGGCGACGTCCGGGTTCTTCTTCTGCGGCATGATCGAGGAGCCCGTGGAGTAGGCATCGTCCAGGGTGACGAAACCGGCCTCCTTGGTGGCCCAGAAGATGATCTCCTCACTGATGCGGGAGAGGTCCACGCCGACCATGGCGCTCACCCAGGCGAACTCCGCGAAGACGTCCCGGGCGGCGGTGCCGTCGATCGAGTTCCAGACAGCGGAGTCGAAACCGAGCTCGGTGGCGACGGCGTTCGGGTCCAGCCCGAGCGAGGACCCGGCCAGGGCGCCCGAACCATACGGCGACACGGCGGCACGGCGGTCCCAGTCCACGAAGCGCTCCACGTCCCGCGCCATCGCCCAGGCATGGGCCAGCAGATGGTGGCTCAGCAGCACCGGTTGCGCGTGCTGCAGATGCGTCCGGCCGGGCATTGGCGCGTACGGGTGCGCCTCGGCCTGGGCCACCAGGGCCTCGACCGTCTCCACCAGCCGGGCGGCGATCACACGGGCGTGGTCGCGCAGGAACATCCGGCCCAGCGTGGCGATCTGATCGTTGCGGGACCGTCCGGCGCGGAGCTTGCCGCCCAGATCCGGCCCGGCCCGCTCGATGAGTCCACGCTCCAGGGAGCCGTGCACGTCCTCATCCGCCTCGGAGGCGACGTAGGCGCCCGAGACGACGTCGTCCTCCAAGCGGTCGAGAGCGGTCAGCATGCCCGTGAGCTCATCGTCGTCGAGCAGGCCGGCCTCCCGCAGCACCCGGGCGTGGGCCCGGGACCCGGCGATGTCATACCGGGCCAGCCGCCAGTCGAAGTCGGTGGACTTGCTCAACGCCGCGAGGGCATCCGCGGGGCCGCCGGCGAACCGCCCGCCCCACAGTGAACCCTCGTTGGTGCCGTGGCGTCCCGCCGGCCCGGGCCGGCCCGCGGCCTGGCGACCCGCGTGGTTCTCCGACACGTTCTCGGACACGGTTCAGCTCTCGTTCGTCAGCTGGGCGACATCGGACAGCGAATCCACGTCCCCGGCCACGCGCTCGTCGCGCTCGGTGGCCACCTTCGAGGACAGGCCGAAGATGTCGATGAACCCGCGGGCCGAGGACTGGTCGAAGGCATCGCCCTCGTCGTAGGTGGCCAGGCTGAAGTCGTACAGGCCCGTGCCGGAACGGCGTCCCTGCACGGTGGCGCGGCCGCCGTGCATCTCCATGCGGATGTCGCCGGAGACATACTTCTGGGTCTCGTCCACGAAGGTGTCCAGGTTCTTCTTCAACGGGGAGAACCACTGGCCGTCGTAGACGATCTCGGTCCAGCGCTGGTCCACGGTCTTCTTGAAGCGGGCCTGCTCGCGCTCGAGCGTCACGTTCTCCAGTTCCCGGTGGGCCGTCATGAGCGCCATCGCGCCGGGGGCCTCATAGATCTCGCGGGACTTGATGCCGACCAGGCGGTCCTCGACGATGTCGATGCGGCCGATGCCCTGCGCGCCGGCGCGGCGGTTCATCTCCTCGATGATCTGCAGCGCGGACAGGGAGCGTCCATCCAGCGCGGTGGGCACGCCCTGGTCAAAGGTCACGGTGACCACGTCCGGGGCCGGCGGGAAGGCAGGGTCATCCGAGTAGTCGTAGACGTCCTTGGTCGGCCCGTTCCAGATGTCCTCGAGGAAGCCCGTCTCCACGGCGCGGCCCCAGACGTTCTGGTCGATCGAGAAGGGGTTCTTCTTCGTGGTGACGATCGGCAGCTCGTGACGCTCGGCATACTCGATGGCCTTGTCCCGGGTCAGGGCGAGGTCCCGGACGGGCGCGATGCACTTCAGGTCCGGGCCCAGCGTCTGGATGCCGACCTCGAAGCGAACCTGGTCGTTGCCCTTGCCGGTGCAGCCGTGGGCCACGGTGGAGGCCCCGAATTGACGGGCGGCGGCCACCAGGTGACGGACGATGACCGGCCGGGAGATGGCCGAGACCAGCGGGTAGGCGTCCATGTACAGGCCGTTGGCCTTGAGCGTGGGCATGCAGTACTGCTCGGCGAACTCGTCCCGGGCATCCGCGACGTAGGCTTCGACGGCACCGCAGTCGAGGGCGCGCTGCCGGATGGTCTCGAGGTCTTCGCCGCCCTGGCCCACGTCCACGGCCACGGCGATCACCTCGGCACCCGTGGCCTCACTGATCCAGCCGATGGCCACCGACGTATCCAGTCCGCCCGAATAGGCCAAGACGATGCGCTCTGTCATTGCGTACTCCTTCTGTTGCCTGCGATGGTGCCGGCGTTGCCGCCTGCGATGGTGCCTGCCACGGGGCCGCGCACCGCGTGCGGAACGGCCGGCCCGCTCTATGCAAGAGTCTACATATTTATGCAACGCATGCCGAACCGCCCCCGGCGCGGCTCAGGCCGCACCGTTCTTCCCCACGACGGGCCCACGACATCGTGCCCTCACCGTAATCTGGTGCCATGACGAGCGATACCCCACACGCCAGCCAGTCCGATGACCAGCCGACAGCGAGCGGCACCCCGGAGCTGACCGATGAGGAGCTGGAGTTCCTGAACTCCCTCTTCGACCTGGCCCGCGCCGGGGACGAGGACCAATTGCTGCCGATCCTCGACCAGGGCGTCCCGGTCGACCTCTCCAACCACAAGGGCGACACGCTGCTGATCCTCGCGACCTACAACAACCATCCGGCCCTGGTGACGGCCCTGATCGGGCGCGGCGCCGACGTGCATCGGCTCAACGGCCGGGGTCAATCCGCCCTGTCCTGCGCGGTCTTCGTCCAGAACGAGGAGTCGGTGCGGGCGCTCCTCGCGGCCGGAGCGGACCCGGATGAGGGCCCCGTGAGTGCCCGCGCGGCCGTCGACATGTTCGGGATCGATTCCATGCGGGAACTCCTGGACGATCCCGCGCTCCGCGCATGAGAGCCGGATGAGAGTTCGCGCGAACGTTGACGTTTAATTTGACGTTATCGTTCCGATGCATTTCACTAGACCTAGTCCTGCTTCGTGATCTTTTCGTGATCTGGCAGGAAGCCTGCGGAGCTCCCCCACCTGCACCGTCCCTTGGGAGCCCCGCGCCGTGAACTCCATCGCGGACGGCGGACGGTGCTGCACGGACGGTCGGGGACGACCTGAGCAGTGGTGGGCCGAAACCCTTAAACACCATGCAGAAGACCTCCACTGCCTCCCAGTCCACCCGCGGCACCATCGTCCGCCGCTCGGCCGCAGGCCTCGCCGGCCTCGCCGTCGCCGGCGCCGGTCTGACCGCTCTCTCCGCACCCGCCACCGCCGCCCCGGCCTCCAGCTGGGACTCCCTGGCCCAGTGCGAGTCCGGCGGCAACTGGTCCATCAACACCGGCAACGGCTACTACGGCGGCCTGCAGTTCTCGCCGAGCTCCTGGAGCGCCGCTGGCGGCTCCGGCATGCCGCACCAGGCCTCCAAGGCCGAGCAGATCCGCGTGGCCGAGAACCTGCTCTCCATGCAGGGCTGGGGCGCCTGGCCTGCCTGCTCCGCCAAGCTCGGCCTCTACGGCAACGGCGGCAGCGCCGAGGTCACCACCCAGTCGGCCGAGACCTCCTCCCAGACCCAGGAGGCTGCTCCGAAGGAGCAGGCCGCACCGAAGGCCGAGCCGAAGCAGGCCGAGCCGAAGCAGCAGGCACCTCAGCAGCAGGCCCCGGTCCAGGAGGAGCGCGCCTCCGCCGTGTCCCCGGTCGAGAAGTCGGACGAGACCGTCACCGTCCAGGCCGGCGACACCCTGTCCAAGCTGGCCGAGGCCCACGGGGTCGACGGCGGCTGGGAGGCCCTGTACGCGGCCAACTCGGACACCGTGTCTGATGCGAACCTGATCTTCGTCGGCCAGACCCTGCACCTGCCGGCCTGATCCTGACAGCTCAGATCTGTAGTACCGCCTGACGGCGCCGGGGGGCCAGTGGTCCACGCCGGCTGCCAGCAGCGAAACGAACGCGTTGGATGGGGAGATCTCCCCATCCAACGCGTTCTGCGTTGGTGCCGGACGCCGATAGGCTGACCTCACCCGTGATCGTTTCGCCCCGTCGCACCCTGCGGCCGGACATCACCGGTTCAACAGTCTCGAGGGGGACCTCTATGCCGACGAGCATCACCACCACCCAGCGCCAGCCGCTCCGCGCGCTGGCCATCACCGCACTGGGCGCCACCGCAGCCCTGACCCTGGCCGGCTGCGCCGGCTCGGGCGTTCCGCCGCTGGAGGACGTGTGGCCCGAAGCCCACGCCTCGATCGAGGAGGCCACCTCCGTGGCCATCGACGGCAGCGTGAGCCAGGGCGGCCAGGACATGACCGTGGCCATCTCCGGGCAGATCGACAATTCCTCCTACTCCGGCAACGTGGCCATGGGAGACGTTGCGGTCGAGATCCTCGGCAACGACGAGTACACCTACATGAAGCCGAACACCGCGTTCTACGAGGAGAACGGCGGCGGGGCCCAGCTGCAGGAGATGGTGGGTGACAAGTGGCTGGAGATGCCCGCCGAGCAGGGCGGTTTCACCATGTCCACCCTGTGGGACGCCTTCACCGAGGACATCCCCTCGTCCGATGAGTTCAACGACTCCGAGTACACTTCCGAGCCTGTCGACCTGAACGGCGAAGAGGTCTACAAGTACACCGGCAGCACCGAGGACTCCGACGATCCCGTGAGCCTCTACGTGTCCAAGGACAACAAGCTGGTCCGCGTCGAGGCCGCAGCGGCCTCCTCCGACGACGAGTCGGCCTCCCCCTCGGCCTCCTCTGACTCCTCGTCCGGCACCGGCACGATCGACTTCTCGGAGTGGGACGCTGTGGAGACGGTGGAGATGCCGGCCGAAGACGCGATCTTCTCCGTCCCCGGCCTGTAGGTCACGGCTTCGCGGTCCCGGCCGCCCGTCGGGACCGTGCGGGGTTACCCCGCGTACTCGAGGAACCGTCCGGCGACGGCAACTCCTCCGTCCGGCGCACGCGTCACGATCATGATCGTGTCATCCCCGGCGATCGTGCCGAGGATGTCCGGTTGGCGTGACTGGTCGATGACGCTGGCGAGAAACTGTGCCGCGCCGGGCGGGGTCCGGAGAATGACCAGGTTGGCACTGGATTCCGCCGCCACCAGCAGGTCCCGGCACAGGCTGGAGAGCCGGTGCTCCAGGGCCTCCGGAGCTCTTCGCGCGGCGACCTCGCCCGGCACCGGCCCCTCCGGCGGAACCGAATAGACCAGCTGCCCACCCTCACCACGCACCCGGTAGGCGCCCAGCTCGACGAGATCACGCGACAGCGTCCCCTGCGTCACCGAGACTCCGCGGGAGCCCAGTTCTGCCAGCAACTCGGCCTGGCTGTGCACGTCCGTGGCAGCGAGGACCTCTTTGATGGCCGCCTGACGTGCGGTCTTGGTGGCCGGGGCGCTCATGGGACGTCAGGATCGGCGCTGGAGTCTCGATCGTTGCCGTCTCCCGCACCGACCGACGCACCGGCCGGTGCGGTGGCCAGACCGGAACGGTAGAGCAGCCAGGCCATCAGGGCCTTCTGGGCATGCAGGCGGTTCTCGGCCTCATCGAACACGACTGACTGCGGTCCGTCGATGACCTCGGCGGAGACCTCGAGGCCACGGTAGGCCGGAAGACAGTGCAGGAACACCGCGTCCGGCGCGGCCATCGCCATGGCACGGGCGTCCACGGCATAATCACGGAACAAGGTCTGCCGGGCCTCCTTCTCCTCTTCCTGGCCCATGGAGATCCAGGTGTCGGTGACCACGACGTCGGCGCCGTCCAGTGCCTGCGCGGCATCGGTCGTGACGAGCACCGACCCGCCGGTCTCGGCGGCCCGGGTCTCGGCGGCCGCCACCACGGCCGCGTCCGGCAAGTACCCCGAAGGGCCCGTGACGCGCACATGCATCCCCGCGGTCACGCCGGCCAGCAGGTACGAGTTGGCCATGTTGTTCGCGGCGTCCCCGAGGTAGGTCATGACCAAGCCCTCCGTGCGCCCTTTGTGCTCGCGCACCGTCAGTAGGTCGGCCAGAAGCTGACACGGGTGGTAGTCGTCCGAGAGGGCGTTGATCACGGGCACCGAGGCGTGCTCAGCCATCTCCTCCAGACCCGCTTGCGCGTACGTGCGCCAGACGATGACGGACACCATCCGGGACAGAACCTGAGCGGTGTCCGCAATGGACTCCTTGTGGCCCAACTGCGCCTCGCCGGGATTGACGATCAACGGCTGCCCGCCGAGGTCGGCGATGCCCGCGGCGAAGGACACCCGCGTCCGGGTGGAGGTCTTGTCGAAGAACACGATGCCGGTCTGTGGTCCGGCCAGAGGCCGGTGCAGGTAGCGGTCGGCCTTCATGGCCTGTGCGAGGTCTAGGACCTCGGACTGTTCGGCTGCGGTGAGGTCCGTGTCGACGAGAAAGTGCCGGAGCGGCGCCGAGGACGGTGTGGTGCTGGGGGTCATGCTCAGTTCTCCTGATCGTGCTGTTGCTGGTGCGGCTGCAGGACCGCGTCCAGCAGTGACGGCAGGTCGGCCACCAGGCGGTCGGCCTCCTCCTCCCCCAGGACCAGGGGCGGGGCCAGGCGCAGGGTGGAGGGTCCGGTGGCGTTGAGCAGGTATCCCGCCTCGAGACCTGCGCGCACCACGGCCGGTGCCAGGCCGCCGTCGGGCACCGAGGCCTCGGCGCGGGAGGGCACGGCGAGGTCAACGCCGATGAGCAGGCCGTACTGGCGCACGGCGGTGACCCCTTCCACGGCGTTGAGCCCGCGCGCCAGCCGGGCACCGAGGTCACGGACGTGCTCCAGCAGGCCGGTCTGGGCGATGGTGTCCAGCACCGCCAGACCGGCGGCGGTGGCGACGGGGTTGCCGCCGAACGTGGTGCCGTGCTGGCCGGCCGTGAGCAGGGCGGAGACCTGCGGGCCGAAGCTGATCATGGCACCGATCGGGACGCCACCCCCCAGACCTTTGGCCAAGGTCATCGCGTCCGGCACCACCGGCGCATCCTGGCCGGTCACCGCGGGGTTTTGGTGGGCGAACCAGGTCCCGGTGCGGCCCGTGCCGGTCTGCACCTCGTCGAAGATCAACAGTGCGCCGTGACGGCGGGTGAGGTCCCGGGCGGTCTGCAGGTAGCCGGCCGGCCAGCCGTGCACACCGGATTCGCCCTGCACGGGTTCGATGATGACGGCGGCCACGGTCTCGTCGAGGGCTGCCTCGAGCGCGGCCGCGTCACCGGCGGGGATGAACTCGATGCCCCCGGGCAGGGGTTCGAAGGGCTCGCGATAGGCGGGCTTCCAGGTCAGGGCCAGGGCGCCCAGGGTCCGGCCGTGGAAGCTGTTCTCCAGGGCCAGGACCCGGGTGCGGCGGCCGGACGGGTCCTCACGGCCGTGGCGGCGCGCCAGCTTGAGGGCGGCCTCATTCGCCTCGGATCCGGAGTTGGCGAAGAACACGGTCGAGCCGGCCGGGGCCTCGGCCAACTCCAGCAGTCGCTCGGCGAGGGAGATCTGCGGGCCGGAGGTGAAGAGGTTGGAGATGTGGCCCAGGGTGCCGAGCTGCTCGGTCACCGCTGCGACGAGGGACGGGTGAGCGTGGCCGAGCGCGTTGACGGCGATGCCGCCGAGAAAGTCCGTGTACCGGCGGCCGTCGGCATCCCAGACATGCACGCCCTGGCCACGGACCAGAACCCTGCTGGGGGCACCGAAGACGCCGGTCAGCGAGGAGGAGTAGCGGCCGAGCAGTCCCGCCTGGGAGGAATCATCGGTGGCGGCGACGGCGGGGACCGCAGGCGCCGCAGCGGAACCTGCGGATGCCGTGGCGCCGGTGGCAGCGGAAGCGGAGGCGTCAGGGGTCGAATCGTTCATCATGTTCCCTCAGTCGTTGTGGTCGTCGGGGAGGACCTGAGTCCCCACGCCCGCCGTGGTGAAGACCTCGAGCAGCATCGAGTGCGGCGCCCGGCCGTCGACGATGTGGGCCTGCGGCACCCCGCCGTCGACGGCCTGGAGGCAGGCGGCCATCTTGGGGATCATCCCGGCCTCGAGGGTGGGCAGCAGCACGCGCAACTCGGCCGCGGACAGGGACGAGACCAGTGAGGTCCGGTCCGGCCAGTGGGAGTAGAGGCCCTCCACGTCCGTGAGGACCACGAGCTTCGAGGCGCCGAGCGCCACCGCCAGAGCGGCAGCGGCCGTGTCCGCGTTGACGTTCAGCACCTCACCCGTGGCCACGCCGTCGGCGCGGATCTCCGGCGCCACCGAAGACACGACGGGAATCCTGCCATGCTCCACCAGGTCCCGGATGGCCCCCGGGTTGACCTGGGTGACCTCGCCGACCAGCCCGAGGTCCACCGGCTCGCCGTCCACCTCGGTGCCGGTCCGCTGGGCCTGGAACAGGGCGGCGTCCTCGCCGGACATGCCGACGGCATAGCGCCCATGCCCGTTGACCAGTCCGACGAGCTCCCGGCCGACCTGGCCGGTGAGCACCATCCGGACCACGTCCATGGCCTCAGCGGTGGTGATGCGCAGTCCCCCGGCGAACTCAGACTCGATTCCGAGCCGGTTCAGCATGGCGTTGATCTGCGGCCCGCCCCCGTGCACCACGACCGGATGGATACCGCAGTGGTGGAGGAAGACGATGTCCTCCGCGAAGGCCCGGCGCAGCTCATCCGACACCATGGCGTTGCCGCCGTATTTGATGACCATGGTGGTGCCGGCGAAGCGCTTGATCCAGGGCAGGGCCTCGACCAGCACGGCGGCCTTGGCGGCGGCACTGTCCGGCGAACCCACAGCCTCGGTGGTCCCGGGGGCGCCGGCCGTGTCAGTCATCTCGCTCATGGTGGCCCTCAGCTCGAGTACGCGGAGTTCTCATGCACGTAGTCGTGCGTGAGGTCATTCGTCCAGATGGTGGCCGTGGCCTCGCCGGCGTGCAGGTCGATGACCACGCTCACCTCGCGGGGGGAGAGGTCCACGAGCTCGCGGTCCTCGCCCACCCCGGAGTCGCGGCAGACCTGGACGCCGTTGAAGTGCACGTCGAGACGCTCGGCGTCGAAGGGGGCCACCTCCTCCGGAACCGTGCCGACGGCGGAGATGACGCGCCCCCAATTCGGGTCCTGGCCGAACACCGCGGCCTTGAACAGGTTGGACCGGGACACGGCCCGGGCCACGGCCTCGGCGGCCTCCTCGGTGCTCGCGTTCACCACCTGGATGGAGATCTCGTGGGCGGCGCCCTCGGCGTCGGCGATGAGTTGGCGCGCCAGATCCCCGCAGACCGCGCGCAGTCCCTCCTGGAACTCCGCCGCGTCCGGTCGGGCCTCGGCCGCGCCGGAGGCGAGCAGCGCCACGGTGTCGTTGGTGGACATGCAGCCGTCCGAGTCCGTGCGGTTGAACGTGGTCCGGACCGCCTCGGTCAGGGCCGCGTCCAGCTCAGCGGGGTCCACGACCGCGTCGGTGGTGATGACGCACAGCATGGTCGCCATGCCCGGCGCGAGCATGCCGGCCCCCTTGGCCATGCCCCCGATCACGTACCCAGGTCCGCGGTGGACCGCCGTCTTGGGCACCGAGTCCGTGGTCATGATGGCCTCGGCCGCATCGGCACCACCCTCGGCGCCCAGTGCACCCGCGGCGGCGGTCACGCCCGGGATCAACCGGTCCATCGGCTGGGGCAGCCCGATCAGGCCGGTGGAGCACACCAGCACGTCCCCGGCGGAGATCCCGAGCTGTCCGGCGGCATGCTCTGCGGTGGCGTGGGTGTCCTGGAACCCCTGATGGCCGGTGGCGGCATTGGCCCCGCCCGAGTTCAGCACCACGGCATCCACCCGCCCGTCCGCGACCACCTGGCGCGACCAGACCACAGGGGCGGCGGCCACCCGGTTCGTGGTGAAGACCGCGGCAGCGTGGCGGTCCGGTCCGTCGTTCACGACGACGGCCACGTCCGGTTTCCCGGTCGACTTCAGTCCGGCGGCCACACCGGCGGCGCGGAATCCCTGTGCTGTGGTGACGCTCATGGTGCGATCCCCTGCTGGGTCAGGCCCGTCTCCTCGGCCAGGCCGAGAGCGAGGTTCATGGATTGGATGGCGCCGCCGGCGGTCCCCTTCGTCAGGTTGTCCAGGGCGGCGGTGATGATGACGCGGCCGGCGTGCGCGTCCACGGCCAGCTGCATGACCACGTGGTTGGAGCCCAGCACGGACTGGGTGGTGGGCCACTGGCCCTCGGGCAGCAGGTGGACGAACCGCTCCTGGCCGTAGGCCCGCTCCCAGGCGGCCCGGACCTCGGCCGGGTCCACGCCGGGCTTCAGGCGGGCCGTGGCGGTGGCCAGGATGCCGCGGGGCATGGGCGCCAGGGTCGGCGTGAAGGACACCGTGACGGGCTCCCCCGCCGCCTGGCTGAGTCCCTGCTCGATCTCGGGGGTGTGACGGTGTCCTCCCCCCACGCCATAGGGGCTCATGGAGCCCATGGCCTCGCTGCCCAGCAGGTGCGGCTTGAGGGACTTTCCCGCTCCGGAGGTCCCCGAGGCGGCTACGATCACCACGTCCTCCGGCACGAGGACACCAGCGGTGAAACCGGGGGCGAGGGCGAGCAGGCAGGTGGTCGGATAGCATCCCGGGACGGCGATCCGAGACGCCCCGGCGATCTCCGCCCGCTGCCCGGGCAGTTCGGGCAGGCCGTAGGGCCACGTCCCGGCGTGGTCGGAGCCGTAGAACGCCTCCCAGTCCTGCGGGGACCGCAGGCGGTGGTCCGCGCCGGCGTCGATCACGAGGGTGCCGGGCGAGAGCAGCTCGAGTTCGGCGGCGACGGCACCACTGGCGCCGTGCGGGAGGGCCAGGAAGACGACGTCATGGCCGGCCAGCACCTCAGCGGTGGTCTCCTGCAGGACCCGATCGGCCAGGGCGTGCAGGTGCGGCTGGAGCGATCCCAATCGCTCCCCGGCGTTCGAGTGGGCCGTGATGGCTCCGATCTCCACCTCGGGGTGGGACAGGAGAAGGCGCAACACTTCTCCCCCGGCATATCCGCTGGCGCCGGAGACGGCAACTGTGAGACTCATGCGCCCATGCTAGGGGAAATATGCAGTGTTGCCAATATTTATGCAGAGTTGGTGTGCCGTACACGCGTCACCGCCCCACGGGCCGCCGGGCGCGACTACGGTAGGCATCATGACCGAGATGTCCCTCCCCAGCACCCAGCACGCCGTTCGCGTCCATGCCTCCGGCGGACCCGAGGCCCTGCAGTGGACCGAGGTTCCCGTCCCGTCGCCGGGCCCCGGAGAGGTGCTGGTCCGGACGGCGGCGGCCGGCCTGAACTTCATCGAGACCTACCAGCGCTCGGGCGTGTACCGGATGCCCCATCCCTTCATCCCCGGCTCGGAGGGATCGGGGACGGTGGTGGCCCTCGGCCCCGAGGCCGACCGCGCGTCCGTGGCGGTCGGTGATGTGGTCGCCACGGCAGCCGGCTCCGGAACGTACGCCGAGTACTTCACCGCCCCGGTGGACCAGTTGCTTCCGGTGCCGAGCGGAGTGGACGCGGCGGAGGCCGCGGCCATCCCACTGCAGGGCATGACCGCCCATTACCTGTGCCGGTCCACCGTGGAGGTGAAGCCGGACCAGACGGTCCTCGTCCATGCCGGGGCCGGGGGCGTCGGCCTGCTGCTGACGCAGTTGTGCGTGTCCCACGGCGCCACCGTCATCACTACGGCCTCCACCGAGGAGAAGAAGTCGCTCTCCCGCGCGGCGGGCGCCAGCCACGTCCTCGACTACTCGGGTTTCGCCGACTCCGTGCGGGACCTCACCGGCGGACGCGGCGTGGACGCCGTGTTCGACGGGGTCGGCCGGGACACCTTCGACGAGTCCCTGGCCTCCCTGCGGATCCGTGGCACCCTGGCCCTCTTCGGCGGCGCCTCGGGACCGGTGCCACCGGTGGATCCCCAGCGCCTCAACTCCGCCGGCTCGGTGTTCCTCACCCGCCCCACCCTGGTGCACCACACGCTGACGGCCGAGGAGACCCGGTGGCGGGCCAGGGAATTGTTCTCCGCCCTCGACGCCGGCACCCTCGACTTCCGCATCGGCGCCACCTACCCCCTCGCCGAGTCAGGCCGGGCGCACGGGGACCTCGAGTCACGCCGCACCACCGGAAAGTCCCTGCTGTTGCCTTAGTCCCACCGGCGGCCGGGACACCGCCGGGCACCGTCGTCGGGCGACCGGCAGGCGGCGAGATCTCCGGACCGAGGGACAGAAATCACGATAAGATGACAGGCATTCTTTTCTCGATCCGCACTTTTGTCCCGTTCTGACCCCGTTGAACCTGAGCCGGAAGTAGGCCGAACACCGCCGTGTCCCCCCATGTGCCCCAGTTGCCCGCCGCTGAGAAGGCCGCCCCGGTCCGGACCTTGGTCCAATTGCTGGAGGCCACCGCCCAGCAGCACCCCGAGGCGCCGGCCCTGGACGATGGCGAGACCGTCCTGTCCTATGCGGAGCTGTTGGACGACGTGAAAGCGACCGCCCGAGCCCTCCACGCTGCCGGGCTCGGCGCCGGGGATCGGATCGGAATCCGCATCCCTTCTGGAACGGTGGATCTCTACGTCTCCATCCTGGCCACCCTGTACATCGGCGCCGCCTACGTCCCGGTGGACGCGGACGACCCGGATGAGAGGGCCCGGCTGGTGTTCTCCGAAGCCCAGGTCTCCGCCATCCTCTCCGGTGAGGGCCGGGTGCAGACGTCCTCGAAGCGTCCCAAGCCGTTCCCCAGCCCGCGTGAGCCCGGACCAGAAGACGATGCCTGGATCATCTTCACCTCCGGTTCCACCGGGACACCCAAGGGCGTTGCCGTCACCCATCGGAACGCCGCCGCCTTCGTGGACGCCGAGTCACGGATCTTCCTCCAGGACGACCCGCTCGCCCCGGGAGACCGCGTCCTGGCCGGGCTCTCCGTCGCCTTCGATGCCTCCTGCGAGGAGATGTGGCTGGCCTGGCGCCACGGTGCCTGCCTGGTTCCCGCCCCGCGCTCACTGGTCCGATCCGGTATGGACCTCGGGCCCTGGCTCGTCTCCCGCTCCATCAATGTGGTGTCCACCGTGCCGACACTGGCAGCCCTGTGGCCTCCGGAGGCCCTCGAGAACGTGCGGTTGCTGATCTTCGGCGGTGAGGCCTGCCCGCCGGACCTGGCCGCTCGCCTGGCCGAGGACGACCGTGAGCTCTGGAACACCTACGGACCCACGGAGGCCACGGTGGTGGCCTGCGCCGCCCCCCTGGACGGACAGGGGCCGGTGCGGATCGGCTTGCCCCTGGACGGCTGGGACCTGGCCATCGTGGACCCGGTGACGGGGATCCCCGTCGCCCAGGGTGAGACGGGCGAGCTCATCATCGGCGGGGTCGGGCTGGCCCGCTATCTCGACCCGGCCAAGGACGCCGAGAAGTATGCACCCCTGGAGACTCTCGGATGGGACCGCGCCTACCGTTCCGGGGACCTCGTGGTCTGGGATCCGGAGGGTCTGCTGTTCGTGGGCCGCGCCGATGAGCAGGTCAAGCTCGGCGGCCGCCGCATCGAACTCGGCGAGATCGACGCGGCCCTGCAGGCTCTGCCGGGCGTCGCCGGCGGGGCGGCCGCGGTCCAGACGACCCCGGCCGGGACTCAACTGCTCATCGGGTACCTGGCCGTGCCGGCGCCGATGACGGGACAGGACGAACCGGACCTGAAGGCCTTCCGCCGGCTCCTCGAGCAGGAGTTGCCCGGAGCGCTGGTCCCCCGCCTGGTGACGGTGGAGACCCTGCCCACCAAGACCTCCGGCAAGGTGGACCGCAACGCCCTGCCCTGGCCGCTGCCGGGCCAGTCGGGAGCGGGTGCCGGCCATGGCGGCTCCGGCCCGGTCACCGAGCTCCCCGTAGACCCCGAGTCCCCTGGCGGCTGGGTGCTGACCCACTGGGCGGACGTGCTGGGCGCCGCCCCCGGGGATCTGGACACCGACTTCTTCGCCTCCGGCGGCGGGTCGCTGGCCGCCGCGCAACTCGTTTCCCGGCTGCGCACCCGATACCCCTCCGTCACCGTGCGGGATGTCTACGCCCACCCCCGTGCCGGAGCCCTGCTGGAGGCCGTCACCGGCAACGACGGCAGGCCGGTGGAACCGGCCGAACCCGTGGATCCGCGCCCGGTGGTCCGCACCGCCCTCCGGGCCCAGGTGTTCCAGACACTGATGGGCATCCCCCTGGTCATCCTCGTGGCCATGCGCTGGGTCGTCTACCTGGCCGCCGGTGCCAATCTGGCCGCGGCCTGGGGCATTCTGCCCGCGGCACCGACCGTCTCCTGGTGGTGGGTCCTGGCCGGCTGGCTCGTGTTCGTCTCCCCGCCGGGGCGCATGGCCCTCTCCGTGGTAGCGGCCCGTTCGCTGCTGCGCGGGATCCGTCCCGGTTCCTATCCGCGGTCCGGCAAGGTCCATCTGCGCCTGTGGCTGGCCCAGCACATCTCCGACCTCGTGGACCCGGTGTCCCTGGGCGGCGCCCTGTGGGTGCCGACCTACGCCCGCCTGCTCGGGGCCCGCATCGGCCGGAACGTGGACCTGCACTCTGTCCCCCCGGTCACCGGCCTCCTCGACCTCGGTACGGGCAGCTCAATCGAACCCGAGGTAGACCTGTCCGGCTACTGGATCGACGGCGACGTGGTCCACATCGGTGCCGTCACCGTCGGCCCGGACGCCGTGATCGGCACCCGCTCCACCCTGATGCCCGGCGCCGTGATCGGCACCGGCACCGTGATTCAGCCCGGCTCCACGGTGATCGGCAAGTCCAAGGACGGCCTCGAGTACGCCGGTTCGCCCGCGCAGCGGCTCGGCAAGGCCCGGTACCACGGCCCCAACATCGATCCACCGCGCGCCACGGGGTGGCTCGTGCTGTCCACCATCGGCTCCGGCGTCCTGGCCCTGTTGCCCGTGGCCGCGGCGCTGACCGCTGCACTGGTGGGCCTGTGGTCACTGACCTGGTGGCCGGACGCACCACCGTCCGGCCAGGCCGACGAACTGCTGCCAGTCGGATCGGCCGGCGCGCCAGAGACCGCCGTCGGCTCCGCGTGGCGGTTGCTGGCGGCCAGCCCGCTGATCGCCGCGGTGTGGTTCGGGGCGAACATGCTCTTCACCGTGGCCTCCGTGCGGCTGCTGTCCCTCGGGGTGACGGAGGGCTATCACGCCGTGCGTTCTCGCATCGGCTGGCAGTTGTGGGCCACGGAGCGGGTGCTGGACACGGCGCGTGACCTGCTGTTCCCGCTGTACGCCTCCCGCTTCACGCCGGTCTGGCTGCGGTGGCTCGGGGCGGAGGTCGGCACCAACGTGGAGGCCTCCACGGTCATCCTCCAGCCGGCCCTGACCCAGATCGGCGACGGCGCGTTCCTCGCCGACGACACCATGATCGGCTCCTACGAACTCCAACGCGGGTGGATGCACGTGGGTCAGGCGAAGGTCGGCAAGAAGTCCTTCGTGGGCAACTCCGGCATGGTCGCCGCCGGGCGCAAGCTCTCCAAGAACTCCCTCGTGGCGGTTCTGTCCGCGGCCCCGAAGAAGACCAAGTCTGGATCCTCCTGGCTGGGATCCCCTCCGGTGCGCCTGCGCCGGACGGAGGTCGAGGCGGACGACGCCCTCACCTATGCCCCGCCGGCGCGGCTCAAGCTGGTGCGCAGTGCCTGGGAGTCCCTGCGCCTGCTGGCCGTCTGGTGCTCCGTGGTCATCGCCGTGGCCGTGGTGGTCGCCCTCGACGGGCTCGCCCAGCTGGGTGGCGGTGCCGCAGACGGGGCCGGCCCGGGGGGCTGGTGGCTCGCCGCCGTGCTCGGCGGCGTGGTCCTGATGCTGGCCGGTGCGCTGGCGGCCGGATCCTCCGTGCTGGCCAAGAAGTTCTTGGTCGGGCGGGTCAGCACCGGCGAGCACCCCCTGTGGAGCTCCTTCATCTGGCGCAACGAGGTGGTGGACAACTTCATCGAGGTGGTCTCCGCCCCCTGGTTCGGGCGGATCGCCTCCGGCACACCCTCCCTCGTCTGGTGGCTGCGCGCGCTCGGCGCCCGGATCGGCCACGGCGTGTGGTGCGAGTCCTACTGGCTGCCGGAGGCCGACCTGGTGACCCTGGGTGACTCCTCGACCGTGAACCGGGGCTGCGTGGTCCAGACCCACCTGTTCCACGACCGCGTGATGTCCCTGGACACCGTGACGCTGGGCACGGGCTCGACGCTCGGCCCGAACTCCGTGATCCTGCCGGCGGCCTCCATCGACGACGGCGGCACGGTCGGCGCCGGATCGCTGATCATGCGCGGGGAGATGGTCCCGGGCCACTCATGGTGGACCGGCAACCCGGTGGCGCCGTGGAAGGGGCCCAAGATCAAGGGCCGGGCGGCGGCTATCTCTAGACTGGAACGGCTCGAGGAGAAGGCCGGCCGGGCAGCCGAGAGGGCCGCCGGGCAGGATGCCGCCGAGCAAACCGCCAAGCCAGCCGCCAAGATGGTCCACACCGCCGATGAACCCGAGGAGCACAGCCGCCCGTGAGTCAGGAAACCCCGGTCCTTCCCGATCCCTATCTGCCGGGATCCGGAACCCCGGACTTCACGGTGGGCCACTACGAGCTTCAGTTGGAGGTCAAGCTGGCCGCCAACCGGATCGCCGGGAAAGCCCGGCTCGAGGGGACCCTCCTGCGCCCGGCGAAGCGGATCGAGCTGGATCTGCACGAACTCTCGGTCAGCAAGGTCACCGCGGCCTCGCAGGGCCGCACCGTCAAGGTGGCCAAGACCGCCTCGCGGAAGAGCCGGCTGGTCATCGACCTGGCCGCGCCCCTCGAGGCCGGCGCCCCCCTCACCCTCGAGGTCACCTACGCCGGCGTGCCGACGTTGCGGCACGGACCCTGGGGCGAGATCGGCTGGGAGGAGCTGACCGACGGTGTGCTGGTGGCCGGCCAGCCCAACGGTGCCGCCACCTGGTTCCCGTGCGTGGACCACCCCTCGGTGAAGTCCACCTACCACTTCACCGTGGCCACGGACGCGGGCTACCTGCCCGTCTGCAACGGGCTGCCCACCGGGCACCGGCGCCGGTCCTCGCGTGAGGAATGGACCTGGGAGCTGCGTGATCCGGCACCGAGCTACCTCGTGACCCTGCAGGTTGGCCGGTACCAGTTGGTGGCCGTGCCCGAGCACCCCACTGGCCGGCACCACGCCCCGGGATCCGTACGCCAGCGGGTCCAGGACCTCGTGCAGGACCTGTTGCCCGGTCCTGGTGCGGAGCATCCGGGGCAAGGCCCGTGGCAGCCCCCGGAGGACGGCGGCGCTGCCGCCGGTCACGGCTCGGCCCCGGTCTTCCTGGCGGTCTCACCGGCTCTGCAGGTCCGGGCTCTGGAGGCCCTGGGGCGGCAGACCGAGATGATGGCGTGCTTCAGCTGGCATTTCGGCCCCTATCCCTTCGATCGGTACACGGCCGTGGTGACGGACGACGATCTCGAGATCCCGCTGGAGGCGGCTTCTCTGTCCATCTTCGGGGCCAACCACCTGACGGGCTCGTGGGCCGCCGAACGGCTGGTGGCCCACGAGCTGGCGCACCAGTGGTTCGGCAACGCGCTGACGTTGCGCCGGTGGCAGGACATCTGGTTGCACGAGGGGTTCGCCTGCTACAGCGAATGGCTGTGGGGCTCGGAATCGGGGCACGGCACCCTGGCCTCTCTGGCTCGCTCCGCCTGGCGCGGTCTGGTACTGAAGGCGAAGGACCTTGTGGTGGCGGACCCGGGACCCGAGCTGATGTTCGACGACCGCGTCTACAAGCGCGGGGCCCTGACGCTGTTCGCCCTCAACCGTGCCCTGGGCGATGAGGTGTTCACCGGCCTGATCCGGTCCTGGGTAGCGGAGCACCGGCATGCCTCCGTGGACACGGAAATGTTCCTGGACCATGCCGACCGGCAGGCCGAGGCGGCCGGTCACCCGGCAGGTCATGCCCGCGCGGTCATGCGCCCCTGGCTGTGCGAGCCCGGGCTGCCGGCCTTCCCCGCCTCACGCTGACGCTGCGGGAGCCCCTTCGGCTCCCGGCCCGGCCGGAGGCCGGTGACCGGCGGGTGGCAGGAGCACGACGGCGCCGAGCAAGGGATCGGGGGCGTGGCCCCCTGGCCAGTCACGATCCGGAACGATGCGGGCCCCGGGTCGGTCCGGCACCGCCAGTTCCAGGCTCCCGGGCGCCGTGACCGCCACGTCGGCGGGGTCATCGATGAATCCGGTGCCGCGAGCCTTGGCGAGGGCCTCCTTGGCGCACCACAACTGGCCGCGGGCTCCCGGGCGCACATGGTCCTCCAGAGCGCCGATCAGCCGCTCCTCAGTCGCGGAGAAGCCGACGCCCGCGAGTTCAGAGGGTCCGGCGAAGGCCGCGGATCCGGCCTGCTCGAGGTCGACCCCGATCCGCCAGCCCGCAGCCGCGTCCGGTGCCCCGAGCCAGGCGGTGGCCAGCCACCCTCCGGCCCGGCTGAAGCTCACAGCCGGCAGTGGGGCGGCCAGGTCCCCCGCTGCGAGGGCATCCGGGCCCCGCCGGCGCCGGGCCACCCGGCTGTGACGCAGCTCCGGCTGGCCGTGGTCCTCGGATCCACAGTGAGGGCAGCGGTGGGTGACCTCGAAGGTCGCCGGACGCAGCCCCAGGGACACGGCGAGGAAGTCGAGGGCCTCACGGCGCTGGTCACCAGCCCGTGGGCCGGTGACCACCACATGCCATCCCGGTCCCGACGCCGGCCCGCCGCCTGTGCCCATGGTCCCTGCCTTCCCTGCGTCCCGTGCCTGCCCGGCTTGCGCTGCCCGCCCTGCTGGTGGTGTCCCCGACCTCGTGGCCGATTACACCTTAGCGCTGGACGGCTCCGTGACGCCGGGCGGCCAGGTCGGTGGCGGCCGCGCGGGCCGCGGAGGCCTCGTCCGCGGTCAGGGTGCGGTCCGGGGCACGGAAGCGCAACGAGAAGGCCAGCGACTGATGGCCGTCCGCCACACCCTGCCCGGCGTAGACGTCGAAGAGGCTGACATCCTCGAGCAGCTCCCCCGCCCCCTCCCGCAAGGTCTCCAGGACGTCTCCCGCCACCACGTCGTCCGCGACCACGAGGGCCACGTCCTGGCTGGTGAGCGGGAAGGTGGACATCGGCCGGGCCACCACCACCTCAGCCGCTGCTGCGATCAGGGCATCCAGATCGATCTCCATGGCCACGGTGCGGGCGGGCAGGTCCGCGTCCCCGAGCCAGGACGGCAGCAGTTCCCCGGCCACGCCGATGACGGTACCGTCCACCGAGTCACCAGACCCCGCCAACCGCAGCTCAGCCGTGCGGCCCGGGTGGAAGGCCTGGTGGGTCCCCTGCGCGAGCCGCAGGTCCACGCCGAGGATCGCCGCGGCGTCCAGGGCGGCGCCGATAGCGTCCTGCCAGTCATACATGCGGGGCAGGTGCCCGGCACCGGGCGCGGAGTCGTGACCGGTGAGCACGGCGGCCAGGTGGCGCGGCTGGTCCGGGATCCCGGCCTCCAGGTCCGCCAGCACCTCGTCCGCCGGGCGGGCGCCCAGCGGCGGGATCGTGGCCGAGCCCAGCTGCTCACCGGGCAGGAAGACCAGCCCGGACTCGTAGAGGGCCAGGTCCCGGAACCCGCGGGAGTGGTTGCGGCGGGCGATGTCCAGCAGCCCGGGCAGCAGCGAGGTGCGCAGGTACCCGAACTCGGCGGAGATCGGGTTGGCCAGGTGCACCATCCGCTGCACGGCGCCCTCGTCCTCGGTGGCGGAGCCGAAGAGGCGGTTCTGCGCCTCGGTCACGAAGGGGTAGGCCAGCACCTCGGTCATCCCCGCGTCGGCCAGGCCTTGGACGACCCGGCGGCGGGCCGCCTGCTCCCGGGTCAGCCCGCGCCCCGGAGGGGCCACCGGCAGGGTGGACGGGATCTGGTCGTAGCCGATCAGGCGGGCGATCTCCTCGACCAGGTCGTCCCGGATCTCCAGGTCGTGGCGCCAGGTCGGGGCGGTGACGGTGAAGACCGTCCCGGCCGGGCCGGCGTCGGGATGTCCCGCGTCCGGAGCCGTGCCGCGGGCGACCGTGGCGCCCAGGTCCCGCAGGGTGGTCTCGATCTGGTCCTCGGTGTATGCGATGCCCATGCGTGCCACGGGGTAGGAGGCCGGCAGCTCGATGACGCTCGGCTCCGGGCGGGTGCCCACCTCGGTGATCCCCGCGTCCGCGGTGCCGCCGGCCAACTGGACGAGCAGCTGGACGGCGCGTTCGGCCGCCTCGTCCGCGATCTCCCAGTCCACGCCGCGCTCGTTGCGCTTGGAGGCCTCGGAGGGCAGGCGGTGACGGCGGCGGGTGCGGCCCATGGACACGGGATCGAAGTGCGCTGACTCGATCACGATCGTGGTGGTGGACTCGGAGACCTCGGTCTCGCCGCCGCCCATCACGCCGGCCAGGCCGATCGGGCCCCGGTCGTCGGTGATGAGCAGATCCTCGGCGGAGAGGGTCCGCGACTTGCCGTCCAGAGTGGTCAGTGCCTCACCCTCGGCGGCGCGGCGGACCACGATCGGGCCCTGCAGCTTCGCCGCGTCATAGAAGTGCAGCGGCTGCCCGAGTTCCCACATGACGTAGTTGGAGATGTCCACGGCCAGGGAGATGGACCGCATACCGGCCAGGCGCAGGCGCTGGGCCATCCACGGCGGGGTGGGCCGGCTCGGGTCGAGGCCCGTGACGGTGCGGGTCACGAAGCGGTCGCAGCCGGGGACGCCGTAGATGGGACGCTCGTCCTCCAGGTGTACCGGGTACCCCTGGCCGTTCGGCGCGGGAGCCGTGACCAGTGAGGCCGGGTCGGTGAAGGGCAACCCGGTGGCGTGAGCGTATTCACGGCCCACGCCGCGGATCGAGAAGGCGTAGCTCCGGTCCGCCGTCACGTTGATCTCGGCAGCCTCATCTCGCAGGTGCAGGAGGTCGTAGACGTCCGTGCCGGGCTCCGGGTCGTTGCCGTTCTCGGGCGAGAAACCGAGGGAGGACAGCACGATGATGCCCTCGTGATCCTCGCCGAGGCCCAGCTCGCGCGCCGAGGCGATCATCCCGGCCGAGAGGTGGCCGTAGGTCTGGCGCGGGGAGATGCGGAAGTCACCGGGCAGCACGGCGCCGGGCAGGGTGACGACGACCTTGTCCCCCACCTGGAAATTGTGGGCGCCGCAGACGATTCCCTGGACGCCGGAGGGGTCGATGCCCTCTCCGGCTCCCTCCCCGACCAAGGTCTGGTCCTGGCCCTCGGGCACCACCCGGACCTGGCACCAGTTGATGGTCTTGCCGTTCTTCTGCGGCTCGGGGACGATCTCCAGGACCTGGCCGACCACGAGGGGGCCGGAGAGCTCGTCCAGGGGACGGTGGACGTCCTCCTCCTCGAAACCGACCCTCACCAGGTCGGCCATGACGTCCTCGGCGGTCGCGTCCGCCGGGACCGGGACATATTCACGAAGCCATGACAGCGGGATGCGCACGGGTGATCAGATCTCCATTCCGAAGTGCTGGGAGAAGCGGACGTCGCCCTCGATCATGTCTCGCATGTCGAGGACCTCATTGCGGAACATCAGGGTGCGTTCCACGCCCATACCGAAGGCGAACCCGGAGTAGACCTCCGGGTCTAGACCGGCGGCACGCAGCACGTTCGGGTGCACCATGCCGCAGCCGCCCCATTCGATCCACTGCGGACCGCCCTTGGCGCCGGGATGCCAGATGTCCATCTCCGCGCTGGGCTCGGTGAACGGGAAGAAGTTGGAGCGCAGCCGGATCGTGGCCTCGGGGCCGAACATTTGGCGGGCGAAGTACTCCAGGGTGCCGCGCAGGTCCGCCATGGTCAGGCCCCGGTCCACGGCCAGGCCCTCGAACTGGTGGAACACCGGGGTGTGGGTGGCGTCCAGCTCGTCCGTGCGGAAGGTCCGGCCGGGCGAGAGCACGTACACCGGGACGCCGCGCTCGAGCATGGCGCGCATCTGCACGGGCGAGGTCTGCGTCCGCAGCAGCAGATGGGACTCGGCCGGGTCCACGAAGAAGGTGTCCTGCATCTCGCGGGCCGGGTGGTCCGGCTTGAAGTTCAGCGCGTCGAAGTTGTACCACTCCGATTCGAGTTCGGGCCCCTCCGCGATCTCCCAGCCCATGCCGATGAAGATGTCCGAGACCCGCTCCTGCAGCACGGACAGCGGGTGCCGGGCACCCACACGCCGCCGGCGCACGGCCGTGGTGACATCGACGGTCTCCTCGACGAGCATGCGGGCGGCGTGCTCGGCCTCGAGGACCTCGGTGCGGGCCGCGAGCGCCCGCTCCATGGACTTCCGGGCCCCGCCCATGAGCTTGCCGGCCACGGCCTTCTGGTCCTTGGGGAGTTGGCCGATCCCCCGGTTCGCCAGCGTCAGCGGCGCCCTCTCTCCCGTGTGGGCCAGTCGGGCCGCCTTGAGCTCTTCAAGATCGGCGGCAGCGGCGAAGGCCGCCAGGGCCCGCTCGACGGCGGCGTGCACCGCGGCTTCGTCCGCGGGGGAGAGTTCCAGCCCGCTGGGGTCCGACTGGGGGATTTCCGTCATGGTGGGCAACGACCTTCATGTCCTGAGGTTGCGAGTGTATGAAACGTAGCTTTACGGTTCTGACCTTCGGTGTAGCCCCCGCACCCGGCGGAAGGCCTTGGCCAGTCTAATGGCCGCAGGGCGGCACGGCATTCCGACGACGCCTGGGCCGGGCGGGCTCCCGGGCGACCTCGGCCTGTCCAGGCAGAATGGGTCCATGCCCCTCCGTCTGCGGATCCGCCAGCTGTGGAACGCCGCCAACCTGACCACGCCTCTGGGACTGGTGCTGGCGCTGGCTGCTGGTTGCCGGATCCAGCGGGGCCCGCATGGACTGGTCCTCGCGTACGGCTACCGGTGGGCCTTTCCCGACGGCGGCGCCTTCACCGTGGGCAACCTCGTCCTGTTCCGGCCCCAGACCGCTCCGATGGCCCGGCTGCTGGATCACGAGTCCCGGCACGCCACCCAGTACGCGTGGTGCCTGGGACTGCCGTTCCTGGTGCTGTACTTCACCGCGGCCGCCTGGTCCGTGCTGCGCACCGGTGATCCGGCCTCACGGAACCTGTTCGAGCGCCACGCGGGGCTGGCGGCCGGTGGCTACCGTGAGCGTCCGGTGCGGTGGCCGCGGCGGCACTAGTCGGTGACGACGGCGTGGGCGTCGGCGTGGGCGTCGGCGTGGGCGTCCGTTGACTAGGATCGACTCGTTCCGGTTTCTGCCCGAAGGCTGCCCTCGACCTGAACGTCCCCTGTCCGCTCTCCGTTGGGAGTCACCTCGCGCCGCCCACCCACAGCCAGCCCGATCCTGCCGTGGATCATCGTCGGCATCGTCATCCTCGCCCTCAACCTCCGGGCCCCCATCATCGCGCCCACGGCCATTCTCGGGGACATCCAGGCCGACACCGGACTGGACGCCGTCGGGGCGGGGCTGCTGACCGGACTGCCGATCCTGCTCTTCGCCCTGGCCACCCCCGTGGCCACCCGGACCATCGGACGGTGGGGCTCCGAGGCCACGGTGTTCGCCTGCCTGGCGGGGGTGCTGGCCGGCACCGTGCTGCGCTCCGCTGGGCCGGCGTGGATGGTCCTGGCCGGCACCGCCGTCATCGGCCTGTCGCTGACCCTGGGGAACATCGTGGTGCCGGTGATCATCCGCCGGGAGGTTCCGTGGGACCGGGTCTCCCTGGCGACGGGACTGTATTCCGCCGGCATGAATGTGGGCTCCATGGCCACCCTGCTCGGCACGGGCCCGCTGGCCGCCGCCGTCGGCTGGCGCTGGGCACTCGCGCTCTGGGGCGTGCTCGCGGTGATCGGGATGGCCTATTGGCTGGCCCTGGTCCGGCGGCGCCTGCGGGAGGCCCCCGGCGGTCAGTCCACCACCACGGAGACTGGCCCGGTCTCCGGGCCGGCAGCTCCGAAGGCCCGGAGCGCCGGCGGCCGTCCGGCGCCGCCGTTCCGCCGCGTCATGTGGCTGTTGGTCATCGCCTTCAGCGGCCAGTCGGCCGGCTACTACACCACCACCACGTGGCTGCCCTCGATCCTGTCGGATTCCCAGGGCCTGGACACCGCGGGGTCCGGCGCCACGGCGTCCCTGTTCCAGGTCGCCGCCATCGTGGGCGCCCTGGGCGTTCCCCTCCTGGCGGCACGGACGAGGCCCTGGGTCCCCATGGCGGTGGTGGCGGTCCTGTGGCTGTCCCTGCCGATCGGTCTGCTGCTGGCGCCCGAGGCCTACGTACTGTGGTCACTCACCGGTGGCGTGGCTCAGGGCGGCGGTTTCACGGCCATCTTCTCGATCATCGCCCGGATGGCCGGCAACGACTCCGAGGCCGCCTCCGGCTCAGCCTTCGTCCAGACGGGCGGCTATCTGGCCGCCACGATCGCCCCACCACTCGCCGGCTGGCTGCACACCGCCACCGAGGGCTGGACGGCACCGATCCTGCTGGTCCTCGCCGCCACCCTGGCCTTCACCATCGCGGGATTGCTGGCCGCACGGTCATCGGCGCGGCCACCCGAACCTCGACAGGCAGGTGCTGACCCGGCCTAGCCTGGAGACATGCGCACCGAATCCAAGCCGGGCACCGTTGACGAGTACATCGATTCCGCCCCCGAACAGTTGCGGGGCAGGCTCGAGGAGTTGCGGGCGTTGGCCAGCTCTGCGACGCCCGCGACCACCGAGGCGCTGAAGTGGGGCACCCCGGCCTTCCTGCACCCGAGCGGGACGATCCTGTTCATCATCAGCGGTCATCAGCGCCACTCCAACGTGGTTTTCACTCCCAGCATCCGCGAGGCCTTCGAGGACGAGCTCTCCGATGTCGAGACCGGCAAGGGATCCGTGAAGATCCCCCACAGCGATCCTGTGCCCCGCGAACTCCTGAGGCGGATGATGCAGGCCCGCTGGCGTGAATTCGAGGACCACGGCGTCACCTGGATGTAGCAGGCACAGCCTTCCCCTCGGGCTGTGGGCTCCCCCGCCCGGCCCCGTGCTTTTGTCGGTTTCGTCAGTACAGCGGGCCATCTGGCACGTCGAGGTCCGACGCCGGCCGCGCCGCTTCCAGCGCGGCAATCACGAGCGCCTCGGCCAGCTGGGCGCCCGGCACGGTCGGCCACGGTTCCGGACAGGCCCTGTCATCGCCGTGCGCACCCACCGGCACTGTTCTTCGGGGCGCGTTCTCGTCCCACGGCACGTGGATGAACCCGGCGGTCCGCACGGACCCGGTGTCCGCCCGGGCCATCAACTCGTAGAAGAGGTGGTTGCAGACGAAGCTACCCGCGCTCAGGGACAGCTCGGCCGGAATCTCGGCGTCGCGCAGCGCGGCGACGATGCGCTTGACCGGCAGCGTGGAGAAATAGGCGGCGGGACCAGCGTCGTCCACGGCCTGCCCTGCCGGCTGGGCACCGGAGTTGTCCGGGATGCGGGCATCCTGAAGGTTGACGGCCACCCTCTCCACGGCCACCCGCGTCCGGCCGCCGGCCAGGCCGCAGGCGATGACGGTCCCGGGCTGGTGTTCGGCCAGCGCCCGCTCCAGGGCCTCGGTGGATCCGGCGAAAGAACAGGGCAGCCTCACGGCGACCGCACGGACGCCGCGGTCCCGGAGTCGACGGGCCGCCTCCTGTGCCGCGGGCCAGGAGGGGTTGTGCCCATCTCCCGCGAAGGGCTCGAAGCCGGTGAGCAGCAGGGGCGCGAGGCCAGGGTCGTGGTGTGCGGCGGCGGCGGGACCGGTCATGGCTCCAGAATAGCGCCCCCTTGCACCACCGTTAGTACATGTGTTCTAATCGACGCATGCGATGGGAAGCGCAGACTCTGCAGGCCGGGGACGGGATAGATCAGGGCGACGGCGGCACTCCAGCCGCACCGGCCGCCCTGCTCCCGCTCTCCGGCCTGCAGCGTTCCATCACCACGCCGGAGTTCGCGGACACCACCTTCCACGAGGTCGTGGCCAAGTCGGCCCTGAACAAGGTCCCGGATTCCTCCCCCATGCCCTTCCGCTGGACCGTCAACCCCTACCGGGGCTGCACCCATGCGTGCCGGTACTGCTACGCCCGCAACACCCACGAGTACCTGGATTTCAACGCGGGCACCGATTTCGATCAGCAGATCGTCGTCAAGGTGAACACCCCCGAGATCCTTCGGCGGGAATTGGCACGCCCCAGCTGGACCCGCGAGCTGGTGGCATTGGGCACCAACACGGACCCCTATCAACGGGCCGAGGGCAGATACCGGTTGATGCCCGGCATCATCACGGCCCTGGCGGATGCGGGCACCCCCTTCTCCATCCTGACCAAGGGCACCCTCCTGGGACGGGACCTGGACCTGCTGGCCTCAGCCTCTCGCCAGGTGCCGGTGCAGGTCTCCGTGTCCCTGGCCATGCTGGACGCGGGCCTCGCCCACCGGGTCGAACCGGGCACCCCCACCCCCGCGGCCCGGCTCAAGCTCATCGAGAAGCTGTCCTCGGCCGGCGCAGAGGTCACGGTCATGGCCATGCCCCTGCTGCCCTGGCTCACCGATTCCGACCGCCAGCTGGAGGACCTCATGACCGCGCTGGCCGGCGCCGGCGCCCAGTCCGTCCTGGCCGGGGCCCTGCATCTGCGGCCCGGAGCACGGCAGTGGTATCTGCAGTGGATCGAGCAGGACCACCCGAACCTGCTGGACGGATACCGTCAGCTCTACGGCCGCAGCTCCTATGCGCCCGTCTCCTACCGCAAAGCACTCGGCCGGCGGGCCTCCGCCGCGGCCCGGCGTCACGGCCTGCACCACGAGGGGGCCCATCGCATCACCCGCCCGGACGGGGACGAGACGAGGACGGCCGCCCCTCGCCCCGGCGCGGGTGGCTACCGAGCTCCGACCGGGAGCACGGACCCTGCCAAGCCGGTCCCGGTACCGCAGCCGTCCCTGTTCTAGGGCCTCAACCCTCCGGACGCACGAGCTCCACCAGCGCATCCACGATGGGACGGTCCGCCGGAATCCACTCCAGCTCCTGCAGCGCGGCCCGGTCGAGGGCACGCCACTCGAGCAGGTCGTGATCCTCCAGCGGCTGGGGGTCGCCCTCGACGATCACCGCGGTGAACACCCGCATCCTGGCCCCGTTGGCCAGCAGCCAGCCCTCCGGGTGGTCGGCGGCCACCTCGCGGTCCAGCCGGACATGGACCCCGAGTTCTTCGCGCACCTCCCGGACCAGCGCCGCGCGAGGGTCCTCCCCCGGCTCCACCTTGCCGCCCGGGAACTCCCACAGGCCCGCGAGTGCCTCCGGTGCGCTGCGCCGGGCGGCCAGCAGCACCGTCGGACCCGCCACCTCGTCCATCACGGCAGCCCCCACGACCGGCCGGGGCATCCGGCCAGCGGAACGCGAGACTGGACCGGACACCGCGTTCGGATCCTTCACGTGGAGGGGCACGGCCGGGGTCTCCGAGGTGATGTCACTCATTCACCCGAGCCTACCCACCCTCCCCCTGCGTTGTCCGAGTGACCTCCACCGGCGGGGAACGCCCGGACAGCGCGCCGTGTGGGCGTGGGGACCGTAGTCTGGATCAGTGCCGAACACCGCTGCCGACGATTTCTACCCCACCTCACCTTCCACATCATCCTCCGCTTCGTCTTCTTCGTCATCTGCCTCATCGGCCGCGTCGCGCCTTCACCCGCCCGGCCGTCGCGCCATCGTGCCGGGCATCCTCGCGCTGGCCCTCGGAGGCTTCGCGATCGGCACCACCGAGTTCGCCATCATGGGCCTGCTCCCCGAGGCGGTCGCGGACCTGGGGGTCGACCTGCCCGCAGGCGGCATCCTCATCTCGGCCTATGCCCTCGGAGTGGTCATCGGGGCGCCGCTGCTGGCCGCCGGCATGGCCCGGATCGACCGGCGCACCTCTGCCCTCTGGCTGATGGCCCTGTTCGTCATCGGACACGCGGCCAGCCTGTTCGCCCCGGACTTCTCCACCATGCTCGTGGCCCGGTTCATCTCCGGCCTGCCGCACGGCGCGTACTTCTCGGCCGCCGCCCTGGCCGCCGCCCACCTGGCCGGACCCGCACGGCGCGGCCAGGCCATCGCGTGGGTCATGGCAGGACTGTCCGTCGCGAACCTCATCGGCGTTCCCTTGGCCACCTGGTTGGGTCAGAACTCCGGCTGGCGGTGGATGTTCATCGTCACGGGATTCTTCGGTGCCGCCACCCTGGCCGCCGTGGCGTGGTTGGTCCCCCGTGTCCCCGCTCCTCCCGGCGCCTCCGTGCGCAGCGAGCTCACGGCTCTGAGATCTCCGGCGCTCTGGCGGGCCATCGTGGTCGGCATCATCGGCTTCGCCGGGATGTTCGCCCTCTACACGTACATCGCTCCCGTCTTCACGGACGTCGGCGGCATGGCACCGCAGCTGGTGCCCGTCATCATGGCCCTCTACGGGGTCGGCATGGTGGTGGGCACCCTGGTGGGCGGCACCCTGTCCGACCGCTCGGCACGGCGGACCCTGCAGTGGATGCTGGCCATCGTCGCCGTGGCGTTGGCCTGCTTCAGCCTGACCGCCGAGTGGTGGATCCTCTCGCTGGTGCCGCTGCGGGCCGCCGCCATGGCGGCCTCGGCTTTGGTCCCGTCCCTGCAGGTCCTGCTCGTCGACGCCGCCCCGCAGGCACCCCAGCTGTCCGGGGCACTCAACCATTCGGCCCTCAACCTCGCCAACGCCATGGGCGCCTGGGTGGGGGCCGCCGTGATCCAGTCCGGTCTCGGTCTGCAGGTGCCCGCAGGCGCCGGAGCGGCCCTCGCCGGCGTCGGGCTCCTGCTGTCCCTGGTCCTGCTCCGGTCCCGCACTACCTGAGAATTCCGCTCCGGCTTGCAATGTTGTGCTCAGGCCGGGCCCCCCGACCGTCCATCAACCGTGGACTGGCAGCCCGCCACAGACGGACACTATCCGTATCCGTACTGCGTCACGAGCACGAAGGGGTAGACAACATGGGCTTCATCAGCTGGATCATCCTCGGACTCATCGCCGGCGTCATCGCCCGGCTCATTCTTCCCGGCAAGCAGGGTGGCGGCTGGATCACTGCCCTGATCACCGGTCTCATCGGTGCTGTGCTGGGCGGCTGGATCGCCAGCCTGCTCGGCGTGGGCGCCATGGACGAGTTCTGGAGCTTCGGAACGTGGATCTTCGCCATCGCCGGCGGCGTGATCGTCGCGTTCGCCTGGCAGGCCATCACCCGGCGGACCAGCCGCACGGAGGCCTGACCGGCCTCCGCCACGACGCGAAGGGCGCCCCTCAACCGGGGGCGCCCTTCGTCGTCTCGTGATGGTGGCGGGGTCACGATTCCATCCCGGATCGCCTCAGACCAGGTCGCCTCCGGCTGTGGTGTGGTCCGGCGCGTGCTGCGCCATCGCCGAGGCGTAGAGGCAGACCGTGGCGGCCGTGGCCACGTTGAGCGATTCGGCCCGACCGTACAGCGGGACCGCCACCCGCGCGTCGGCCAGGGCCAGTTCCTCGACGGACAGACCCTGGGCCTCGTTGCCGAACAACCAGGCCGCCGGCCCGGCCAGCAGGCCCGACGGCGGCCGGTCCAGCACCACGGACCCGTAGCCGTCCGCTGCCAACACCGCCAGACCATGATCGCGGAGGGATCCCACGGCGACGGCGGCCTCCACTCCGGTCACGACCGGTAGGTGGAACAGCGATCCGGCCGTGGAACGAACCACCTTGGGATTGAACACGTCCACGGAACCAACCGTCAGCACCACCACCCCGGCGCCTGAGGCATCCGCTGCCCGCAGGATGGTGCCCGCGTTGCCGGGATCCTGGACCCGACACAGGACGGCGGCCAGGCGTGGCTCCTGCAGAGCGGCGAGGACGGGTGCGGCGCCGGTGTCCGGGAGGCGGCAGACGGCGATGATGCCCTGACCGGTGACGGCATCGGCCATGGCGTCCAGGACCTCGTCGGTCACCCACCGCACCGGTACGCCCCGGTCGGCGGCACGGCGGACCAGGTCCGCCAACTCCGGGTCACGGTCCGCCACCCCGGTGGCCAGGTAGACGGACTCCACGACCCGGCCGGGAATCCACTGGGTGTAGCCCTGCGGACGAGGGCTCCGACGGTCGGCGGCCTGGGCAGGGTCGGCATCCTGGTCGGGACGAGGACTCAGCATCCCCAGGTGCGCCCGCAGCGCCTCCCGGGATGACTGCGGGCCCTCAGCCAGGAACAGGCCATCCCGGGAACGCGACGAGCGCCCCGCCAGGCGTGCGACCTTCCGGACCCGGTCTGCCCGGGGGTTGGTCATCACGTCCTGATCGGGGCGCTCGTTCATGGTGTTCCGAGTCCGGTGGCGGCCCTGTGGCCGCCCCCGTCAACGGGTACGCATCTTTACTTCGCGACTGCCGGGGCGTTGACGTCAGCCGGCAGGGCTGCACGGGAGGCCGTCACCAGGGCTGCGAACGCGGCAGAGTCGGACACGGCCAGCTCGGCGAGCATGCGGCGGTCCACCTCGATGCCGGCCAGCTTGAGCCCCTGCATGAAGCGGTTGTAGGTCATGCCGTTGGCGCGGGAGGCCGCGTTGATACGGGTGATCCACAGGCGGCGGAAGTCGCCCTTGCGCTTCTTGCGGTGCTGGTAGTTGTAGACATACGAGTGCAGCAGCTGTTCCTTGGCCTTGCGGTAAAGGCGGGAACGCTGTCCGCGGTAACCGGCCGCGCGGTCCAAGACCACCCGGCGCTTCTTGTGGGCGTTGACTGCCCGCTTCACACGTGCCACGTGCGTACTCCTTCGAATCGATGCCCACCGCGTTCTTCGTCAGTCGCGGCGGCTAGCTGTGTGCGGCCGAGAAGGCCACGGGGAAATGTCAGATGCCCAGCATCCGCTTGATGGTCTTGACGTTGGCCTTGGAGACCAACTGGTCGGAGGCCAGGCGGCGGGTCAGCGTGGAGGGCTTGTGCTCCAAGTAGTGGCGGCGGTTGGCCTGCTGACGCATCAGCTTGCCGGAACCGGTCACGCGGAAGCGCTTCTTGGCTCCGCTGTGGGTCTTCATCTTCGGCATGGCTGCCGTTCTCCTTCATGTTGGCTGTCCGCCCGTCGGGCGAACAGTGCTCCGTGGACCCTCCCGGAGGTGGGGCCGATCTGGTCCGTACCGGCTTGAAGCCGGTGACGAAAGGGTGGTGCTGGTCTACTTGCTTCCGCCCGGCTTGGGGCCGGGCCTCGGCGCTGCACCGGGCTTGGGTGCCGCAGACGGCTTCGGCATGGCCGGCTTGGGAGCCGGCGTCGGCTTCGCGGCAGGCTTGGCTGCCGCAGGCTTGGGTGCCGCGGCGGGCTTGACCACCGCGGGCTTCGGTGCCGCGGCGGGTTTGGCGGCAGGCCTCGCGGTCGCCGGCTTGGCGGCCGGGGCTGCCTTCGCCGGAGCTGTCTTCGCCGGGGCCTCCTTGTCTGCCGGAGCTGCCGGAGCCTTCGGAGCTTCCGCGGCCGGAGCAGCCTGGGCCGGGGCCTGCTGGGTTGCAGGCTTCTCGGCCGCCTTCTCCACCGGAGCCGTGGGAGCTTCCGCGGCCGGAGCCTCGGTACCGGCCTGGGCCAGCTTCTTCAGCTCTTCGGGCATGGCGTCCGACATCGTGCTGGACAGCGGCGCCGAGGAGGTGTCCTCGGCAATCTTCTGCTTCGCCTCGCGGGCCGCCACGTCACGGCGGGAGCCGACGCGTTCCTGCTTCGGCTCCTGGTGCTTGCGTGCCTCGGCACGGGCCTCGGACTTGTTCTTCAGCGGACCGATCACCATGACCATGTTGCGGCCGTCCTGGCGCGGGCTCGACTCGACCATGCCGACATCGGCGACATCCTCGGCGAACTTCTGCAGCAGACGGATGCCCAGTTCAGGGCGCTGCTGCTCACGTCCACGGAACTGGATCATGGCCTTGACCTTGTCCCCAGCGGTGAGGAACTTGCGGGCATGACCGGTCTTGGTCTCGTAGTCGTGCTTGTCGATCTTCAGGCGGAAGCGGACTTCCTTGAGGATGGTGTTGGTCTGGTTCTTCCGTGCCTCACGGGCCTTGACAGCGGCTTCGTACTTCCACTTGCCGAAGTCCATGAGCTTGCAGACCGGCGGCTTGGCCGTGGGGGCCACTTCAACGAGGTCCAGATCGGCCTCGGCGGCTAGACGCAACGCATCCTCGATGCGCACAATTCCCACCTGTTCGCCCTGGGGGCCGACCAGGCGCACCTCGGGCACGCGGATCCGTTCGTTGATTCTTGGCTCGCTAATCTTGCAACTCCTGTTTCTGGACGCTGTGGATGCGGGGCCGCCATCCCGGTGCGGCTCCCTGCGCCGATCCGGAGACAACTAAGGCCTCCGTGCTCAACGCAGACGGAGGCCTAGCCGACGGACGTGTCCGACGACCCATCGGCCGACGGGTCCCTTCCGGGGCCGTCCGACCGGTGACCCGGCAACTCGGTCCGCCGGGGCGGACATCCTGCTGACGCGGGTGGGAGGTGGCCTCCACTTCGATGACTGATCTCGTCACCCATCTCACACCCGTACTTGCAGTGGAATGGGACTCGGGACCAGCTGGTCTGTGACAAGCTTACCAGCATGAATGACGAACAGCAGAATCCCTCCCCCTCGGACGATCCCGTCAACGATCGGGTGCGGGAGATCCATGAGGTCCCGGCCGTGGAACTCATCAACACCGCCGCCGTGCACCTCATGACTGCCTCCGCGGTGAAGGTCGGCCTGGCTGACACGCCGAACGCCGAGGACCTGATCGACCTGGACGAGGCGCGCAAGCTGATCACCGCGCTGGCCGGCCTGGTCACGTCCGCCGCCCCGGAGATCGGCAGCCAGCACGCCGGTCCCCTGCGCGACGGACTGCGTTCGCTGCAGCTGGCGTTCCGCGAGGCCTCGCCCTTCCCGGACGCCCCGGGTAAGGGTCCGGGAGAGAAGTACACCGGCGCCGTGAATTGACCGCCGGCCGATGGACCGCATGACCTGATCGCCACCGTCCGGCCGCACCAGTGGCCTCACAGTGAGTGGACCACCCAGGGGTCCGGCGCCGTCCACGGACGGCACCGGGCCTCTGTCGCGTCCGGATGCTCCCGCCGGCCTCGAGGGCCTGGTACGTCACGCCATGGGCAGGCGCCCTCAGCGGTGGAGGCCCGCCAGGTGTTCGGCGACCTGCCGGCTGAACATCAGGAACAGGATCCCGGCGGCCGGCACCAGGAAGAGCAGGCCAGTCGCCGCATTGCCGGCGGAGAAGAAGCTGACGGACAGGATCACGGCGAACAGCTCGATCACCACCACGGCGGCCCGCACCCAGGCCCGACCGGCCCACAGGCTCAAACCGGCAGCACCGATCCAGACCCCGGCGGCCACGACCAGGACCACCAGGAAGATCTGCGCGCCCAGGTTCAACACGCCGCTGCCGATCTCGAGGCCGAACACCACGGCGACACCGAGGACCGCGAGGGCCTGGAGAAGCAGCAGCAGGGTCAGCGCCACCACGGCCGGCGGCCGGTGCCCGGGTTCGCGAGTGGTCGATGGCCGGGGGGTGGCCTGGTGTTCTGGCGTGGGCACGGCGTCCGGCTTTCTGTTGCACTGTGGGCTGGTGGCCGCACCCTTGACAGTGGTGACGGCGAGCCGGGATAGTCTACGGCACCCGTTCCGCGCTGTGATCAACATCGCATGGTAACCGCACGTTAACGTGCTGGGCCTCTTGTTTACTCGTCAGTGACATGAAAAGATATTTCACGAAGTTCAGCGGGGGTCGTCGCAACGGCCCTTTTTTGTTGCCATCGACAGGATGGCGCAGATCAGCCCCGCTTGAGGACTACCGTCCGATGACCCGAGACAGTATTGCCGGGGCCAACCGTGTGCCCGGCAGCGAAGGAGTGAACGATCAGCATGGATTGGCGTAGCCGGGCAGCATGCCTGGACAAGGACCCGGAACTCTTCTTCCCGGTGGGGAACACGGGTCCGGCCCTGCTCCAGATCGAAGAGGCCAAGGCTGTCTGCCGCACCTGTGAAGTGGTCGACACGTGCCTGCAGTGGGCCATTGAGTCCGGACAGGACTCCGGCGTCTGGGGCGGCATGAGCGAGGATGAGCGCCGCGCCCTCAAGCGCCGGGCCGCCCGCGCCCGCCGCGCCTCCTAATCCGGACGCCAGACCGCGAACCCCTCGCACCACGCCACAGGCCCTGACCCGTGAGGTCAGGGCCTGTGGCGTGTCTCGGGATAGCTCTCGGCGCCCCATCAGTGGTCAATGCTCCGGGACCGGCGCCTGGATGACCACCTCGGTACCACCGGACTCCAACACCGTCCAGTCGATCGTGCCCCGCAGGTCCCCCGCCACCAGCGTGCGGACGATGTGCAGACCGAGGCCGGGGCTCTGCCCCGGTGCCGGAACGACGCCGGGCGCTAGGTCATGGCGCCCCGCGCCGGTCTCCGGTCCGCTGTCCCAGAGGCGGACCTCCAGTCGCTCACCGGAGGGCGTCTGCGTCCGGCGAGCCGAGAGCCCCACGTGGCCACCCTCCGGCCCGATCCCGTGCTCCACCGCGTTCATGGCGAGCTCATTGATCACCAGGGCCAAAGGGGTGGCCAAGTCGGAGGGCAGCTGGCCGAAACCGCCCCGGAACTCCGTGCTGATTTCCCGGCCGTCGCCGGACACTTCCACGGCGAGCCGGAACTGACGCCCCAGCAGGGAGTCCATATCCACCTGTTGCTCGAGGCCCCGGGACAGCGTCTCGTGGACCAGGGCGATGGTGTCCACCCGGCGCATGGCCTGCTCCAGGCCCTTCTTCGCCTCCTCTGAGTGCATCCGCCGGGCCTGCATCCGCAGCAGGGACCCCACGGTCTGGAGGTTGTTCTTCACGCGGTGATGGATCTCCCGGATGGTGGCGTCCTTGCCGATGAGCTGCTGCTCCCGCCGGCGCAATTCGGTGACATCCCTCAGGAGCACCAACGCCCCGAAACGTCCCGCGTCGTCCCGCAACGGCACCGTGTGGAGGGTCAGATTGACCGAGCGGACATCCAGTTCGGCGCGGGCCGCGGCCTTGCCGGTCAGGACCAGCGGCAGGGACTCGTCCACGGGCCGGCGTTCATCCTGCAGATCCGTGACGATCCTCGCCAGGGACCGTCCCTCCAAGGGCTCGGTCTCCCCCAGCCGGCGGAAGGCCGAGACGGCGTTCGGGGTGGCGAAGTCCACCAAGCCCTCACCCGTGAGGCGCAGGACACCGTCCCCGACCCGGGGCGAACCCCGGTGGGAACTGCTCACGGGGTCGTCCGTCTCCGGCCACTGGCCGTGGGACAGCATGGCCAACAGCTGCGTGGCACTCTCCCGGTACACCAGCTCGAGCCGGGACGGCGTGCGCTGGCCCGTGAGGTTCTGGTGGACCGTGACCACCCCGATGCAGCGGTGGTCGCGGACCACGGGCCACACCGCCACCCGCATGGAGCTGTCCGGACCGTGCACCGAGGGTGCCGTGGCCGTCGGCTCCCCGGTGGTCCAGGCCTGGTCCACCAGGGACTTCAGGTCCGTCCGGACCCGGCTGCCCACGATGTCCCGGTGCAGGGAGGTCTGTGAGGTGAAGGGCCGCGCCTGGGCCAGGGCCACGAAGCCGCGGCCGGTGACCTCCGAGCCCGCGACCGGATACCACAGCACCAGGTCCGCGAAGTCCAGATCCGCGATGAGCTGCCACTCACCGACCACCATGTGCAGCCAGTCGACATCGCCCTCCGCCAGATCGGGGTTGTCGTGCAGAGGGTCGGTGAACAAGGCCATGGAACAGTTCTACTGGGCCGTCACCGATCGCAGTTGGCGCAACGCCACGGAGAGGGAGGCCAGATCGTCTGAGCCCGACTCGCGGATCTCTTCGAGGAAGCGCTCGGCCCGCTCCAGCCGGGTGGCGTTCCCCTCCTCCCACGCCTCAACCAGAGAGGCTCCATCGTCCGATCCCGCCTCCGTCCCGCCGGCCAGGACGTGGGTGGTGACGTTGACGATCAGGGCATACAGGTCATCCCTCAAGGCAGCTCGGGCCAGCGCCTTCCAGCGTCCGCTCCGGGGCAGGTCCGTGATCAGATTGAGCATCTCCTCGGCGTCGAACCGGTCGTAGAGACGGAAGTAGACGTCCGCCACGTGCCGTGGTTCCCGTCCGATCTGCCGGGCCAGGCGGACCACGTCCAGCAGTCCGAAAGACTCGAACAAGATGGACCGGCGGTTGGCCAGGTCGGCGGGCAGGCCGGCCTCCAGGGAGGCGTCCCGCCATTCGGCGAAGCGCTCGGCGTCTTGGCCCTGCACCAGCTGGGGCAGGTCCTCCACCAGGGCCTGGAGCGGGGCGGCGTAGTACTCGACGACCGTGCCGATGCCCTCGCCCTCGGCCCGGTGGTTGACGAGCCACCGCACCGCCCGGTCGAGGAGTCTGCGGGCGTCGAGGTAGACACGGGCCTTGACCTCGCCGTCCACGCTCGCGGGCAGAGCCCGGATCGACTCGAAGTAGTCGCCGTAGCCGTAGATCTCCTTCATCGCCGAGTAGGCGGCGACCACGGTCGCGGCATCCGCCCCCGTCTCCTCCATGGCGCGGAACACGAAGGTGGTGCCGCCAGTGTTCACCACGTCGTTGGCCACGACGGTGGCGATGATCTCCCGTCGCAGCGGATGCTGCTGGATCTGTTCGGCATACCGGTCCCGCAGGGCCGTGGGGAAGTAGGCGTCCAGGGTTCGGTCATACCAGGGATCATCCGGCAGTGCCGAGTCCAGCAACTGGTCGGACAGGTTCGTCTTCGCGTAGGCCACCAGCACCGCCAGCTCGGGCGTGACCAGGGACTGGCCCTGCTCGAGACGTTCACCCAACTCGTCGTCACTGGGCAGGCCCTCCAGCTCACGGTCCAGGCCCGCATGCTCGACCAACCACTGGATGTGCCGCTCGAAGCTCGGCAGCCACTCGGACACCTTCTGCGAGTCATTGCGCAACAGGGTGTTCTGGTCGACGTTCGTTGTCAGGACCAGTTCGGCGACCTCCTCCGTCATGGATTCCAGCAGGGCGGACCTGTTGTCTGCCTCCAACGCGCCGGTCGAGACCAGCTGGTCCACCATGATCTTGATGTTGACCTCGTGGTCGGAACAGTCCACGCCGGCCGAATTGTCGATCGCGTCCGTGTTGATCAGCACTCCGGACAGGCTGGCCTCGATCCTGCCACGCTGGGTGAAGCCGAGGTTGCCGCCTTCACCCACGACGGCCGCGCGCAACTCGCTGCCGTTGATGCGGATCGCGTTGTTGGCCCGGTCCCCGACCTCGGCGTGGACCTCTGCCTCCCCCTTGACGTAGGTGCCGATGCCACCGTTGTACAGCAGGTCCACGGGAGCTTTCAGCATGGCCTGGAGTAGTTCGTTCGGCCTCAACTCGGTGGTGGACGACGGCAGATCGAGCAGCTCCCGGGTCTGCGGGCTCACCGGGACCGACTTGGCGTTGCGGTCATACACTCCACCGCCCTCGCTGAGCAGCGACGCGTCGTAGTCGGACCACGAGGACCGGGGCAGGTCGAACAGCCGCTGGCGCTCGGCGAAGGACACGGCAGGGTCCGGATTCGGATCCAGGAAGATATGCAGGTGGTTGAAGGCGGCCACCAGCCGGATGTGCTCGGACAACAGCATGCCGTTGCCGAACACGTCACCGGACATGTCTCCGATCCCCACGACGGTGAAGTCCTCGGACTGCGTGTCCCGGCCGAGGGACGCGAAGTGGCTCTTCACCGATTCCCAGGCACCCCGGGCGGTGATGCCCATCGCCTTGTGGTCATAGCCCACCGAACCACCGGAGGCGAACGCGTCGCCCAGCCAATGGCCGTACTCGGCGGAGATGGCGTTGGCGGTGTCGGAGAACGACGCCGTGCCCTTGTCCGCCGCCACCACGAGGTAGGCGTCGTCCTCGTCATAGCGCACGATCCTCTCCCGGGTGGAGAAGACCATCGCGGTTCCGTCGGCATGGCGCGACTGCTGGTCGGTGATGTCCAGCAGTCCGCGGATGAAGGTCCGGTACGCCGCCCGGCCCGCCTCCACCCAGGCTCCGCGGTCCACGGCCGGGTCCGGCAGCCGCTTGGCGAAGAATCCGCCCTTGGCTCCGGTGGGGACGATGACGGCGTTCTTGACCTGCTGTGCCTTGACGAGGCCGAGGACCTCGGTGCGGAAGTCCTCCCGGCGGTCCGACCAGCGCAAACCGCCGCGCGCGATGGGGCCGAACCGCAGGTGCACGCCCTCGACCTCCGGGTCGTACACCCAGATCTCCCGGGCCGGCCGGGGTTGCGGGGCGAAGTCGATCTCCGAGGTCGCGATCTTGAAGCTCAGGCGCCGATGCCCTTGGAAGAAGTTGGTGCGTTGGGTGGCCTGCATGACGGTCAGAAAGCCCCGCAACACTCGTTCGGCGTCCAGGGTGGCGACGTCCTCCAGGGCCTCCTCGGCCCGCTCGCGGACCTGCTCCAAGCTCTGGCGACGGGCCTCGCCCGCGTCCGGGCCGTCGTCGTCCGTGGCCGACGGGGTCGTGGGATCGAAGCGGGTGAAGAAGTAGTCGACCAGGGAACGCGTCACGGCCTCATGGGACAAGAGCGCGTCCGCCATGAAGTCGAAGGAGTTCTGCATCCCGAGCAGCCGCAGGTACTTCGCATAGGCGCGCAGTACGCTCACGGTCCGCGAGTCCAGACCCTGGGCGAGGACGAGGCGGTCCAGGGCGTCGGACTCGGAGACACCCGTGGTGGCGGCGACGACGGCGTCCTCCAGCAGCCCGGCCGTCGCCTCGGATTCGGTGCCCACCGGGTAGCCCAGCCCGAAATCGTAGAGGTAGAACTTGCGACCGTCCGCCGGTTCCACCTCGAAAGGACGCTCATCCAAGACGGACAGACCGAGGTTCTGCAGCACGGGCAGGATCTCGGTGAGCGTGCGTGGCCGGTCAGAATAGACCTTCATGCGCCCGATCGTGAGGTCCGTGACCCGTTCCTCGGCGATCCGTGAGCGCTCGTCCTGGTGCTCGGGGACGACGTGCACCACGGGCGCGCCCTCCCCCGGAAGACCGTTGAACCGGCCGATGTCCTCGAGGGCGTTGTCGATCTCGTAGGCCACCCGGTATGCGGGCGGAAAGGCCTCGTCCCACAACCGGGCGGCGTCTACGCCGGAATCGGCGCCGAATGCCTCGACCGCCTGTTCGTCCACCCCCTCCTTCCAGGATCGGACCGCCCGGACCAGCCGGTCCTCGAGGTCCTTGGCGTCCACCGGTGCGGCGCGTTCGCGCTCGCGCGGCAACCGAATGCGGAAGTACAGACGCGCCAGCACGGATTCGGTGAGTCTGACCTGGAAGTCCAGGGACTCCCCGCCCAGGGCCTCGAGGAGCACGTTCTGGATACGGCCGCGCACATCCGTGTTGTAGCGGTCGCGGGGCAGGAAGACGAGGGCGTTCATGAACCGGCCATAGGTGTCCGGGCGCAGGAACAGCCTCGTGCGGCGGCGTTCCTGCAGCTGCAGGATCAGCCGGCAGGTCTCCCACAACTCATACACGCCCACATGGAACAGTTCGTCACGCGGGTAGGTCTCGAGGATCTGCTGGAGTTCTGCTCCGGAGTGGGAGTCCTGCGGGAAGCCGGAGCGGTGCAGCACCTCGGCCGCCTTCTCCCGCACCAGCGGGATGTCCTCGAGGGACACCGAGTACGCCTTGGGGTCCCACAACCCCACGAACCGGCGCTCTCCGGTGACCTTGCCGTCACGGTCATAGGTCTTCACCGCCACGTAGTCCATGTAGGCGGAACGCTGCACCCGAGAGCGCGAATTCGCCTTGGTGATGATCAGCGGGATCGGGCGCTCGATCTGGTTTCGACCGGCGATGGACAGCGGCGCCGGCGGCGTGGTCGGCCGTCGGCGGAGGATGCCCAAACCGGTGTCCTCCACGGGGACCAGCACCTGGCCGTTGTCCCCACTGTGGAGCACGTACTCGCGGTAGCCCGTGAACGTGAAGTGGCCGTCCTCCATCCAGTTGAGCAGCTCACTGCTCTCGCGGACGCCCTGCACGGTCGCCGGTGCATCGTGCGTGAGGGTACGGGCGGCGGTGAAGGCGGCCGCGCGCATGCGGTCAGCATCGGCGATGGCGGCGCGCACGTCCGCCAGCGCGTGGCCGAGGCCCTTCTCGAGCCGGGCCGCCTCCTCGTCGTCCAGCGGGCCGACGGTCTGCACACCGATCCAGGACTCGACTCCGGTGTGTTCGCCCTCATCGGCGACCAGCGGCCCGAGGTCGGCGAGCGCTGCCGTGGTGTCACCGCTGGCGGTGCCCTGCTGGGTGGGGACGCGGTGGACGGCGGTCAGCTGCCCGGTGTCCTTGGCCCGATGGGTGATCACGGTCGGATGGGCGACCATGCGGATGGCGTGTCCCTGACGGGTCAACTCACTCGTGACGGAGTCCACGAGGTAGGGCATGTCCGCATGCACGATCTGCACAAAGCCGTGGGGCCGGCTGGGGGTCACTCTCACGACGGCTTCGCTGGTGCCACGGCCGGCGGCCATCTCCACGTGCGTGGCGACGAGCCGCTCACGCGTACTCGGGTCCAGCTCGGCCAGGTCCGCCTCCGAGACGTGCTCGAAGTAGGCGCGGGCCAGGTGGTCGAGACCGACGGGGGCGTCCGGGGTGCCGGCGGCCTGCTGATCGGTCCACAAAGGGGTTGACGACGACATCTGGGGGGTGTCCTCTTCCATCGCTGCAGCTGTACCGGAGGCACCGGGTCTGAGCCGGGTGCGACCGGATGAGTGGAACGTCCTTGGTCCACTAAAGCGAGCCTAACGGCCCGCAGGTCAAAGCGTGAACGACGTGCCCGCTGCAGAGCGGTGCGGGGCTCAGCTGCGCCGCAGCAAGGTCCGCAGACCCGGCCCGAGGGCGGCCGTGGCGGATCTCGTCTGCACAGTTCCGGCGGCCGTACCGGCCAGCCGGGCCACGGCGCGGCGCAGGGCCGACTTCGGTGCGGCCTCGGCCAGCACCTGTCCGCCGAGCAGTGCACGGTCCAGGGCCCGGCGGTCCCAGGGCAGGAACCCTCCGACAGTCCAGGACCCGCCGAAGCGGTCGAGGACGCCGGTGATCTGCGATTGCGGGGCCACCCCCGAGGCGTCCGGCCGGACCTGGTTGACGACCACCTCGACCTGGCTACGCTCCATGGTGTCCACATGCAGGCCCAGTTCGTCCAGGCTGTGGATGAGCCGGGGCAACCCTACCGGGTCACCAGTGCCAACGGCCAGGATACGGTCCGCGGCGGCCAACCCCGCCAACGTGGCCGCGTTGCGCTGTGGAGCAGGGATGTCGAAACTGAGTTCCTCATCCTCCTCCAGGCAGAACCCACAGTCCAGCACGATCTCGTCCCAGCCGGCGGTGGCCGCCGCGAGCACGTCGTCCAGGGCGGCGCGGCGCAGTTCCGGCCACCGGTCCGCACGGGTGAGGCCCGTGAGCACCTGCAAGGTGGTCCCGGCCACCCGCGCCCGGAGCGCTGATCGTCCGACCCCCTCCGGGGAGATCCCGCCCTGGTCGGCGGTCCGGCATGCTTGGGCGATGCCCGCGGATTCGTCCAGCAGACCCAGGTGGATGCCCGCGGAGGCCGCATAGGTGTCCAGATCTATCAGCAGGGTGTTGCGCCCGGAGAGCGCCAGCTCCACCGCCAGGTTGACGGCCACCGTGGTGCGGCCCGGGCTTCCTGCGGGGCCCCAGACGGCGGTCACCCGCGGCGGTGCCGCGGGTTCGGTGGCACTGCCCCCGGGGACCAGGGGCTCCGGCTCGTCGCCCCGGTCGGGGGGTACCTCCGTGTCCGACTCGTCGATACGGTCTGGCGCCAGGTCGCCTGGCACGGCCGGGCCGGTGTCTGCCCCTCGTGCGCTTTCCCCTCCGGCGCCATCCCGCTCTGCCCCGGCCCGGGCGGTTCCAGCCGCCGTGACGGCGGCGGACTGAGCCTGGGCATGGTCGGCTCCCGCACTGGGGGCGAGCGCCTCATCGTCGCCCGGGTGAGCCGGCGTCGTCTGGTGCTCGGGCTCGGTCAGGTCGTCAGCGCCGTTCCGGGCGGACCGGCGGCCGCGTCCGCGTGGCCCGGGTTCGGCCGTGACACGCTGACGTTGCTGGTCCTGGGAGGCTGCGTCGGCCAGCAGCCTCGCCAGGTCCTCGGGTGCCAGGTCAGGGACGGCCACCGGGATACCCAGTCCGCCGAGGCGGGCGCGTTCAGCGGCCACCTCGCTGAGCGCCACCACCGCGGCGGTGCGGGAACTCGCGCCTCCGGCCCTCAGGGAGTCCAGGAACGTCAAGGTGAGTTGATCGGTGTCTCCGGCCACGAGTACGACGTCTGCCAGCCCCGTGCGGGCCATCGAGATCAGTTCGGCAAGGCTCTCGCAGCGGCGGATCACCGTGACAGGTCCACGCAGTCGCTCGAGTCCGGAGACATGGTCGAAGCCGGGCATGATGGTGGTGGCCACCGAGACCTTGCGCACGTGCACTCCTACTGTCCCGCAAGCGACGGGACCACGCTGATACGCGCGCCGTTGCCCTTGGCGTCCAAGACCTGTGGCAGTTGCTCCGGACCCACGAGGATCTGCACGTTCATCCCGCCCGTGGAGCCGAACGAACCGGTGGCCTCCGTGATTTCAGCCAGTTCGGCGGACGGGGCGACCAGTTCCGGTTCGCTGAACCCCTGATTGCCGTCCTGGGCAGCGATCCACACGTCCACGCGGGCCCCGGAGACCGTTCCCTCAGGGAGCGGGTCGGCCACCGTCAGGGACACGGCCTGCCGAGACTGAGGGTCCACCCTGGCCACGGCGCCGGCCGGGAGCAGTTCGCCCTGGCGTACCGTGCCCACCACCGCCCCGTCCCCGGGGAACGGCTCGTCCGCAGGGAGGTAGTCGTCGGCCGCGTCACCCAATCGGGCCTGCACCACTGTCAACTGGTCGGTCTCGACCACGCTGCCCGGAACCAGGTCCTGCCCGGCGGCCCAATAGCCCTCCGAACGGTCCAGTGACTGCACCAGTGCCACGATGCCGGCCACCGACAACAGCACCAGCAGGAGCCCGGCCAGCAGCCGGGGATCCTTCCACCCCGGCCGCGTGAGCCGCGGAGCCTCCGCCGTGTTCGTCGCCACCACGGGCGTCCTCCCTCTCCGGTCCGGCAGCCCCATTCGCCGCCGACATCCCCGACCACCTTATCCAAGGCCGGCGCCGCACAGGCCAGGGTGTGGACAAGACGGGGTGAACCGAGTGGACCGCACCGCCGCTGTGGACAACCCCGGCACGGAAGGTGACCGTGGAAGAATGGAGGTGACCAATGCCCGCATTCGACCCGGAGGACCCATGCCGCGCTTCCTGACCCTGACCGATGTCGCCGAGGAACTGCAGGTCTCCATGGCGCAGGCCCGCGCGCTGGTGCGCAGTGGGGAGCTGCCGGCCATCCAGATCGGCGGTCGTGGCCAGTGGCGGGTGGAGCAGGTCAAGCTCGACGAGTACATCGATGACCTCTACGTGCAGCAGGCCGCCAAGGCCGAGGCCCGAAAGGCCGGTGCACCTCAGACCGAGGACGCCTGAGCCGAACGCACCAGGTGGATCGCCTCGAAGGGGATCACCCTGAGTCCGCGGACATTGCGCCCGCGCCGCTGCTCGTCCCGAGGGTGGACGGCCAGGTCGAGGTGGTCCAGTCCCACCCGGTCGATGGTGCCCTCCCCGAGCAGCCGCCCGTCCCGGCCGGCGACCACGAGAGCCACGCGGGCACGGGACAACGACCGGTACAGGGAGCCGATGCCCAGTCGCCGCCGCCCGGCGGATGCTTCCGGAACCACCACGGCCAGGGGGCTGTCGATGGCCACCACGGTGGCGAGATTGACCACCAGGCTCCCGCTCCGGTCCGTCCCACCGACCCACGTGGACCCCACGGTGGATAGGGTCAACTCCAGTCGTTGACCGTCCGACAGCACGAGCGTCAGCGGCGTCCCCACCGCACCGCGCAAGCGATCGATCAGGGCGATCGCGGATCGCTCGCCGCGCGTCATCTCGGCCGCCTCGGCCTCCGTGTCCTGCCAGTGCCCCTGGGCCAGCTGGGCCTCCAGATCGGCGAACAGCCCGTCCCATCTCATCTGCCCAGCCTAAACGGGTGCACCGACCCCACCAGCCTCGAGGGGCAACGGGCCGTCGCGGCAACGCCCCGGAATCCGGACCGGACCACACACGGCGTGGATCCAAACGTTGTCAAACGCCATCAAACGTTCTTACAAAATCTCTACACCCACCTATTGACATCTTTAGTCGTCTATTGTTGCCTTAGTCCATCAAAGAAAAGCGACGGGCGCCCAGAGCCCTCGTGACTGAAGGGGCACACCGTGAGTGCATCGTCTGAGAACCGCCGCCCGGCACTCCGGGGCGAGGACCTGATCCTGACCCTGCTGTGCACCGTGGCCGGACCATTGCTGTGGTGGTTCGGCTCCACCGGGCTGGGAGGGGCCGCGCCGGGCGCGGGCCTGCCCCTCGTCGAGCGACTGGTGGCCTCCCTGTGTGCCGGAGCGGGCGCCGTCGTCGCCGCTTGGTGGTTCTTGGCCGTGCTCGGCACCGCCGTGGTGGCTCTGGGTCACGGGACCAGGTCGCTCCTTCTCATTCGCTTCGGCAGCACACTCTCCCCCGCTTTCCTCCGCCGGGTGGCGGCGTCCGTCGTGGGAGTCAACCTGTTGCTGGCGCCCGGGGCCTGGGGGGCCGCACCGGGTTCCGCCGTTGAGCCACTCCCGGCGGCCCAGGCCTCCCCAGCGCGGGAAGCCTCGGAGTACACGCCCTCCGCCCTCCCCCACCCGGGTTGGCTCTCGGCCGCTTCGGCTTCCCGGCCGGACGAGCAGCCCTTGCCGTCACCCACGTGGAAACCCTCGGCCCCGGTGCCGACCGCGCCCGGTGCACCTCGCTCAGGCCAGCCCGCCACGGACGACGCCAAGACCGTCACGGTGCGCCGGGGAGATTGCCTGTGGGACATCGCCTCACACGAACTGGGGCCCACGGCCACAGACCTGGAAGTGGACGGCCGATGGCGCCAGTGGCATGACCACAACCGCACCGTGATCGGCAGCGATGCCGATCTACTGATCCCCGGCACCGTCCTCACGGCACCACCCCTGAGCTAGGCCGCGCCTCTTGCCGCACGCCGGGCCGAAGCACCACCCAATCCCGAACATGCTCGATCCCAGTACAACCGGAGGAACCATGACGACCTTGACCACGGCAGCAGCGCAGGCCCCGGAGCGGACTCCAGCCCTGACCGTCACCGCTGTCCCCGCGGCCCTGCCACCCCTGGACTCCGTAGCCGGATCCACCCTGGGGCTGGCCTCCCGGCCATCCCACAGTCCGCAGCACGCGGCGTGGGCGCCCCGGCAGCGGCCCCTCGAGGGGACCACGACGGCCGAGCGTGCCCAGGCCGAACGCCGGCGGGAGGAAGAACGCCACGTCCGTTCACTGGCACGGATCGTGGCCCTGGCCTGCGTGGAGGCCGAACTCGGACTTCGGCCGGCACGTCAGCTGTCCGCATGGCTTGACCTGGCCACCTACCAGAAGATGATCCGTCGGGCCGATTTGGCCCACCGCCTGCGGGCCACCCGGACGGATGGTCCCGCTGCGGCCCCGAAGGCTCTCGGGGCCCGTGCCTGCCGCCTGGGGCAGGAGGCCTACGAGGCCAGTGCCACCGTCCAATTGCCCGACCGCGCCCGGGCCATGGCCCTGCGCATCGAGAAGCACCGCAACCGGTGGAAGGTCACGACGCTGGAACTGGGCTAGCGGCGGCTCTTCTTGGACTTCTTGACACCGCGCGGAGCATTCTTGGCCCCGCCGGCCCCGCCGGCCCCGTTGCCGGAGCCGTTCCGGCTTGCCTCGTCAGCGTCTCCTGCCGAGGTCTGCCCGCCGGTCGCCCCATCAGTGCGGCGTACCTGTGTGGTGACCTCACCGGAGTCCGACGGCGCGGAAAACCGCAGGGTGGACGGCTGGCGAGGCGCGTCGAGGCCTTTGACGTTCAAGACCGGCGTCATCGTCGCGGACCTGGCGTCCTGAACTCCGGGCAACGTGGTCGGAGCAGGAGCGGCCTGCACCTCCAGGTTGAACAGGTAGCCGATCGATTCCTCCCGGATGGCCTCCATCATGGCCTCGAACAGGATGAAACCCTCGCGCTGGTACTCCACCAGGGGATCACGCTGGGCCATGGAGCGCAGCCCGATGCCCTCCTTGAGGTAGTCCATCTCGTAGAGGTGCTCCTGCCACTTCCGGCCGATCACCGAGAGCACCACACGGCGCTCCAGTTCGCGCAAGGTGTCCGGCCCGATGGCCTTCTCCCGGTCCTCGTAGGCCAGCCTGGCATCGGAGACCAGCTCGCGCTTCAGGTCCTCGGCCTTGAGCTTCGTCAGGCCGCCGGACTCCTCCACCACCTCGTCCACCGTGACGCCCACCGGGTACATCTGCTTCATATCCGTCCAGAGCTGGTCCAGGTCCCAGTCGCCGGCGTGCCCGACACCCGTGGCCTCATCCACCACCGTGGAGACCGCATCTTCGAGGAAATTCTGGATCTTGGACCGCAGGTCCTCCCCCTCCAGGATGTGCCGGCGGTCCGTGTAGATGGCCTCACGCTGGCGGTTCATCACGTCGTCGTACTTCAGCACGTTCTTGCGCTGCTCGGTGTTACGCGATTCGACCTGCTGCTGAGCATTCTGGATCGCCCCGGACACCATCTTCGACTCCAGCGCCATGTCATCCGGGACGGAGGCGGAGTTCATGATGCGGGACGCGGCACCCGGGTTGAAGAGGCGCATCAGGTCATCGGTCAGCGAGAGGTAGAAACGGGATTCGCCCGGATCACCTTGGCGGCCGGAACGGCCGCGCAGCTGGTTGTCGAAGCGCCGGGACTCGTGGCGCTCCGTGCCGAGCACATAGAGTCCGCCGAGTTCGAGGACCTCCTCGTGTTCCTTCTGGACGCCCTCCTGGGCGGCTGCCAGGACCTCGTCCCACAGTTCCTCATAGCGTTCGGCATCCTCGACGGGATCCACGCCACGCTTCTGCATCTCGTCGACCGCGTTGTGCTCGGCATTGCCGCCCAGCATGATGTCGGTACCGCGGCCGGCCATGTTGGTGGCCACCGTGACGGCCCCCTTACGGCCCGCCTGAGCCACGATCGACGCCTCACGAGCGTGGTTCTTGGCGTTGAGCACCTCGTGCCGGACGCCGTTCTTGGCCAGCAGCTTGGAGAGGTATTCGGACTTCTCCACCGAGGTGGTGCCCACCAGGACGGGCTGGCCCTTCTCATGCCGCTCGGCGATGTCCTTCACCACCGCGTCGAACTTCGCCACCTCGTTCTTGTAGATGAGGTCCGTCTGGTCCGCGCGCTGCTTGGGCTTGTTGGAGGGGATGACCACCACCCCGAGCTTGTAGGTGGACATGAACTCGCCGGCCTCGGTCTCGGCGGTACCGGTCATGCCGGACAGCTTCTCGTAGAGGCGGAAGTAGTTCTGCAGGGTGACGGTGGCCAGGGTCTGGTTCTCCGCCTTGATCTGCACGCCCTCCTTGGCCTCGATGGCCTGGTGCATGCCCTCGTTGTAGCGGCGGCCGGCCAGGACACGTCCGGTGTGCTCGTCCACGATGTTGACCTCGCCGCCCAGCACGACGTAGTCCTTGTCCTTCTTGAACAGTTCCTTGGCCTTGATGGCGTTGTTCAGGTACTGGATCAGCGGGGTGTTGGCGGACTCGTAGAGGTTGGAGATGCCCAGCCAGTCCTCCGTCTTCTCGATGCCGGGCTCGAGCACACCCACGGTCTTCTTCTTCTCGTCGACCTCATAGTCCTCGTCCAGGGTCAGCTTGCGCACCAGCTTGGAGAACTCGGTGTACCAGCGCGAGGCATCGCCCTGGGCCGGGCCGGAGATGATCAGCGGAGTGCGGGCCTCGTCGATGAGGATGGAGTCGACCTCGTCGACGATGGCGAAGTGGTGGCCGCGCTGGACGAGTTCGTCCTTGGACCAGGCCATGTTGTCCCGCAGGTAGTCGAAGCCGAACTCGTTGTTCGTGCCGTAGGTGATGTCCGCGGCGTACTGGGCGCGCCGGGTGGCCGGATCCTGGTTGGCGACGATCACGCCGGTCTCCAGGCCGAGGAACCGGAAGACACGGCCCATGAGCTCGGACTGATAGCTGGCAAGGTAGTCGTTGACCGTGATGACGTGGACGCCCTGGCCGGAGAGGGCGTTGAGGTAGGCCGGGGCGGTGGCCACGAGGGTCTTGCCCTCACCGGTCTTCATCTCGGCGATGTTCCCGAGGTGCAGGGCCGCCCCGCCCATCAGCTGGACGTCGTAGTGACGCTGGCCGAGGGTGCGTCCGGCTGCCTCACGCACAGCGGCGAAGGCCTCGGGCAACAGTGAGTCGAGCGACTCGCCGCCGGCGATCCGCTCACGGAACGCTTCGGTCTCTCCGCGCAGCTCGGCGTCGGACATCTCGAGGAACTCGTCCTCGAGGACATTGATGGCGTCGGCGAATCCCCTCAGGCGCTTGAGGACCTTCTTGTCCCCGGTCTTCAGGATTCGTTCGATGAATGATGCCACGTGCCTAGACTCCCTGTTCCCCGGTGCACCGGGTGCGTCGGTATGCGTTGCGCTCGGGTACCCCGGTTCGGCCAGCAGCCACGGGGATACCCGCACAGTCTACGGTCAAATCTCTGGGAGCTTCCTCCATGCCCTCCGCAGTTCCGCTGGCAGGTCTCCGTCGGCATTCCCCTCCACCGCCACGTCCTCCAGGCCCAGCCAGTCGGCCAACTCGCCCAGTTCGGCGGCCAACTCCACCACCACCTGCCCGACGCCGGCCGCCCCGCTCTCCGCCCCGCCCGCGTTCCCGGGACCGCCGGGAACCGCGGCCGGGTCCTCGGACCAGGCACCGCGCACCAGCAGCACCTTGCCGGCGCGGTCCGCTTTGAGGTCGACCTGGGCGACCAGCCGCTCCCCGAGCAGGAACAACAGGGAGTAATAACCACGGGTCCGTTTCGGCGCGGGGGTGTAGATCCCCAGGCGGTACCGGACGCCGAACAGCGCCTCGACCCGCGGCCGGTGGAATACCAGCGGATCGAAGGGACTGACCAGGGCCCGGCCGGTCGCGGTCCTGGGCGTCACCGCCTCGGCATGGCGCCACGCCGCCATGGTCGTCCCGCGGAGACCCGGCAGCCGGACCGGTTCCAGGACGCCGGCGTGGTGCAGTTGCACCGCTGCGGCGCGTGCGGCCATGACGGTGATCCGGTAGTAGTCGGCGAGGCTGGCCTCGGTGGCCACCCCGAGGGCCCGCGCGGCGGTGTCCACCAGCTCCAGGGCCGCCGCGTCACGGTCCGGCACCTCGTCCGCAGGGTCGATGGCCGAGGCCGGCACGAAGCGGCGTTCGAAGTGGGGATTGCGTCCAGCGCTGGCGATCTGCCCGGAGGCGAACAGGTCCTCGAGGACCCGCTTGACCACGGACCAGTTCCAGCCCCAGTGTCCCTGGTGGCCGCCGTGATGCCCCAGTCGGTCCTCGACCTGCCGCGCCGTCAGCGGGCGTGAGGCGGAGAGCAACGCCAGGATCTGGTGCGACAGCTCATTCTTGATCTGCGCGTCCAGGTCCGTGGCGGTCATCCAGGTACGCCGTTGGACGGCCACGAGCGCCGGGCGCAATCGGACCGGGACCAGGGAGGCCTCGTGGGCCCAGTACTCGGTCCACGGGGGGCGCCCCTGGTGGGACGACCGATGGGACAGCCGGTCCAGCAGAGCCGGATCATAGGGGCCCAGCCGGCTGAAGAGAGGCACGTAGTGGGCCCGGGCGAGAATGCTGACGGAGTCCACCTGCAGCACGCCGAGCCGGTCCAGTGTCGATCTGACCTTTCGTGCACCCGGCGGGCCCGGCCGGCGTCGTCGGTGGATCAACTGGGCTGCCAGCACCGTCCGGCGGGCTTCCGAGTAGCCGAGCACCGGACCGCCCGGCCCCTCGGGACCGGGCGGTCGTCGTCCGCGGCGTGGTGCCAAGGACTCAGACGGTTGCGGCTCGATAGTGAATGTCCTCTTCCTGCACCTCAGCGTCAGGATGGTCGGCATCGAGCGCGATCACACCGTAGCTCCAGCCCTTGCGGCGGTAGACGGCGGACGGCCGGCCGGTGGACTCGTCGATGAAGAGGTAGAAATCGTGTCCGACCAGTTCCATGGCATCGACAGCGTCGTCGACGCTGACGGGCGTGGCTGGGAAGACCTTCTTGCGGATCCGCACGGGGGCCTCGCCGTCGTCCTCCGGTGTGGAGTGGTTTTGCGCGGCCTGGTCCGCCATGACCTGCTCGACCAGTGACTGCCCCGGTTGGACCAAGGGCAACGCGGCCGTCGCATCCGCCACTGAAACCCGCTTCTGGTGACGGTCCTTCTGCCGGTCACGGAGGCGCCTCAACCGCTCCAGGAGCTTGCCGAACGCCAGATCGAAGGCGGCGAACTTGTCGTCAGCCTGGGCCTCCGCGCGAATGACCTTGCCCTTGCCGTGGACGGTCAACTCCACGGTGAGCTTCTCGTCCGAATGACGGTGGTTGGCCTGCTTGGTGACCTTAATCTCCAGCCCCTGAGCGCGTGTGGATAGCTGCTCGATCTTGCTGAACTTCTCCTGGGCGTAGTCCCGGAACCGGTCCGGAAGGGAGACGTTGCGGGCAACGTAGCTGACGTCCATGGTCATGATGTCCTCCTAGGAGCCTGACGGCTATTCGAACATGTGCGTGCACCGTGCGGCCGGCCCTGCGCCGGCCCCTTAATGCACCTCGGCGGCGGGAAGAACTCCTCCTTCCAGCCGCCGAAGACGATCCCCGAGGGGCCCGTTGCCCTCACCCTAGTACTTTCTTCACGCCGAGTTAAGACCTTCGTCAGGTGCCGTCCCCGGTGCGGTCACCGCGGCCACCACCACCGCGCCCACCGGCCGGATTCCAGCCTGCTCGAGGGCATGCCACGTGGCCGCGAGCGTGGATCCCGTGGTCATGACGTCGTCGAACACCACCACGTTGCGTCCGAGACCGCGGTGGGCCTCCGCGGCGAAACGCCGGGTGGTCCGGAACCGGTCCCGTCCGCGATGGCGACGCTGCCGCGATCCGGCGCCCGCATGACTGCTGCGGGTTCGGAGGGTGTCCACGAGAGGTCTCCGCCGGTGCGCCAGCCATCCGGTGGCCACCTTCCAGCCGGGTGGCAAGGCGCCGGTCAGCAGTTCCTCCACAGGGTCATAGCCACGTCCGCGGAATCCGGCTGTGCTGGCGGGGACCGGCACCAGGGTGAACGGGCCCGGTGCCTCCAGCAACTGCGAAGCGGCGGCCAGTGCCCGGTGCACGGCCGGGCGCAGGTACCCGGCCACGGCCGTGCGGCCGTGGTCTTTGAACGCCAGGAGCGCCCGCGAAGCCTCCGCCCCGTAACGTGCGGCCGCCACCACGGGCACCGGCTGCAGGGACGGCTCCGGGACGCCCAGGGGCATCGGCGGGTTTCCGTCCTCCGCAGAGGCCGCCGGCGGGACCACGCCGCCGGGCGACCTGGCCGGCGGAGGCCGATGCGGGGTCCGGACCGCCCCACCCGGGTAGAGCGGCAACGCGGCTGCGTCGCGTTCCGCCCTGAAGGGGTGGAGCAGTTCGGTCACCAGCCCCGGGACGCATTCTGGGCACACCGTGCCGTCCTGCCGTCCGCAGAGGACGCAGAGGCTGGGCATCAGCAGCCCTGCCAACTCGCGTCCCGATCGTGCCAAGGCACGAGACGCCGGCGCATGGACCAGCCGGCCCAGCCCGACGGCACCTCCGGACGGGAGCCTCATGATCCCAGCCTGCACCTCGTGTCCGAGGTCGGGGGCACCAGGCAGGTCCCGCTGTGGATGACACGCCCGGGAGGCCTCGTCCGGATGAGGAGAACCCCGAGGCCAGGGGCAGCCGTGGCGGGCCGGGCTGGACCATCGAGGCAGCCGGGGAACGCCTTAGCGAGTCAGCCGGGGAAGGCCATATCGTGGGCCACGGCCCCGGCCTGGGACCGCCACGTGGATCCGGCCAGGGTGTGCACCGCTTCGGCCGTCTCCGCATAGATCGGGTTGTCACCGGGGCCCGTGGAGAAGCCGGTCATACCCAGCAGCGGCCGCAGCGTGTCGAGCGAGCCGTCGAGTCCGACGAGCTGTGCCTCCACCGATGACGTGCTGGTGGCGGCCACCAGCAGCCTCTGGTCGGAGACCCAGTTGACGTCGCTGACGGGCACCGTGGGCTCCAACCGGACCGGCGAACCGAGTCCGCGGGGGACTCCCTCCGAATCGCGGATGACGCCAGAGAGGTACAGGTGGGACGACTCCCCCTCGCCGGCCACGATGGCCGCCCGCGTGCCATCGCGGGAGATGCGCAAGGCCTGGACGGTGCGGTCGCCGAGCCATTCTGCGCTGATCTCCAGGGGTGCCTCGTCCTGGCCGGCGGTCTGCAGGGCCATAATGCGGGTGCCGTTGGCGTGGTCCACGGTCCAGGTCCAGCCGGATGAGTCGAAACTCGGCCGCGTCAGATTCTCCCCCTCCAGCTCGAGTTCCTGGGATCCGTCCGTACCGGCGGAGACCATCTGCGTCCGGTCGCCGTTCAGGAACGCGAAACGAGTGCCGTCCAGGCTCATGGCGGGGTCCACCGGCCCGCCGTCGATGTCCAGCTGCAGGCCACCCACGGGGACCGTGGCGTCGCCCTCGAAGTAGACGAGTTCCCCGTTGGCGACGGCGACCTGGGTGGAGCCCACCCCGGGGTTGATCTGGGCCGGTTCGAAGTTGTCCGCCACCGATCCCAGGTCGAGCGGGTTCAGACCCACGGACATCTCCACGCTGGAGACGTTGTTCAGCCCGTCCAGTGTGAGCTCAAGCTGTTGCTGCATCCGCTGCCGCATCAAGGGGTCCGCGCTCTCGACCGTCTGCTGCGTGAGATCGACCTTGGCCGAGCCGACGTCAACGGGAACGGAGGGACGCGACAGCTCCGAACCAGCTTGGAAGGCCGTCCGCACGGCGCCGTCCAGGTACGGTGCGGGCCCGTCCAGCAGGGCGCCGACGATGTCCGCCGCTGAGCCCGACCGGTTGAGGAACCACCGTAGGTCCGGCACGGCGTAGGCATAGGACTGGTCGTAGAAGTACAACTCATGTGAGGCGAAGAGGGCTCGGAACTGGGCGGACTCCAGCATCGTGCCGCCCGGCGCCTCCGCGATCCTCCATTGGCCGTCCTCCTGGGTCAGGGCGAAGCCCACGGCCTCGGACGTGTTGGCCGGCATCCGGTTCATGATGCCGCGCTCATCCACCACCGAGTCCACCTCGATCTGGACCTCGTACTGGTTGTCCTGGGCCGACGGGACCACAGTGGGTGTCTCGTTGTAGACCAGGGTCCGGGCCTCCGGGTTCCACGCCTCGGCGGCGTCCTCCGTCAGGAAATCACGGGCCGTGGCGTAGTCGTCCTGGGTGCCGGTCCCGGCGGTGAGGAAGCCGCGGATGATGTCCTCCGGGCTCGCGTCCTCCGCCGGGCCTGCCGGGGTGAAGGAGTAGTTCACCTGGTTGTCGGCACCCGGCAGGGGGTCAGAGGTGCCGACTGGGCCACTCTGAGGCAGATGGGCACAGCCGGTCAGCAAGAGCAGTCCGGCGACGAGTGCGGCACAGAGGGCGGCCATGGGACCAGGGGTGCGGGCCCGTCGATCGCGGTCCACGGTGCGCTGGGGATCAGTCATCAGGATTCATCCTCCGGCCGTGGGGTCTCCGGGCGTGGCTGGTACAACGACTGCTCGTGGATCCGGTCCGGCATCACCTCACCGTTGAGGTGCGCGGGTTCCGGGTTCTCCAGCTCCAGCGGCAGCCGGCGTTGGGACTCAGGGTAGACGGGCGGCAGGTCCAGCGGCGCGCTGTCCCCGACCGTGCCACCACTGCGACGCGGGATGGTCAGGCGGAACGCCGAACCGTCTCCGGGCGCACCCCAGGCGTCCAGGCGCCCGTTGTGCAGCCGGGTGTCCTCCGTGGCGATGGACAGGCCCAGTCCAGAGCCGCCCGTGGTGCGTGCCCGGGCCGGATCCGCCCGCCAGAACCGGTCGAAGACGCGAGAGGCCTGATCCTCGGACATGCCGATCCCGTGGTCACGGACCACCACCGCCACCGTGTCCTCCCCGGCCCCGACGATCACGTCGATGGGACGGCCCTCGCCGTGCTCGATCGCGTTGTTGACGAGGTTGCGGATGATGCGTTCGATGCGGCGGGGATCGACGTCCGCCGTCACCTCCATGTCCATCGGGACGACGAAGACGGCCGTGTTGGCCTTGTGGGCCAACGGCTGGGCCGTGAGGACGACGTCGGTCGCCACGTGCAGGATGTCCGTCTCCTCCGGGGCCATGGTGGCCGCCCCGGCGTCGAAGCGGGTGATCTCCAGCAGGTCGGCGAGCAGCGCCTGGAATCGTTCGACCTGGTGGTAGAGCAATTCGGTGGAGCGGCGGTTGATGGCATCGAACTCATCCCGGGAGTCATAGAGCACCTCGGCCGCCATCCGCACCGTGGTCAGGGGCGTCCGCAGCTCGTGCGAGACGTCCGAGACGAACCGCTGCTGCATCTGTGAGAGTTCCGCCAACTGAGTGATCTGGTCCTGGATGTTGTCCGCCATCCGGTTGAAGGACGAGCCGAGCCGGGCCATCTCATCCTCACCGTGGACGGGCATGCGCACGGTCAGGTCGCCGGAGGACAGGGACTCCGCGGTGGACGCCGCCTGGCTCACCGGACGGACCACGGACCGGGTGACGTAGACGGCGATGAGGGAATTCATCATCACCAGCATGGCCCCGGCGACCACGAGGACTCGCATGAGGTAGTCCAGGGTGTCCTGGACACTCGAGAGGTCGTACACCATGTAGAGCGCATAGATGTTGCCGGGCGGCAGGGTCACCTGGGTGCCGAAGGCCAGTCCGGGACTCGTCCCGCCGTCCTCGGCCGGCAGGCTGATGGACTGCCAATAGGTGCCGTTGTCCCCTTGGACCGCCTGGGACAGTTCGTCCGGGATGACGTCCGTCGACAGCCCGGAACTGGACTTGGGCCCCACGAAGAGATTCTGGGCCTCCTCCAACGGGACCAGGAGCATATCCCGCACCACCGTGGCACCGGTGTCCCCGGCCAGCTGGTTCAGCGTGTTGGTGACCAGCAGGTCGGTCGACTCGGAGTCGTTGGTGGCGGCGTTGTCGAAGATGGACCGGGCCTGGTTCAGGCCGCGGTTCGATTCGGCCTCGACCTGATCGAACCGGGACTGGAACAGGCCGGAGGTGATCTGCTGGCTCAGGAAGAGGGCCAGCACACCGGCCGCCACGAGGGTCAGCACGGCGGTGATCGCCACGGTGCGCAGCTGCAGGGATGCGTTCCAACGGCGTCGCAGGGACCTCAGCCACCGGCCGATCACTCCACGGACCCCGGTCCCCGCACCCGAGTCTGAGCCGACGGTGTCCGCCTGCTCGGGGGCGGTGACGGTGCCCGTGGTCAACTCAGCTCTGACCGGCCTTGTAGCCGACGCCGCGGACGGTCAGGACGACCTCCGGGTTCTCGGGGTCCTTCTCGACCTTGGAACGCAAGCGCTGGACGTGCACGTTCACCAGCCGGGTGTCCGCCTGGTGCCGATAGCCCCAGACCTCCTCGAGCAGCATCTCCCGGGTGAAGACCTGCCACGGCTTGCGTGCCAGGGCCACGAGGAGATCGAACTCCAGGGGGGTGAGCTGAATGGCCCCGTCGCCACGGGTGACCTGGTGGCCGGCCACATCGATCGTGAGGTCGGCGATCTTCAGGGTCTCCGGGGCGCGGGTCTCACCCTCACGCAGCCGGGCGCGGACGCGCGCCACCAGTTCAGCGGGTTTGAAGGGCTTGGGCACGTAGTCATCGGCGCCGGCCTCCAGGCCGCGCACCACGTCCGAGGTGTCCGATTTGGCGGTCAGCATCACGATCGGGGTGTCCGACTCGGCCCGGATGACCTGGCAGACCTCGATTCCGTCCATGCCGGGCAGCATCAGGTCCAGCAGCACCACGTCGGGCCGGGTGGAACGGAACATCTCCAGGGCCTGGGATCCGTCCGCACAGAACGTCGGTTCGAAGCCGTCGTTGCGCAGCACGATGCCGATCATCTCCGACAGTGCCTCGTCATCATCGACTACGAGAATTCTGGCCTTCACCGGATTCGTCCTCCCCTGACTGAAATTCCCGTCGGATGGGTCCCGCCCACCGACGCCACCGCCCGGTGGCCCCGAACGGACCAGACCGAACGGCCATCCGTTCCACCTTATCCGACAAGGAGGGATGCGGCCGATATAGTCAGCCCTGGAGGTGGACGCGCCGAACTGACATCGGTGGATCCACCCGCCGAAGGCCCGCGACCGCACGACCATCAGGGGGACCCTCCAATGAACGAGAACGAGGTCCCGGGCCCGGGCCCGGACCAGCAGCCAGCCCAGCAGCCTCAGGAGCCGGGCCGGCAGCCGCAGCAACCAGCCCCACCGGCGCACCAGCCCTGGGGACCATCGCCCTACGGTCCCGCGGTCAGCCAGTCCCCCTATGGCCAGCCCTCCTACGGCCAGTCCCCCTACGGTGCCTACGGCCAGCCCGCGAGCCACCAGAACCCCTACGGTCAGCAGCCCGGATACGGGACGCCGTCACGCCGGCCGGGCATCATCCCGCTGACACCCCTCGCCCTCGGCGACCTGCTCAGCGGCTCTTTCGCCGCCATCCGCCGTAATGCGGCAGCCGTTCTCGGTACCGCTCTGATCGTGGCCCTGATCGAGATCGTCGTGTCCATCTTCGCCACCAACGTGCTCTTCGACGCCACCTACAGCATCATCCTCATGGAGGAGGGCGGCCAGGACCCCTTCCTCGGTGACCCCCTCACCAACCCGGTCTTCGGCCAGGTGTTCGGATCGATCGCGCTGCTCTTCCTGGGAGCCTTGCTCGCGGCGCTGGCCGGCATCATCGCCAATGGCGTCCTGGCCGTGGTGGTCCTCCGCTCGGCCGCGGGACTCAAGACCTCACTGGGCCAGGCCTGGAGGCTGACCGGCCGTCAGATCTGGTCGCTCATGGGCCTCGCACTGATCTACCTGATCGCCGGGGCCATCGTCTTCGCCCTGTTCATCGGCGTCATCGTGGGACTCATCATCGCGGCGGTCAGTGAGGATGGCGGCCTGGCCGGACTGATGGGCATCCTGCTGTTCGTCCTGACCGTCGCGTCGGTCGTCCTCTCCGTGTGGCTCTACATCAAGCTGGTGCTCGCCGCGGCCGCCTCCGCCGTGGAGCTCAAGGGACCGTTCAAAGCCATGGGCCGCTCCTGGTCCCTGACCCGCGGCCACTGGTGGCGGACCTTGGGCGTCATCCTGCTCGTGGCCGTCATCATCGGCATCATCACCTCGATCATCACCACGCCGTTGTCCATGATCGGCGGCGTGTTCGCCCCGTTGGATCCCACCACCTCGATGGAGGAGATGATGGACTCCACGCGATGGTGGACCCTCCTCAGCGTGGCCGTCTCATCACTGGTCAACGCCCTCGCCCTCGTCTACAGCTCCTGCCTGGTCGCCCTGCTGTACATCGACTACCGGATCCGGCACGAGAGCTTCGACCTGGACCTCGCCGCGGCCGCCGAGGCCGCCGGGGCGGGCGACGATGAACGCTTCAGCACGGTGCGGGATGTGCAGGCAGCCGCCGGAACCGACCAGCTGGTCCCCGGACGCCATCCCTCTGGTCCATCCACTCCCACCGGCCCGACCGGTCCGGCCGGGCACTGATCCCTGCTGCGCTGGCCTGAGATGACGGCGAGGACCGCACCGGGCGCCCCGGCCGGCTGGGAACCGGACCGGGACGAGGCCCGACGCCTGATCGAGGAGGAACTGGCCCGGCCGGAGTACGCCCAGGCCGAACCGAATCCCCTCCTGGAGTGGCTGGGCGGGATCCTGTCCGCGGCCCTGGAGTGGCTCGGCACCCTCGGTGGTGCCGCTCCGTCCTTGCCCGGCTGGGTCCTGCCGCTCATCCTGGTGGCCGTGGCAGTCGTCGTCCTGGTGCTTCTGCGCCCCCGCGCCACAGCGGCCGCGCGGGCCCGGCGCGCCGCCGCCGTCCTCTCGGACCGGACGGTCACGCCGGAGCAGCACCGCCGGATGGCCGAGACCGCCTTCGCGGCCGGCGACCACGGGGCGGCGCTCGTCGCCTGGTTCCGCGCCCTCGTGCGGCACGCCGAGGAACGCACCGTTCTGGACCCGCGCCCCGGACGCACGGCGACCGAGGCCGCACATGGCCTCGGAACAGCCTTCACCACGGAGCGCCGGGCCCTGGAGGCCGCCGCGGACGCCTTCAACGCCGTGGTCTACGGCGATCGCCCGACGACGGCCGCCCGGGCCACGGATGTCCGTGACCTCGACGCCCGGTTGGCCACCATGCCGCCGGACACCACGCCGCCCGGCCCTCTGCAGGGTGCCGCAATGTCCGGGAGGATGGTGGCTCCACGATGACGACGAGAGCCACGCCGACCGCCGACATCCAGCGATCCCAACGGACCGCCTCCCCGGCTCAGGCCTCCACTCCTCCGGGCCCCGCCGTTCCGGCCACCGGTCAGGCCCTGTCCCGGTGGCTGCGGAAGGCCTGGATCTGGTTCGTCCTGGCCGCCCTGCTGGTGCTCGTGGCCCTGCCCTCGATGCTGCGCCAGAATCCGGACACGCGCCAGCTCTCCCCCTCGTCGCCCGCACCGAACGGCGGCCAGGCCGTGGTGCGCGTCCTCCAGGCCCAGGGCATCACGGTGCATCCGGCCGAGTCCCTCGAGGAGGCCCTGGCGCTGGCGGAGGAGCACCCGCAGGCCCCGGTGCTGTTCCACGATGCCGCCGATCACCTTCCCGAGACCGGTCTGGACCGGCTCTCCGAGGAGGTCGCTCCGGAGCGGCGGGTGCTCGTCGAGCCCGGCTTCCAGGCCCTCGGCGCCCTCGCCCCCGCGGTCGCCCAGGCAGGTCAGGTACCCGACGGCGACCCCTTGGCCTCCGGAGAGGGCTGCGGACTGCCGATGGGCCGGGAGGCGCAGACGATCGGGGCATCGGGCCTTGCCTACCGGAGCGCCGGGGCGCAAGCCTGCTTCCCCGTCCCCGGAACGGAATCCGGCTCCACCACTGATCCGGCCCACGCAGTCCTGGAGACCGCCGACGGCACCGTGGTGATCGGTCACGTCGGCGTGTTCGCCAATGAATCCGCCGACGCCGAAGGCCATCCCGTGCTCGCCCTGTGGTCCCTGGGCCGGTCCTCAGACGTGGTCTGGTACCTGCCGGGACTGGCCGACGTGGCGATCGATCCGGGCCCGCCGACCATGGACCAGCTGTTGCCCGACTGGGTCCGCCCCGCGGGGATCTGGCTCATCCTCTGCCTGGCGGTGCTCATGCTGTGGCGCGGGCGGCGGCACGGGCCCCTGGCCGTGGAACCGCTGCCCGTGATCGTTCCGGCCTCGGAGACCGCCGTGGGCCGGGCCCGGCTCTATGAGCGTTCCGGCCAGCACGGCTCAGCAGCACGCGCGCTGCGCTCGGCCACGCTCCTGCGGCTGTCCCGGGCACTCCGCCTCGGCCACGGTGCCTCCGTCGAGGCCCTGGTGACCGCGGCGGCCCGCACCACCGGCCGGGAGCCACGTCAGGTGGCCGCCGTCCTCGACGTCAGCCACGTGGCCACGGCACGGGAGCTCGTCTCGGCAGGGCGGGGCCTCCTGGACCTCGAGGACGCCGTGCGAGCGGGCCTCACCACCGACCACGCCGCAGCAGAACAGGCATCCGACTCCGACGGAAGGACACCATGACCACCCCGTACCCCGAGCATTCTCCGGCCGACCCGGGGGCCTCAGCCACCGCGGCGACCACGGCCACCGCGGCGACCACGGCCACCGCGGCGACCACGGCGACCGCCCATCGGACCGACGACGAGCTGCGCCACGCCTTCGGCCGCGTCCGCGAGGAAGTGGCG
>NZ_JALDXU010000094.1:0-12917 GCF_032154715.1 Citricoccus sp. | reverse complement strand
GCATCACGCATGGTCGGTCCGGGCGTTTTGGTGAGCGGATCAGGGTGGTGGCGGCCGTCGCCGTCCATCCACGCCAACAGCGAACAGCCGGGTCAGGAGGGCCCGGGCGGCGCCGTTGGACAGTAGTCTCGATCCAAGACCAGTGCCGGACGTGTACCACCAGGTGCCGTCGTCGCATGTGAAGTCCATCTGAAGGAAGGCAGGGCGCCATGTCCGCATCGTCCACTGCTCCCCGTATGGCGTCGGTTGATCCGGCGGCCCGCGAGGACTACATCTACAACCGTCTGCTCAAGGAACGCATCATCTGGCTGGGCTCCGAGGTGATGGACGAGAACGCCAACGCGATCTGCTCCCAGATGCTCCTGCTCTCCGCCGAGGACCCGGAGAAGGACATCTACCTGTACATCAACTCCCCGGGCGGCTCCATCACCGCGGGCATGGCGATCTACGACACGATGAAGTACATCCCGAACGACACGGTCACCGTCGCCACCGGCATGGCCGCCTCCATGGGCCAGTTCCTGCTGTCCTCGGGCACGCCGGGCAAGCGCTATGCCACCCCGCACGCCCGCATCCTGATGCACCAGCCCTCTGGCGGCATCGGCGGCACCGAGTCGGACATCCGCATCCAGGCGCAGCTGATCCTGCACATGAAGCAGGTCATGGCCGAGCTGACCGCGGAGCAGACTGGCCAGACCGTGGACACCATCCTCAAGGACAACGAGCGGGACAAGTGGTTCACCGCCACGGAGGGCCTGGAGTACGGGTTCTTCGACCACATCGCCGAACGTGCCGGAACCGTGTCCGGCGGCGGTGGCGTGGACAACTCCTGATCCGGCCCCGGCCGCCCCAGGACAGTCCTTCCCACCCCACAGACCCTTCGCCCAGGAGAAATCAGACATGAATCACTTCACCACGGGAACACCGACCGGAATGCCCTCCGGTGCCGGTCAGTCGGCGCCGAGCAACCGTTACGTCCTGCCCCAGTTCGAGGAGCGCACGCCCTACGGCTTCAAGCGCAATGACCCCTACGCCAAGCTGTTCGAGGACCGCATCGTGTTCCTCGGCTCGCAGGTGGATGACGTCTCCGCGGATGACATCATGGCCCAGCTGCTCGTGCTCGAGTCCATGGACTCGGAGCGGGACATCACCCTGTACATCAACTCGCCTGGTGGCTCGTTCACCGCGATGACCGCGATCTACGACACCATGCAGTTCGTCCGTCCCGAGATCCAGACCGTGTGCCTCGGCCAGGCGGCCTCGGCCGCGGCCGTGCTGCTGGCTGCCGGTGCGCCGGGCAAGCGCCTGGCTCTGCCGAACGCCCGCGTGCTGATCCACCAGCCCTCCATGGGTGGGGACCGCGGCACCGCCACGGACTTGCAGATCCACGCCGAGGAACTGCTCCGGATCCGCACCTGGATGGAGGAGACGCTCGCCATGCACACCAACAAGTCGGCGGAACAGATCCGCCAGGACATCGACCGGGATAAGTTCCTCTCGGCCCAGGGCGCCAAGGACTACGGCCTGGTGGACGAGGTCCTGGAGTCTCGGAAGATCACCCGTCCGCAGCTCTCCAACTGATCCGGTCCGCCGGTGGGCCTCGCGCCGTGTGCGCGGCGGCGGGAACCACCGGGGCCCAGGGATCGCCCGACGGCGGCCCACACCTGGACATGCTCCGTCACGTCCGGTGTGGGCCGCCGTTGCAATCCACCGTCCTAACGTGTCCACCCTCTAAGCTGTAATGGCAGTACCCCGGGCAGCTTCGTCTGGAGGCCCGACCCAATCGAGGAGATTCCCGCATGGCCCGCATCGGTGAAAGCGCCGACCTGCTCAAGTGCTCGTTCTGTGGAAAGAGCCAGAAGCAGGTCCGGAAACTGATCGCCGGACCCGGCGTCTACATCTGCGACGAGTGCATCGAGCTGTGCAACGAGATCATCGAGGAGGAGCTCTCCGAGGTCGCGGAGACCGCCGAGGTCGAGCTGCCCAAGCCTCGGGAGATCTACGACTTCCTCGAGGAATACGTGATCGGCCAGCCCGATGCCAAGCGGTCCCTCGCCGTCGCCGTGTACAACCACTACAAGCGCATCCGCTCCGGCCAGCAGTCCGCGCAGGCCAAGAGTGACTCGTTCGCCGATCGCTCGGCCGAGGAGGCCGACGAGCTGGCGGATGTGGAGGTCGGCAAGTCCAACATCCTGCTCGTGGGCCCCACGGGATCCGGCAAGACCTACCTTGCCCAGACCCTGGCTAAGAAGCTCAACGTGCCGTTCGCCGTGGCGGATGCCACCTCGTTGACCGAGGCGGGCTATGTGGGCGAGGACGTCGAGAACATCCTGCTCAAGCTCATTCAGGCCGCTGACTATGACGTCAAGAAGGCCGAGCAGGGCATCATCTACATCGATGAGATCGACAAGATCTCGCGCAAGTCCGAGAACCCCTCGATCACCCGGGACGTCTCGGGGGAGGGGGTCCAGCAGGCGCTGCTGAAGATCCTGGAAGGCACCACGGCCGCCGTCCCGCCGCAGGGTGGCCGCAAGCACCCGCACCAGGAGTTCCTGCAGATCGACACGTCGAACGTGCTGTTCATCGTGGCCGGGGCCTTCGCCGGCCTGGACGAGATCATCTCCTCTCGTGCCGGGTCCAAGGGCATCGGGTTCGGCGCGCCGATCAACACCATCGGCAAGCGGAACGTGTCCTACTCCGACGTCCGCCCGGAGGACCTGCTGAAGTTCGGCCTGATCCCCGAGTTCATCGGCCGTCTGCCCGTGATCACCACGGTGGACAACCTGGACCACGAGCAGCTCATCAACATCCTGACCAAGCCCCGGAACGCCCTGGTGAAGCAGTACCAGAAGATGTTCCTCATGGACGGCGTCGAGCTGCAGTTCGAGGATGAGGCCCTGGACGCGGTGGTCGAGCAGGCCGAGGAGCGGGGGACCGGCGCCCGCGGACTCCGCTCCATTCTGGAGGAGGTCCTCAAACCGGTCATGTTCGATCTGCCCTCCCGTGAGGACATCGCCACCGTGGTCATCACCGGTGACGTGGTCCGCGAGGGTGCCGAACCCACGCTGATCTCCCGAGAGGTGCAGCGCAAGCGCCGCACCAAGTCGGCCTGAATCCGCCCGGGTCACCCCGAGAACCCACCGCGGACCGTTCCCCAACCACCCAGACGCATGCCAGGAGGCACCATGACCGAGACCGCTGACGCCACGAACACCGCCACCGAAGCGGGAACCCAGACCGTTGACTTCTGGTTCGACTCCGTCTGCCCATTCGCCTGGATCACCTCACGCTGGATGCTGGAGGTCGAGAAGGTCCGTCCGATCACGGTGAACTGGCACATCATGTCCCTGTCCGTCCTCAACGAGCACCAGGATCTGGACGAGGGCTACCGCTCCATGCTCGATCGGGCGTGGCTGCCGGCCCGCGCCGCCACTCAGATCCAGGAGCGCCACGGCAACGAGGCCATCGGCGCGTACTACACGGCGGTGGGCACCCGCATTCACAATCAGGGGCAGAATGACTTCGAGGCGGCTGTGCGCGGCGCGCTGGAGGAGCTGGGTCTGGAGACCGAGGAGATCCTGGCGGCGGCCCGCACGGACGTGCTGGACGAGACGCTACGGGCCTCCCACGCCGAGGGCATCGACAAGGTCGGGGACGACGTCGGCACGCCCGTGGTCTCCTTCAACGGCACGGCCTTCTTCGGGCCGGTGATGACACGCATCCCGCGCGGTGAGGAGGCCGGCAGGATCTTTGACGCGGCCGTGACCCTCGCCGGCTTCCCCTACTTCTACGAGATCAAGCGCTCCCGCACGACCAGCCCCCAGTTCGACTGAGCCTCGCTCGTCCGGTTCGACAGGCCTGATGCTGGCCGGAGTCTCGCCGTGGTGCGCCGTCGGCGCGTTCAGCGCCCGCGGGCAACGCGTCCGGCGGCCCGGATCATCGGGATCTGCAGGGGCAGTCGTGCCAATGTGACGGCCCGGACGGCGGGTGTCGCCTTCCGGGCACGCCACGCGTGGTAGAAGTTCCCCGGCCAGACGGCCACGAAGAGGATCTGAGCGGCCCGACCGCCCACGCGGCGGGTGGCCGGTACCGCCAGCAGCCCGGCGACGGCCAGTTCCGCCACGCCCGATCCATAGGTCCACGCACGGGCCGTGCCCGGCAGGGCTCGAGGGATGAGCCCATCGAAGGCCCGAGGCCGCGCGAAGTGCAGCACGCCCATGCCGGCGAGAGCGGTGGCCATGGCTGAAGCCCGTCCCGCGCTCTCATGTCGTTTCAGGTCAGTCCGTGCCACGGCTTGACTCCGTCGCGTTCGTCGGGCGGTACAGGCGCCACACGTTCGTGGCACCGGCGCGTTCGAAGTCCAGGCTGACGAGGGCACGGATCAGCGCCAGTCCGCGGCCCGATTCCGCCAGGGCATCGGTCATGACGTCTTCGAGCGGCACGGTGCCCAGCGGGGCAGTCGGTGCCGCCGAGGCTGCACCGAACTCGACGATGGTCGCCCGCAGCTCGGCGGGGGAGGCCACGAGTTCCATTCCCAGCTCGACCGGTCCCGGGTCGCCCACACCGTGTCGGATGGTGTTGCTGACCGTTTCGATGACGGCGGTGTCGAAGGCCATCCGGTCCAGGGCCGGAACATGGTCGGCCGCCGCCCACAAGTCTTCCAGGTGGTCGTGGATGGTCTCGATGGTCCCCGGTTCGGCCGGAAGACGGTCGGCGCAGAGCAGGATCGGCTCAGGCACGGGAGAACGCCGAGGCGGAGTCGGGGTACGGGGTCAGCACGCGGTCCATGCTAGTCAGTTGTAGCACCATCAGCACCTGGGGTGGCACCTGAGCGATGCGCAGGTCGCCGCCGGCCTGTCGAGCCATCTTGAGACAGCCGATCAGGGCCCCCAGTCCGGAGGAGTCCATGAACTCGGTGGCGCTGAGGTCCACCACGATCTGCCGCGAGCCCGCACTGATCTCGCTGGAGATCACGTCCTTGAGCTTGGGAGCGGCGACCATGTTCAGGCGGCCCTCGCTCCTCACCTCCGTGTAGGTGTCATGTCGTTCTACGGTGACCTGCATTAGCGGTGGTCCTTTCCTGGGACATCGGGATGACGGTGGACGACGACGGCGGTGACGTCATCGTGTTCGGGATCGTCCTGGGCGAGCCGGGCGAGATGGTCCGCCACGTCCTGGAGGGTGCGGTGGGCGAGGACGGCCTGTGACATGGCCGCGAAGGTTCCCTCCAGGTCGCCGACGGCATCGAGCACGCCGTCGCTGACGAGGATCAGTGATTCTCCGGGGTTCAGGTCGGCCCGCTGGGCCACCCACGGGTCCTCGATCCAGAGGCCCACCGGTGGTCCGCCCGGATCCAGGCGCCTCGTGCCGCCGTCGGGACCCACGATGGCCGCGATTCCATGGCCGGCATCCACGTAGGAGAAGCGGCCGTTGGCGGGATTGAGGCGGACTTTGAAGACCGTGGCATAGGAATCGGAGCTTTCCAGCGTGCCTCCCAGCGATTGGGCGGCGTGGTTGAAGGCCGAGGTCAGGCCCGGCATGTTCCCGACGGTCCGGAAGGCGGACCGCACGGCTGCGGCGATCATCGCCGCGCCCATGCCCTTGCCCATGACGTCCGCGAGGATCACGTGCAACTGGCCGGAGGAGACGTGCCAGTCGTAGAGGTCGCCCCCGACCGCCCGGGACGGGCGGAAGCTCGCCGCCATCTCGTACCCCGGCAGATCGGGAGAGGCATCCGGCAAGAGACCACGCTGAACCTCGACGGCGCGTTCCAGTTCCGTCGAGTCCGTCACCAGATCGCGGGGCCGCCGGAACAAGGCGGCGACGCGGGCCCTCAGTTCACGGGTGCTGAACGGCTTGCTGAGGTAGTCATCGGCGCCGGCCTCCAGCCCGGCCAGTTTGTCGATCTCCGTGGAGCGCGCGGAGATCATCACCACATAGGCGTTGGAGTACTCGCGCAACTGGCGGCAGACCTCCAGCCCATCGAGGCCCGGCAGCTGCACGTCCAGGGTGATCAGTTCGGGATTGAGTGTTTGGACCAGTTCCACGGCCCGGGTGCCGTTGGGGGCTTCGGACACGGTGAAGCCCTCCCGGTTCAGGGTGTGGACCAGCAGACTGCGGATGTCCTCGTCGTCCTCGACCACGAGGGCATGACGAGTTGAGGATGGTGGCGCCATGAGAAGACCAACTCCCGTCGGAAGATACGGAGATCGTGCGGGCCAATGACGGGCGTCCTGGGGATAGAACGCGGGTCATCCGGTGATCCCTATATCAGCACGGCAGCCGGACTTTTTTACCCTGGTCCGGGATTATTCACTCCGGTCCGGCATCAGGGAGCAGATCTGTCCCGACTGACGGCCGCGCCTATCCGGCGGTGGCCTCCGAGACGTCTGGCGCGGCCAGCTCCACCTGGGAGACGTCGATGTCGGCGTCCCCGTCCGGGCTGCCGGCCACCAGCGTGAGCTCGCGGATGTTGCCCGCGGCCTTGAGGTCGGCGAGTCCGCCGCGCAGGGAACCGAGGCGGTTCTCCGGGGCGGTCACGACGGCGGCGAGCACCTCGGTGCGCTGCTTCACCTTCGCTTCGGACTTGGCCCTCCGGATGCCGCCGAGGGCGAGGGCGACCGCGGCGAGCACGTCGGCGGTCGCGCCGGCGGAGGCGGCCTCGATGCCGGCGATCTCCGCGGACCGGCCGGGCCACGGGGCGCGGTGCACGGAGCCGGTCCGCCACCAGCCCCAGACCTCGTCCGTGGCGAAGGGCTGGAAGGGGGCCAACAGCCGCAGCAGTGCGTCCAGCGTGGTGGCCAGGGTGGCCAGGACGGAGGCCTGCTCGGCCTCGCCGTGGCCGCCGTAAGCGCGGTCCTTGATGAGCTCCACGTAGTCGTCCGTGAATTGCCAGAAGAAGGACTCCGTCAGGTTCAGCGCCCGGGCGTAGTCGTACGTCTCGAAGGCCCGCGAGGACTGCTGGACCGTGTCGTACAGGCGGACCATCAGGGCCTTGTCCAGCGGGTTGGTGATGACCGAGGCATCGTCGGCCGAGCGGACCACGTTGTCCACGGAGGCGCCGAGGTTCAGGGCGAACTTCGAGGCGTTGAGGAGCTTGATCGCCAGCCGCCGGCCGATCTTCATCTGCGCCACCTCAAAGGCGGTGTCCGCGCCGAGCTTGGCGGAGGCCGCCCAGTAGCGGACCGCGTCCGAGCCGTACTCGTCCAGCACATCGGTCGGGACCACCACGTTGCCCTTGGACTTGGACATCTTCTTCCGGTCCGGATCCAGGATCCAGCCGGACAGGGCAGTGTGGTTCCACGGCACCGAGTCGTTCAGGGCCTCGGCCCGGACCACGGTGGAGAACAGCCACGTGCGGATGATGTCGTGGCCCTGGGGACGCAGGTCGAATGGGAAGACCTTGCCGAAGAAGTCCTCGTCCCGGCTCCATCGGCCGACGATCTGCGGGGTCAGCGAGGAGGTGGCCCAGGTGTCCAGGACGTCCGGGTCTCCGGTGAAGCCACCGGGCACGTCGCGCTGGGACTCGTCGTAGCCGGGGGCCGCCTCGGCCACCGGATCCACCGGCAACCGGTCCTCGGCGGGCACGATCGGGTGTTCGTAGTCCGGATCGCCGGAGGCGTCGAGGGGGTACCAGACCGGGATCGGCACACCGAAGAACCGCTGGCGGGACACCAGCCAGTCGCCATTGAGACCCTCCACCCAGTTCTCGTAGCGGGAGCGCATGAACTCGGGATGCCAGGACACCTGGCGGCCCCGGGCGATCAGCTTCTCGCGGCGGTCGGCGTCCCGGCCGCCGTTGCGGATGTACCACTGGCGGGAGGAGATCACCTCGAGCGGCTTGTCCCCCTTCTCGTAGAAGTTCACCGGGTGCACGATCTTCTTCGGCTCGCCGTCCACCAACTCGGCCTCGGTCAACGCGGTGACCACGGTCTCCTTGGCGGAGAACACGGTCTTGCCGGCCAGCTTCTCGTATTCGGAACGGCCGGCCTCGCTGGTGATCCACTCGGGGGTCTCGGTGTGGAAGCGGCCGTCGCGGCCCACCACGGTGCGGGTCGGCAGGTCCAGTTCGCGCCACCACGTGACGTCGGTGAGGTCGCCGAAGGTGCAGACCATGGCGATGCCGGATCCCTTGTCCGGCTTGGCGAGCCCGTGGGCGCGGATCTCGACCTCGACTCCGAACAGCGGAGAGGTCACGGTCTGGCCGAACAGTGGCTGGTACCGCTCGTCCTCGGGGTGGGCCACGAGGGCGGAGCAAGCCGGCAGCAGCTCGGGCCGGGTGGTCTCGATGAAGACCTTCTCCCCGGCCGCGGTGAAGAACGGGATGCGGTGGTAGGCGCCGGGCACCTCGCGGTCCTCGAGCTCCGCCTGGGCCACGGCGGTGCGGAAGGTGACGTCCCACAGCGTGGGTGCCTCGGCCATGTAGGCGTCCCCGGAGGCCAGGTTGCGCAGGAAGCCGCGCTGGGACACGGCGCGGGAGGTGTCGTCGATCGTCCGGTAGGTCAGGGACCAGTCCACGGACAGGCCCAGCCGCGTGAACAGGTTCTCGAAGACCCTCTCGTCCTCGACGGCCAGTTCCTCGCACAGCTCGATGAAGTTGCGGCGGGAGACCACGTCCCAGTCCCGCTGGTTCTTCGCGGGCTTCTCCGGTGGCTGGTACCCGGGGAAGTAGGGCTTGGTCGGGTCGCAGCGGACTCCGTAGTAGTTCTGCACCCGGCGTTCCGTGGGCAGGCCGTTGTCATCCCAGCCCATGGGGTAGAAGACGTTCTTGCCGTTCATGCGCTGGTAGCGGGCCAGCACGTCGGTCTGCGTGTAGGAGAACATGTGCCCCACGTGCAGCGAGCCGGAGGCGGTCGGCGGCGGGGTGTCGATCGAGTAGACCTGCTCGCGCGTGGTGTCGGCCTCGAAGGCATACGTGCCCCCGGTCCTCCACCGGGAGGAGAGCTTGTCCTCCAGCCCCTCCAGGGCGGGGCGGTCCGGAACGGTCACGGCAACACTGGTGGACGCGGTCGTGGAAACGGGCGTGTCTGTGCCCGGGATCTGTTCAGCCATGATCCCGATTGTCCCACGCCCCCTGAGGCTCTCCGAACCGGGTCGCGCGGGACACGGCACGATGGCGAGCCGGGGGGATCCCGGCCTACGGTGGGACCATGTCCACCTCACGCAGCAAGACCTCGTCATCATGAGTCCCGCCAGCACCGGCGCCGGCCTCGATCACCGTTTGACCGGCGCAGCCCCGGCCGAGCACACGTCCCCGGAGAGACCGGACCGGGCGGAGCTGGCACAGCGCCTGATCACTGAGTTGGGACCCGAGCTCACTCCGGGTGCCCTCAGCGTCGAGCCGGACGTCGTGGCGGGCCATGCCGCGGACCAGGCACCCTTGGGCGCCGTGGGCGACGCGGTGGCCCTGGTGCGGGCCCGCACCGTCCAGGACGTCCAGGCGACGCTGCGGTTCGCGTCCCGACTGGGCCTCCCGGTGGTGCCCCAAGGCGCCCGCACCGGCATCTCCGGTGGTGCGAACGCCGTGGACGGGTGCATCCTGCTCTCCGTCGAGCGGATGGACTCGATCCTGGAGATCAACACGGGCGAGCAGACGGTGACCGTGGAACCCGGGGTCATCAACCAGGCCCTCAAGGAGTCCCTCGTGCCCCACGGCCTGGCGTATCCGCCGGATCCCGGCTCGGTGGCGATCAGCTCCATCGGGGGGAACGTGGCCACGAACGCCGGCGGCCTGTGCTGCGTGAAGTACGGGGTCACACGGGACTACGTGCGCGAACTCAAGGTGGTGCTGGCTGACGGCACGCTGACCCGGCTGGGACACCGGACGGCCAAGGGGGTGGCCGGACTGGATCTCGTCGGCCTGTTCGTCGGTTCGGAGGGGACCCTGGGCGTCGTCGTGGAGGTGACGTTGCGGCTGGTGCCCCTGCTGCCGCCTCCGCTGACGGCCGTGGCGGCCTTCCCCACCGAACGCGCGGCCGCCTCCGCCGTGGCCGGGTTCATGGCCACGGGGGCCCGTCCCTCGATGCTGGAGTCCCTGGACCGCCATGCCATCACGCTCCTCAATACGTTCGGGGACTTCGGGCTGGACGCGGACGCCGGCGCCCTGCTGCTGATGCAGTCCAACGGGGACGGACACCGGGAGGCCGCCGAACAGGAGGTGGCCGCCTTCGCCGCGATGGCAGAACACCACGGCGCCCTGGACGTCGCGTTCAGCACGGATCCGGAGGACAGCGACGCCCTGGTGGCCACGCGGCGGATGGCCCAGCCGGCCTTCGAACGCCACGCGCAGCTCCACGGCGGCGGACAGCTGCTGGACGATGTCTGCCTGCCCCGGATGGCACTGCCCGAGTTCTACGACCGTCTGGAGACCATCCGCGAACGGACCGGCCTGATGATCGCCGTGGTCGCGCATGCCGGTGACGGCAACGTCCACCCGTCCGTGTTCTTCGATGCCCAGGATCCGGAATCGACCCGGCAGGCCCACGAGGCGTTCGAGGAGATCATGGAGATCGGCCTGGGGCTGGGCGGCACCATCACCGGCGAGCACGGGGTGGGATCGCTCAAGCGGGCCTGGCTGCCCCGGGAACTGGACGAGGGGAGCCGGCGGCTGCACCGGTCGATCAAGGACGCGGTGGATCCCCAGGGCATCCTCAATCCCGGCAAGCAACTCGCCGAACTCTGACCGTGCCTAGAGTGGTGCCATGACTGGTGAGACGAACACCCGACCGAACCGCGCCGCCGTCGTGACCGGGGCCTCCTCCGGCATCGGCCGCGCCACCGCCGCGCAACTCGCCGCCGAGGGCTGGACCGTCTACGCCGTGGCCCGCCGCGCTGAAAAGCTCCAGTCCCTTGCCGAGGCGGTGCCTGCCGGCGCGGGCACCATCATCCCGGTGCCCGCGGACGTCACGGACGCCGAGCAGATGACCAGGGCTAGCCAGGTCGTCGAGGACGGCGGGGGAGTGGACACCGTGCTGTGCATCGCCGGCGGCGCGCAGGGGACCGACCGGGTGGCGGACGGCCGGCCCGGGGACTGGGACTGGATGTACCGCGTCAACGTGCAGGGCACCCTGAACACCACCCGGGCGTTCCTGCCCCTGCTCCGCGCCACCGGGCACGGCACCGTGCTGGTCCTGACCTCGACGGCGGCGCTGGCCAGCTATGAGGGTGGCGGCGGGTACAACGCGGCGAAGATGGCCCAGCACGGACTGGTCGGCGCCCTGCGCCTCGAGGAGGTGGACCACAACATCCGGGTGGTCGAGGTGCTGCCGGGGCTGGTGCACACGGAGGAATTCACTCTGAACCGCCTCCGCGGAGACCAGGAGGCGGCGGACCGGGTCTATGCGGGGGTGGAGAAGCCCCTGACCGCCGCGGACGTCGCGGACGTCTGCACCTATGCCGTCTCGGTGCCCCACCACGTCAACCTGGACCAGATCGTGCTGCGGCCCGTGGCCCAGGCGGCCAACTTCAAGATGATCCGGACAACGTGAGGAATTTTCCCATGGCAGGACAGCATCGAGACCAGCCGACCACCGCGGGCCGGGACGGCCGCGTGGACGTCCCGCGGCTCCGCCGGGCCCTCGGCATCGGCACCGCCACGGGGATCGTCTCCGCCGTCCCCCTGTGGAAGATCCCCCGCAAACCCCTGGCCCTGTGGTCCGGCGGCATCGCTGCGGCGGTGGCAACCGGCGCCCTGATCCTGAAACGGGACCAGTACGAGCGTGAGGCCGAGGTGCAGGGCGATGCCCGCACCGAGGTGTCCCGGGCCCGGCGCCTCGGCGCCCCCGTGGCCACGGGCGTCATCTTCGGCGGCTTCATGGCCGGCTCCATGTGGCTGACCTCGGTCACCGACGAGTGGTCCGAGAAGCTGATCGCCCGGCTCGGGGCGCCCCGGCCCCGGGCCACCTACGCCGTCCTCGCCGGGGTGGGGACCGCGCTGGTCGACTACTTCGACGAGAAGGGCGAGCCGCGCGGGAAAAAGGCGTAGAATCAACGCCAGCAACACCAACAGCAGTGACCCGGCCATCACCGGCGAGCTTCCGGAAGAACGGGCACGGCACGCGCCGGCCCCAGTAGACCCGGACGGGTAAGCCCGTCACAGCAGTCAGGAGCGGCCGTTCACGCCTCACGGGTCCACCGGGGAGCGGGACGGCAAGCAGGGTGGTACCGCGCCGCCGTCGTCCTCGATCTCCGCACCGGAGCCCGAGGACAGCGCCAGGCGTCCTTGCCGGAAGACCAGACAGCACCACAGTCGACCCCTGCAAGGATGGCAACGCCCGTGTACCCCCTCGCCAGCTCGGATCCGAACGCCCAGTCGGGCACCCCCTCCTCCCCGCGTTTCCCGGAGATCGAGGAGCGCGTCCTGGCGTATTGGGACGAGGACGGCACCTTCCAGGCCTCCATCGACGCGCGGCCGGCCACCCGCGAGGACGGCTCCGCCAACGAGTTCGTCTTCTACGACGGCCCGCCCTTCGCGAACGGCCTGCCCCACTACGGCCACCTGCTGACCGGCTACGTCAAGGACCTCGTGGCCCGCTACCAGACACAGCAGGGCCGCCGCGTGGAGCGGCGCTTCGGCTGGGACACGCACGGGCTGCCCGCTGAACTCGAGGCCATGAAGCAACTGGGCATGACGGACAAGGCCCAGATCGAGGCCATGGGAATCGACACGTTCAACGACGCCTGCCGCGCCTCCGTGCTCAAGTACACGGACCAGTGGAAGGACTACGTCAACCGGCAGGCCCGCTGGGTCGACTTCGAGAACGACTACAAGACCCTGAACCCCGAGTTCATGGAGTCTGTGCTCTGGGCGTTCAAAGACCTGCACTCCAAGGACCTCACCTACCGCGGCTTCCGGGTCCTGCCCTACTGCTGGAAGGACGAGACCCCGCTGTCCAACCACGAGCTGCGCATGGACGACG
>NZ_JALDXU010000093.1:0-13052 GCF_032154715.1 Citricoccus sp. | reverse complement strand
ACAACACCGAGGTGAACGCTGCCGACAACACGGCTGACAACACCGAGGTGAACGCTGCCGACAACACGGCTGACAACACCGAGGTGAACGCTGCCGACAACACGGCTGACAACACCGAGGTGAACGCTGCCGACAACACGGCTGACAACACCGAGGTGAACGCCGCGGATAACACCGAGGTCAACACGTCTGACAACACGGCCGACAACACTGCTGGTCCGGTCATCGACGTGACGCCGAAGACGGTTGAGCAAGGTGACACCACCCTTGTTACCGGCCTTGGCTACACTCCGGATTCGACTGTTTCGGTCTACCTGAAGCAGTTGGACGCTCCGGCTACCCTCCTGAGGGCTCTGCCGAACGACCTGGGTACCCTGCTGAGCGACGAGCTCGCTACTGACAGCAACGGTGAAACGGCTGTTCGTTTGGAGACGGCGGAGCTCGACCTGGCTGACTACCGCGTCACTGTGGTCGACAACGAGACCGAGAGCGGCAGCTGGTCGACGTTTACGGTCATCGCGCCTGATGCCGACACCGCCGACAACACCGAGGCGAACACTGAGGTGAACACGGGTGAGAACACGGAGGCCAACGCTGACGTGAACACTGAGGTGAATACGGCTGAAAACACCGAGGCGAACACTGACGTGAACACTGAGGTGAATACGGCTGAAAATACCGAGGCGAACACTGAGGTGAACACGGGTGAGAACACCGAGGCCAATGCTGACGTGAACACCGAGGCGAACACCGAGGTGAACGCGGCTGAGAACACCGGCGTCAACGCTGGCGTGAACACCGGTAACAACACCGGCAACAACACCGGTGCCAACGCTGGCGGCAACACGTCCGGCAACTCGAACGGTGGCACCCCGACTCTGGGGGCCTCCTCGCAGCAGCTGGCGAAGACTGGTGCAGACCAGGGCTGGCTGATCGGCGGCGGAGTGCTGTTGCTGCTCATCGGCGGCGGCCTGTTGCTGACGCAGCGCCTGCGTCGTAGCTGATACGAGTTAGCACAACGGGAGCGGTGGGTCTGAGGCCCGCCGCTCCCGCTGTGCTGTTCAGCTTTGGGGATGAAAGGGAACCATGAAGAACAAGAGAAGGCTGGGGTTGTTCCCCGTGATAGTCCTCATCGTGGGCGCGCTGATCGTGTGCGGCCACCTGCTCGCCACGGCGGCGTTCACCGGTCCGCAGACGCCACTGAAGTCGTCCCTGCAGCCGGCACTCAACAAGTACTTCCTGGGCCCGCTGGACCAGGGTTGGAGTCTGTTCGCGCCCGGGCCGTACTCGCAGGATGAGCAGTTCCTGATCCGGGCGTGCCTGAGCTCCGCCGAGGTCTGTGCCGGCGGAGATGCCGCCGGCGCCGAATTCAGTGACTGGCACAACATGACGGCCGAAGAACAGGAGGCGATCCTCTACAACATCTTCGCCAACCGGGAGACCCGCCAGTCTAAGGCGGTGCATGGCCGCCTCTGGAGCGCCAACAGTGACCTGAGCGAGGAGAACCAGGAGCGAGCCAGCGGCAACCACGTGGACGGGGCTCCCGTCTTCGGCGTGGACCTGTACTCGGACGAGGCCACGGAAGCCTTCCCTGCCGGGGAACTGAACCAGATGCGCACCTATCAGCGGCTCGAGAACGCCGCGGTGGGCTTGGCCACCCTGCGTGGCCAGGAATTGTGGGACGAGGACTTCTCCATGGTCGAGGTGCGGTTGCGCCGAGACCCCATCACGCCGTTCGCGTCACGCTTCGACGAGGACAACGAGACGAGTTCCCAGTGGGTGAACATCGGGTGGCGTCCGGCCCAGCAATTCGATGAGGAGGTGCTGGCAGCATGGCGCTGACCACTACAGAGCAGAACACAGAGCAGAACCGCCCGGCATTGCACCCGGAACCGGACTCCACGCCCACGCCGGGGGCGCAGCCCGCTCCGAGCGTCTCCGCGTGGGTCCGCCGTCACCGCAACGCCCCCGCGAACCTCTTCAACTGGATCCTGGACTGGTTCATCCTGAACCGGCATGCCGACTACGGCCTGGCCGTCATGCGCATCGCCTCCGGCACCCTGCTCGTCGGCTGGCTCGTGTTCAACTTGCCCATCGCGTCACGGATCTGGGGACCGGGTTCGGCGTACTGGGACGAGTACCGCGAGATCCTGGGCTACCAGTGGCCTCTGGATATCCTCCGGGACGCCGGGCCAGGCCTGTTCTGGGCCTGGTACCTCGTCGCCATCGCGCTGGCCCTGGCGTTCGTGCTGGGCTGGCGGACCCGGGCGGTGACGCCATTGCTGTTCATCTTCTACACGGCCATCAACGCGCAGAACACTCCCATCTCGGACGGCGGAAACTACTTCATCCGCATCATGTTGATCTACCTGATCTTCGCGGACATCTCCCGGCGCTGGTCCCTGGATTCCAGGCGTCGCCGGAAGAAGGGTCGAGAGGAGACCCAGACCGGAACCATCCTGCACATCCTGGCGCTGGTCCTCGTGGTCGGACAGCTGTGCCTTGTCTACCTCGAGGCCGGGCTTTACAAGGTGCAGGGCTCCCTGTGGCAGGACGGCACGGCGATCTACTACCCGGTCCAATCCGAGGCGTACGGGGTCTTCCCATGGCTGGCGGATGCCCTGACGTTCTCTTCCTGGGGCGTTGTGCTCGTCACGTACTTCACGGTGATCGTCCAGATCGCGTTTCCGTTCCTGCTGTTCCACCGCATCACCCGGCGCGTCGCCCTCGTGGCGATCCTGGCCATGCACCTGGGCATCGCGATCGTGATGGGCCTGCCGTTCTTCTCCGGCATCATGGCCTCCGCGGACGCCGTCCTGGTCAGCGGGGCCACCTGGGTCACCATCGCGGCGTGGGGCCGTGCCCGGTTCGGCGATCTGCGGGCCCGCCTAGGTGCCAAGGTGTCGGAGAAACCGCGCACGACGCACGGGCCGCGCCACCCAGCGGACAGCGATTCGGTCTCGGTGTAGCCTCGCAACCCCTGCTCCGAACACCACACGTCCGGCCATCCCTTGCCAGCGGGGTGGCCGGACGCGTAGGTAAGAAGCATGGAGACTCCCCACGGCACCCTGAACCGCGACGAACTGCAGGACTACCTCAACCACCACCTGCTCGGCTCCAAGAGCGGAGTGCGCCTGTTCCAGGCCGCCGCGAGCACGTGGGACGGCACCCAGTATGAGCAAGAGTTCCTGGAGATATCGAAGCAGGTCAGCGAGGAACAGGACGAACTGAAGCAGCTGATCGACAAGCTCGACCTGCGTCAGTCGGTGGTGGAGAACGCCTTGGGACTCGCCGCTGAGACGGCCGGCCGGCTCAACCCGGTGAACATCACCCGATCGAAGTCCGAGGGCATGACCCAGGTGGAGATGGACATCCTCCAGAGCGCCCTGCAGGGCAAAGCCGGCATGTACGCCGTGCTGGCCAAGCTGGCGGAGCGCTTTCCCAGCGCCGGCCTGGACGGCCAGCGCATGAAAGACCTCTACCAGCAGGCGCAGGACCAGCAGGCCAGAGTGCGCCGCATCAGTGACGAGACGATGGATACCCGCTTCGTCGCCCAGACTGACGAGGACGGCCTCGGGACGTCGTCATGACCGCCCGGGACCGCATCGCCGAACCCTGGGGCATGCGCACCCCTTACGCCGCCGGGGAGGACTGGCCGGTGCGGGTGGACACGCACCTGGACGAGGGGCTGGACCCGGAGAGCGTGGACCGGTGGGTGCAGACCGCCTCCATCCTGCATTCCAACGGGGACGCGCTGGACGTCGCGGTCAAGGACGGGCGGATCGCCGGGGTCCGCGGCCGGGCCGGGGACCGGGTCAACCATGGGCGGCTGGGAGTGAAGGACCTCTACGGCTGGCAGGCCAACGGCTCCCTGGACCGGCTGACCCGTCCGCTGGTGCGGGAGGGCGGCGAACTCGTGGAGACGGACTGGGACACGGCCATGGACCGGATCGTGTCCCGCACCCAGGACCTGCTGGAGGAGCAGGGTGCCAGTGCCCTGGGTTTCTACACCACCGGGCAGCTGTTCGCGGAGGAGTACTACACGCTGGGCCTGATCGCCCACGGCGGCCTGGGCACCAATCACGTGGACGGGAACACCCGGCTGTGCACCGCCACGGCCGCCGCCGCCCTCAAGGAGTCCTTCGCCTGTGACGGCCAGCCGGGCAGCTACACGGACATCGACCATGCTGATGTGATCGCCCTCTACGGGCACAACATGGCCGAGACGCAGTCGGTGCTGTGGATGCGGATCCTGGACCGCCTCGCCGGCCCGAACCCGCCCCAGCTCATCTGCGTGGATCCGCGGCCCACGGAGGTCGCCCGCCACGCCGCCGTGCACCTGGCCCCGCGGCCGGGCACGAATGTGGCGATGATGAACGGCCTGCTGCACGAGCTGATCGCCCACGGGCACATCGACCGGGGCTACCTGGACGCCCACACGGTCGGATTCGCCGACCTCGAGCAGCGGGTCCGCGAGTACACGCCGGAGCACGTAGCCCAGATCTGCGACGTCCCCGCTGAACAGATCCGGGAGGCGGCCCGCATCATCGGCCAGGCGGAACGCCTGCTCTCGACCGTCCTGCAGGGCTTCTACCAGTCCCATCAGGCCACGGCGGCGTCCGTGCAGGTCAACAACGTGCACCTCATCCGGGGGATGCTGGGCCGCCCCGGTTGCGGGATCCTGCAGATGAACGGCCAGCCCACCGCCCAGAACACCCGGGAGTGCGGAGGAGACGGAGACCTGCCCGGCTTCCGCAACTGGTCCAATGACGAGCACGTGGCGGACCTGGCCCGGGTCTGGAACGTGGAGCCGTCCAGGATCCCGCACTACGGGCCGCCCACCCACGTGATGCAGATGATGCGCTACGCCGAGGACGGGTCCATCCGTCTACTGTGGGTCAGCGGTACCAACCCGGCCGTGTCCCTGCCGGAACTGGCGCGGATCCGCTCCATCCTCGCCCAGGACCGGCTGTTCCTGGTGGTGCAGGACCTGTTCCTGACCGAGACGGCCCAGCTGGCCGACGTCGTGCTTCCGGCCGCCACGTGGGGTGAGAAGACCGGGACGTTCACGAACGTGGACCGGACCGTGCACCTGTCCGAGAAGGCCGTGGACCCGCCGGGGGAAGCGCGGCCGGACCTGGACATCTTCCTGGACTACGCCCGCCGTCTGGATCTGCGGGACAAGGACGGCGAGCCTCTGGTGACGTGGCACGATCCCGAGTCGGCGTTCGAGGCCTGGAAGGAGTGCACGCGGGGCCGCCCCTGCGACTACACGGGCCTGAGCTATGACAAGCTCCGCGGCGCCTCTGGGATCCAGTGGCCGTGCAACGAGGACCATCCCGAGGGCACCGAACGGCTCTACGAGGACGGATCCTTCTTCAGTGAGGCATCGTATTGCGAGAGTTACGGCAAGGACCTGTTGACCGGCGCCCCGTTGGAGCCGAGCGAGTACAAGGCGCTGAACCCGGACGCGAAGGCCATCATCAAGGCTGCGGCGTACCTGCCCCCGCATGAGCAGCCCAGCGAGGACTTCCCGCTGCAGTTGATCACCGGCCGGACGCTCTACCACTTCCACACCCGCACCAAGACGGCCCGCGCCCCGCAGCTGCAACGGGCCGCTCCGGAGGTCTGGGTAGAGCTCGGCGCCGAGGACGCCGCCACCGTGGGGATCCAGGAGGGCGATCTCACGGAGGTCACCACACCGCGCGGCAGCGTGACGGCTCAGGCGAGAATCACCGGCATCCGCCGCGGCGTGCTGTTCCTGCCCTTCCACTACGGCTACTGGGACACCGGCGGAGGTTACGCCCCGGGCGGCGGCGGCCGGGCCGCCAACGAGCTGACCATCACCGACTGGGACCCGGCGTCCAAACAACCGATCTTCAAGACGGCGGCAGCCCAGATCCGCCGGCTCGAGTCCCTGCCAGGCCCGGCTCCCGCCCCCACGACGACGGCGTCCGCCCCGGTCGGTGACGTCGGCTTCCGTACGGCGGGGGACCACACCGCACAGGCCGACGAAGAGGTGCGCACAGCCACCGAAACCGCCACCGCCACTGCCACTGAACGGGGAACACGATGAAGCTCGGACTCGTCCTGCACGAACTGCACCGTTCCGAGAACGACCTGGCCCAGGAGCTGCTGCACGCCTCGGAACGCCACCAGGTGGACCACTCGATCTACCATCTCGGCCGGGACCTCGCGGAGTGGTCGCGTCAGCACGTGCGGGAGATCGCGGACATTGGCGCGGACTACGGCCAGCACCTGGACCGGGAGCCGAAGTCCGAGCTGGCGGCGGCCCGCCGACTCCGGGAGCGTGGCAGCGAACTGCTGGGCCGCAAGGGCTTCCCGGAGCTGGCGCTACTGCACGACCTGCGGGAGATCTACACCAAGGCCTGCGGCGTTTCCGCTGACTGGGAGATGCTGGCGCAGGCGGCCCAGGGCATCCAACACCTGGACCTGCTGGCCGTGGTCCAGCGCTGTCACCCGGACACCCTGCGGCAGATGAAGTGGGCCAACGCGGCCATCAAGGAGAACTCGACTCAAATCTTGGTGAGTTGAGCCCGGCCGCGCTGTGCCCGGGAGACCAGGGTCAGCCTTAGAGTGCGGCGCTGAACTCCTTCAGCCAGGGCCGTAGGCCCGGACCCAGATCATCTCGGTCGCAGGCCAGTTCAATGACGGCCTGCAGGTAGCTGAGCTTGTCACCGGTGTCATACCGCTTGCCGGAGAACACCACGGCATGGACGCCAAAGCCGTCGCCCTCGCCCTCAGCCAGGACCTGAAGGGCATCCGTCAATTGGATTTCGTTCCCACGACCCGGTTCGGTGCGTTCGAGGACGTCGAACACGGCCGGGCTCAAAACGTAACGGCCGATCACGGCAAGATTGGACGGAGCTAGATCAACGTCCGGCTTCTCGACCAAACCCGTCACCCGGACCACGTCACCTGGGTTGTCGTCCACAGCCGAGACTTCCGCCACCCCATAAGCGGAGATGTTCTCCCGGGGGACCTCCATGAGGGCGATGACAGAGCCGCCCTTCTCTTGCTGGACATCTATCATGCGCTCGAGCAGATCGTCTTTCTCGTTGATCAGGTCGTCGCCCAGTAACACGGCGAAGGGGTCACGGCCGACGTGCTGCTTCGCACACAGAACGGCATGGCCCAGGCCCAGGGCGTCGTTCTGACGCACGAAGTGGATATTGCCCAGGTTGGTTGCCTCGTGGATTTTGTCCAGCTTGCCGAAATCGCCCTTGAGCTCCAGGGTGTGTTCCAGCGCTGGTACCCGGTCAAAGTGGTCCTCAAGGGCCCGCTTGCTGCGGCCGGTGACCATCAGCACGTCATCCAGACCGGCTGCTTTCGCTTCGGCCACGACGTACTGGATGGCCGGCATGTCCACCACCGGGAGCATCTCTTTGGGCATGGCCTTGGTGGCGGGCAAGAAGCGTGTTCCCATGCCAGCGGCAGGGATGACGGCTTTCTTGGCGCGAGCGTTCTGCGAGCTGGGGGTCATAAAGGAAGCATAGCTTTCGTAGTTTTCTCGAAATCGAAACAGCAATAATGCGACATCAAAGCGGGCGCGCCCGACTACTCCACCGGAGAACTCGAGCGATGACCGGCGTTGCCGAGACCTTCGGCACCGTCGAAGCCGTCCAGCAGTGCCCGGAGGGCCTGCTGGGAGCTGACGGTTTCGCTCCACCCGGTCGTCTCCCGCAGCTTGGAGGTGTCCATGATCGGGACGGTCTCGGCCATGTCCACCCAGCCGGGGTCCGTCGGCTGCAGCCGGGCGGCATAGGTGGCGGCGGCCAGGGCCTTGAACACGGGCACCGGAAGCTCCAGGTACCGGCGTGATCCGAGTAATTGGCCCACGGTCTGGGCATCCAGCACCGGATCGGCGGCCACATTGAAGGCTCCGCCGGCCCTTTGCCGGACCACCCGCCAGTAGGCCTCGGCCATATCCGCGGCAGCGACGGCCTGGAACCGGATGCCCGCCGGGAACGGCAGCACCGGCAGCCGCCCCACGGCCAGCAGCCACGTCAGCAGGGGGGCGGGCACCAGGTCGCCGATGAAGTAGTCCTTGATCTCCGGTGCCGGCACCGCCCCGAAGATCAGCCCCGGCCGCAGCCGCGAGACCAGGGTCCCGGGGTTCTCCGCCTCGAAGGCATCCAGCAGGTCTTCCACTTCGGCCTTCTGCGCGCCGTAGTGAGAGGTCGGAGTCCCCGTGGTGGGGTGGGACTCGTCCACGGGAACGGTCTTGGAGCCCTTGCCGTAGGCACCGATCGAGGAGGCATAGACCAGGTGGGGGACGCCGGCGTGGGCCACCGCCTGGAAGACCGTGCGGGTGCCCTCCACGTTGACCGCGCGCAGGAACTTGCGGTCGCGGTTGGGGCGGATCACCCACACCAGGTCCACCACCGCGTCCGCGCCGCGCATGGCCGTCTCCAGCCGAGGGCCGGCGTCGGGATCCGTCACGTCGATCTTGAGCCATTCCACGCCTTCGAAGGGCGGACCGGGACGGTCCGGGCCGCGGCGTGACACCCCGACGATGGAATCGACCTCGCCGGAGGCCTTGGCGGCCTGGAGCCGGTGCAACAGGGCGGTGCCTACGTTGCCGGTGGCACCGAGGACCACGACTCGCATCAGACCTCCCCCTCGGGCGCCACCACGGGGACCGTGGAGGTCACGGGGGCGATCTCCGGCTTGAGGACGACCTTGATGCAGCCGTCCTCCTTCTTCTGGAATGTCTCGTACATCTCCGGCGCCCGGTCCAGCGGCACGTGGTGCGTGGCCAGGTCCAGGGTCCCGAGCGGATCGGCGGGGTCATCCACGAGGGGCATCAGGTCGTCGATCCAGCGCTTCACGTTGCACTGGCCCATGGTGAGTTTGATCTGCTTGTCGAACAGGGTCAGCATCGGCATGGGGTCGGCGGTGCCGCCGTAGACGCCGGACAGGGAGATGGTGCCGCCCCGCCGGACGGACTCGATGGCGGTGTGTAGCGCGGCCAGTCGGTCCACGCCGGCCGCCTGCATGGCGGCCCGCCCGAGGGCGTCCGGCAGGAGCCCGACGGCGGCGTGAGCGGCCCCGGCGGCCGGGGAACCGTGCGCTTCCATCCCCACGGCGTCCACCACCGCATCCGGACCGCGGCCGTCCGTGGCCAGGCGAAGACGATCAGTCACGTGCTCGTCCTGATCGATGGTCTCGATGCCGTGGCGTTCGGCCATGCCCCGCCGCTCGCTGACCGGGTCCACGCCGATCACTCGGTAGCCCAGGTGCTTGCCGATGCGGGCGGAGAACTGGCCGACGGGCCCCAGCCCCAGCACGGCCAGGGTGCCGCCCTCCGGGACGTGGGCGTACTGCACGGCCTGCCAGGCGGTGGGCAGGATGTCCGAGAGGTATAGCCATTGCTCGTCCTCCCCGGAATGGGGGACCTTGATGGGCCCGTAATCAGCATGTGGAACCCGAAGATACTCAGCCTGCCCGCCGGGAACCGAGCCGTAGAGCCGGGAGTAACCGAACAGGGCCGCCCCGGAACCCTGCTCCCTGACCTGGGTGGTCTCACACTGGGACTGCAGTCCGCGCTCGCACATCCAGCAGTGCCCGCAGGAGATGTTGAACGGGATGACCACGCGGTCACCGGGGGAGAGGTTATGCACCCCGGAACCGACCTCTTGGACGATGCCCATGGGCTCGTGGCCGATCACATCATCCTTGTCCATGAACGGACCGAGGACCTCATAGAGATGCAAGTCCGAGCCGCAGATGGCGGTGGAGGTGATCTTGATGATCGCGTCCGTGGGTGCCTCGATCACGGGATCCGGGACGTTCTCGACGCTGACGTTGCGCTTGCCTTGCCAAGTGAGTGCCTTCATGTTCGCCACGCTATGGTCCAGGCTGGGTGCCTGTGAAGGGGCGGCCGATGGCAAGCAGCGAACCGAGGAAAGCACTCGTGAAGCTGGCGAAAGTTAGAACGTAATGTGTCTACTTCCTGACTCAATCGCGTGCTCTAGCAGAGCCTCGTAGTCTGCGCACACCTGCTCCCAACTGTAGTGAGACCGAGACCGGGCGAAAGCCTTGGCTCCTAGCTTTTCGCGGAGCTCCGGATCGTTGAGCACCCTCAGACAGGCGTCGGCGATATCGCTTCCGTTGGGCTCGACAAATAGCGCTGCATCGTCCAAAACTTCTCGGTTGTAGACGGTATCGCGGGCAACCGTGGGCGTGGAACAAGCCATAGCTTGGACCAAGGCGGGGTTGGTGCCTCCGACGCTATGACCGTGGAAATAGACGCCGGCATTTTGCCACAACCCGTGCAGGTGCTCATCATTGCTGATGTGGCCTAGCCAAGTCACACGCGGTGAATCGTCCACCAACCGTCGAATCTTGTCCTCAATGGGATCGGTGTACCCAGCCGACCCCACAAGAATCACGTCGTGGGTTTTGGCGATAGTCCGTGCGGCGTCGAGGAACGGACCTATGGTGTTCTCCGGAACGAAGCGCGCAACAAGAAGAGCGTATTTCCCTGACTGGCCCTCAGCCGGAATAGGAAGGTCTCCGGGCTCATCGCCTCCGTAAGGAATGAACTCCAGTTTTCGATGGGTCTTGTTCTCCCAGCGCCTCTTGATTTCCTTGGAATCCGCGATGAGGTAGTTGGCAGTGATCGCCGAAGCGCGTGCTCCCTGTCGGAACAATTTGCGGGCCGCTTCGCCCCATTTGGCTCTCTCCCACTCGATGCCATCAACGTTCAGAATGGTGGGCACGCCACGGACCTTGAGCAAAGGGAGAAAGTATCCGTTCGCCACATTCATGATGAGCGCTACATCAGGCTTCTTGAACGCTGCATGGACTGTGGATGTGAGCCCGTAGCTGAGCGTGCTCAGTTGTTTAGTCTCGATACCCTTCGTGAGAACGGACTGCACTCTCAAATCCACCTGAGGGTCGTCCTCCTTGACGCCGTCAGGTCGACTGTAGACCGTAACGTCCCAACCGTTCTCAGCCAAGAACGGGGCTAGCCTCCGGACAGCCGTTTCGAAGCCGCCGTAGTAACTGGGGTATCCCCGGGTTCCGATGATGGCCACTGATTTGCTCAAGTGCAGATCCTTTGAGAGCGCGTGGCCTCATTTTGGTCGGTGGCCACTTCAATATGCGTTGAAGACTCGGCCAGATTACCAAGTGTCGTGTCTTTCGATGTCCCTGACACGATGAGGGAACGGCGTATCCGGAGCGGTCCCACGTTCAGTCCAATTGGGGAGGGTGAGGAACACGGTCGCTTGCCCACTCGGATGAAAGGCTACGGATCCGGGATAACCTAGTCCCCATGTGTGGAATCGTCGGCTACATTGGCCAGCCCTCTTTGTTGGACCAGCGCTCGTCCCTGGACGTGCTCATGGAAGGCCTCAAGCGCCTTGAATACCGTGGATATGATTCCGCCGGTGTGGCAGTGGTGACTGATGGTGAGGTGGAGCACCGCAAGAAGGCCGGCAAGCTGGCCAACCTTACGGCAGAACTCGAATCCCGTCCGATGCCGGTGGCATCCGTGGGGATCGGTCACACCCGGTGGGCCACCCACGGCGGCCCTACCGACCTGAACGCCCACCCGCATCTGGCAGACAACGATCAGCTCTCTGTCATCCACAACGGCATCATCGAAAACTTCGCCGAACTTAAGAAGGAAATGCTGGCCAACGGCGTCGACTTCCGTTCGGAGACTGACACTGAGGTGGCGGCAGCTCTGCTCGGCCACATCTACCGCCATGAGGGTGGGCGGGACCTGACCAAGTCGATGCAGTTGGTCAGCCAGCGGCTCGAGGGTGCATTCACCTTGCTGGCCGTCCACGCCGAACATCCCGACCGCGTCGTTGCCTCCCGTAAGAACTCCCCGCTGGTCGTCGGCTTGGGGGACGGGGAGAACTTCCTTGGTTCAGACGTTTCTGGGTTCATCGATTTCACCCGCCGCGCGGTGGAACTCGAGCAGGATCAGGTGGTCACCATCACCGCCGACTCCGTCGAGATCACCGACTTCTTCGGGAACCCTGCCCAGGGCAAGGAATTTACCGTCGATTGGGACGCCTCCGCTGCCGAGAAGGGTGGCTTCGCCTCCTTCATGGAGAAGGAAATCCACGATCAGCCGGCCGCCGTGGCAGACACCCTGCTGGGCCGCAGCGATGTTGACGGCAACCTGATCCTCGACGAACTCCGCATCGACGAGGACGAGCTGAAGTCCATCCGGAAGATCATCGTCCTGGCTTGCGGTACGTCTTCGTATGCAGGCATGGTCGCCAAGTACGCCATTGAACGGTGGTGCCGGATCCCTGTGGAGGTGGAGCTATCCCATGAGTTCCGCTACCGCGATCCGATCATCGACGCGTCCACCCTGATTGTCTCCATCTCTCAGTCGGGCGAGACCATGGACACCCTTATGGCGGTGCGCTATGCCAAGGAGCAAGGTGCACGCACGGTATCGATTTGCAACACCAACGGATCCACGATCCCGCGTGAATCCGATGCCGTGCTCTACACTCATGCGGGCCCCGAGATCGCGGTGGCCTCCACTAAGGCCTTCTTGGCCCAGATCACGGCGGCGTACCTGTTGGGCCTCTACTTGGCTCAGTTGACCAAGAAGCTCTACCGCGAGGAGATCAAGGACATCCTGTCCGATTTGGCGGCCATCCCGGCCAAGGTCCAACAGATCCTGAACAACTCTGACGGGATCAAGGAGCTGGCGCGAGCCATGGCCGAGACTTCCTCCGTGCTGTTCTTAGGCCGGAACGTGGGTTACCCGGTCGCCCTCGAGGGAGCCCTGAAACTCAAGGAACTGGCGTACATCCACGCCGAGGGTTTTGCTGCTGGCGAGTTGAAGCACGGCCCGATTGCACTCATCGATGAAGGCCAGCCGGTCTTCGTGGTGGTGCCCTCGCCGATGGATCGCCACTCCCTCCACGCGAAGGTGGTTTCCAACATTCAGGAGGTCCGCGCCCGCGGCGCTAAGACCATCGTGGTGGCCGAAGCTGGCGATGAGACTGTCAGGGACTACGCGGAGCAAGTCTTCTACGTCCCGGAGACTCAGC
>NZ_JALDXU010000092.1:0-13143 GCF_032154715.1 Citricoccus sp. | reverse complement strand
GCCAGACTCTATCCCCGAGATGGCCGTGGTCCTGGTCGACCTCCTCGCTACGCTTGAAATCCTTAAGGCCGATTTCCTTGGATTCTCCATGGGTGGAGCTATAGTCCAGTATCTGGGATATAAATACCCGCAGCTCGTCCATAAACTTATCCTGGCTGGTACTTAATCCGGGATCGGCGAAGGTGTGGTGTTGCTGCCGCGGGAGGTCCTGGAGAGCGCGGGCGCAAATAATAACTAGTTGCCAACAGAGGAGGACATGATAAAACTTTTCTTCTTCCCCTCTGAGACCAGCCTCGCCCTCGGCCGTGTATGGTGGAAGCGAATCCACGAGCGCAACGTTGAAGGTGAACCCAGGAAGTCATATCTTACTGGAACTGGGGCTCAGTCACAGCTCGCTGCCATCTTCAAATTCACCACTGATACTCGCAACTTCGATCGTTTGGCAGACATCAAAGCCCCAGTCCTTGTCACCAACGGCCACACGGACATTATGTCGCCCACTGTAAACAGTTTCGTGTTGCAGCAGAGGATCCCTCATGCCCATCTGCATCTGTAGCCTGCCGCAGGGAACGGGCATCTCTTCCAGGTTCCTTAGCTTTACGCGAAGGAACTTGAGCTTTTCTTGAACAACTGAGTCTGTTAGTCTTACATCACATCCATTATAGCATTAGTTGGTGAATTGGTCGCGGCTGTCTACATGTCGAGAACTAAGGGCGTATAGTGTATAGGACGGTGCTAGTGAACCCTCAAGATTCTCGGAGAAAGTGGTGGGTGCAAGGATGTGCTGCTGAGTACCAAAAAAGAAAAAAAAAGTTTTGTTATGGTGGAATTGAACAATTTGAGCTCTTCTAGAATATCACTGTGTTGTAATTGTTTTTTGATATTCCGCACTCCGCAATGTCTGAGATAAAGCTGCAGAGACTGCTGATACAGCTTAGGCGGCCTGCTGCACACATTGAAACAACATATCCCTGGCTCCGTATTTGTCTAGTGGATATTGGTCACAGCTTAATTTCCAAATCTCACCCCCGAAATTCGCACTACAGACCGTACCGCCGCGTGCGAAATCAACATAATCTTGTCTTCGATGACAGCATACGTTAGGGTTCACATCAGCGTAATAAGACAGTATCAGCATTGCAAATGGCGCTCGAGCATCCCCCAGTATTAAACCTTAGCAAATTTATGTGGTAACTCAGCTGCTTCGAGCCTTGCAGGCTCAGCGCAGAGTAAGATATATAACATTCACGGTCTTATGAGTAATTAGGCGGTGATTTGTGTTTCAAGAACCGAATAAAGATAGAGGCAAAGCTTGAGAGCTCTATTATTCTCGATGATATTTTCAAACTTAAGACAGGAGACTACTTAGACAAAGAGGGGAACAAAAAGAGCTTAAAAAAAAGAATAGAGAAAACTTATGTCGCCTGAATATGTGTGTGAATATAAACCTCGAGTGAAGCGCCAGAAGTGAGCGTGAGTCACAAGGATGGACCACAAAAGAAGACACTTAACAAATGCTGCAATAAAACAGAAAAGAAAAGAAAAAAGGTTGGAGCGGACGCAATTAATTAGTCTTCTGGTGATCTTGTTCGGCTTACTCCGCTTCACGGATTTTCTTCGTAATATCCGGCATGTGAGCGACAGGAGGGAGCAACGTATCCTGTGTATAAAGTTAGCAAAATATATGGTACTGGTGCCCATGAAATGGCGGGAAACTACTTACCCATACAGTCGACCAGCCAAATGTTGAAGCCAGCCAAGTCATCAAAGCTCCTCCCCCTGACCAAAGGTGTTTCTTGGGGCTTGACCGAATTGCGTTATTGACCACGATCTCGGCATAAGAATTGACATCCGTAGCATTTTTATCCACCTCAGTTCCAGCCAATGCTGGCTCAATCACATCCTTTGCGGGGTAATAGAGGGAGTTCTCGGGTAGACGTGGTGCACTTCGAAGGTTGTCGAAGAACTTGGTCTTTATTGCACCAGTAGTTACGAGGATTGCGCGGACCCCCCAAGGAGAGAACTCGATACGCATCTGATCGGTTATGATAGCAACTGCAGCTTTGCTTGCATTGTAGTATCCCTGCCATGGGAATGGCATTTTGCCAAGCACTGACCCAATGTTGATAATCGTTCCTTTGGAGGAAATCAAAAGTGGCGCAAACGCCTGAGTGACAGTCACGACGGCGAAGACGTTAACATCAAACATATCCTTGGCGACTGAGACATCTGAGTCCAATAAAGGCATGCTATAACCTATCGAAGAGTCAGTGGCTTGCCACAAGTAAGATACTCTGAAGCCGTGAGACTACCTGCGCCCGAATTGTTGACCAGTATATCCAAATATCCGCCCGTCGCAGCCTTCACGGTTGACACTGCTTTCTGGATTGACTCTTCGTTGGTGACGTCTAATTGTAAAATATCGAGATCCATGTCCTTGAGATGTTGGATTTTGGCGGTGTTCCGAGCGCTGGCGAAAACTCGAAAGCCCTTCTTGTGAAAGGTCTTTGCAAGAGCGTCACCTATTCCACCTTCACTGCAACCTGTAATAAGAACAGTCTTCTGAGCCATGTTTGTAATGGATTATTGGGAGCGTAGTTCTTTGAAGGCTCAAAGCACAATTCGGTACTTGAACTGCAAGGGTCGGGAGATATATATAATATGCACAGAGTTCCTGGGCAATGCAAGTGAAATTTGTAGGAACCTTGGAAGGATTGAGCGTCTACCTACTCCAGGGCTCCTGGCGACCGAATGCATACCAAGCAATTCTTCCGTAGCTTAGCAATCATGCGCTCATCAGAATCTCCAATCAACCTTAGTGGAGCTCATTTCAATAGTAGAGACCAACCCATTTTAGGTGGCTGGGTCAGCCGCCGGTCACCTCAGCGGCGCGGGACAGCAGGGCCGCCACCTCACCGCGGGTGATCTGGTGGCCCGGACGGTAGTTGCCGTCCTTATAGGCGTTGGAGATCCCCTCTTCCGCCATCCAGACGATCGCCTCGTAGTGCGCGCTGGACTCCGGAACGTCCGGGAAGCCCTCGCCCTCCACGGTCCCGGGCTCCGGCCCGACGGTGCGGAACACGAAGGAGGCGAACTCGCCACGTGTCACCTCGTCGAACTGGCGGAACGTGCCGTCCTCGTAGCCAGTGGTGATCTCTTCGGCGTTGGCCCAGGAGATCGCCTCGAAGAACGTGCTGGACTCCGGGACGTCCGGGAACTCGGCCGGATCCGTCACCTCGGGTGAATCCATGTAGCGGTAGAGGAACGCCACGGACTCGCCACGGCCGATGTCCCGGTGCTTCTGGTACGTGTTGTTCTCGTAGCCCGTGGTGATTCCATCGCACTGCATCCAGCGCACGTAGTCGTAATACTGGGAGCCGGGTGCGTTGTCCGTGAAGTCCTCGGCCTCGCAGTCGGCCGGGCCCTCACCCACGGTCACGGTGACCGCGGTCCGGGAGCCGGGCGCCCACTCGATGGCGCCCTTCCAGGTGCCCGGAGTCAGGCCCTCCCACTCGACGGCAACCGGCGCCACCTCCTGGTTCTCCACGGCCAGCGGGTCCGGCGTGATGGTCAGGTTGCCGGAATCACCCTCGAGAACCACGGTCTCCATGGTGGCGGAGACCGAGGCACCGCCCGGTGAGGAGTACAGGTTCGAGACCGCGTAGTACGTCCCGGGCTCCGGGTCCGTCAGGACCAATTCCTCGGATCCGGCGGCCGTGGCCGCCTGGATCACCGGGGCACCAGGGGTGGGGGGGACCACGAACAGATCCCAATCGGACTGCTCGTCGCCCGCGTTGAGCGACCACGTCACCGAGGTGGTTCCTTCGGGGACCACGGTCGCCGTGACATGGTTGGAGGCGTTGTCCTCACCGAGCAGCGCTCCGGGAACCTTGGAGAACTCCTCGGTCTCGGCCAGGCCCAGTCCCTCGATCTCCGGCTCGAGGGCGCCGGTGATGCCGGACTCAAGCTCGGTCTCGGCGGCGCCGGACGTGCCTTCGCCCGTGATGGCATCCTCGGCGAGGACATCTACCGCGCGCACGGTCACCGGGGAGGTGACGGCGGCGGCCCCCGGACGGGTCCAGGTGAAGGACCCGTGGGCCCACTCGTCCGCGGCGGCGTCCGTGCGGGTCAGCGTGATCTCCACCGGCTGAGACTCGCCGGCCTCCAGAGACAGGGTGGACGGCTCGGCCGTCACCTCGTAGCCGGGCACGGAGCCGCTGGCGGCCCAGGTCCCGGTCTCGGTGGCCGTGACGGTGCGCGTCACGGTAGCCGAACCCAGCAGGTCGTTCACGGCGATCGAGGCCAGGTTGACGTCCCGACCGGTGGTCTCGCCCAGGATGAGGGCGTCCCACTGGCGGGCGTCAGCCTCGTAGACCAGCCCCGGTTCCACCATCGCGACCGGGTCGGCGGAGCCGGCGCCGGTGGCGAAGTTGTCCGCACTGGCCGAACCGTCGGCCTCCAGGATGTCACCGGCGGTGGTCATCATGGCCGACTTGATGGCCATCGGGGACCAATCCGGCTTCGCCGCGCTCATCAGGGCCGCCATGCCGGCCAGGTTCGGCGCCGCCATGGAGGTGCCGGACATCAGGCCATAGGAGTCGCCGTTGTACGCCGGGTCCAGCGGAGAGACGCCGGCCAGGACGTTGACGCCCGGGGCGGCGACGTCCGGCTTGAGCAGCTCGGAGTCCACCGCGGTGGACGGACCGCGCGAGGAGAACCCGGCGATCTGGGGTACCGGTACCGGGTCCAGTCCCGTGGTGTCTCCGGCCACGAGGGTCGCCGGCTGGTCTGTGGAAGCGACGAGCTCCTTGATGGACTCGTCCGACAGGTGCACGGTGGGCACCGCATGCAGGTCGGCGTCCTCGGAGCCGCCGCCGATGTTCACCAGGACCATGCCCACGCCGCCGGCGCGGTCCACTTCGGCGGACTTCATCACCCGGTCGTACTCGCCGCGGTCACAGACTACGATCTTGCCCTCGACCGCTGTCGGATCCAGGGTCTCGGGGCCGCAGAGCCGGATCGCGTCCGCGTCTCTGTCACCGGCGACCGGAAGGCCCACCTCGCTGGCCAGCACGATGTCTGCCGGCCCCACGCCCTCGGCCATGGAGGACACACCGCGGAACTTCGCCCCGTCCGGGAACTCCACAGTGCCGGACAGTTCATTGGAGAACGTCGAGGCGGCCACGGAGGTCAGCCAGGGAGCGGAGTGGTTCACGGTCTGGGCGGTGGGCCCGGAGTTGCCGGCGGAGGCGGAGACAAAGATTCCGGCCTCGGCGGCTGACTTGAAGGCCAGCGAGACGGGATCCACCACGGAGTTGTTCGATCCGGAGATCGAGTAGTTCAGTACGTCGACGCCATCGATGATGGCCTGCTCGATGGCCGCCACCGAGGCGGTCCCATAGCAGCCGCCCGTCTCCGGATCAGTGTCCTCCCAGCAGACCTTGTAGACGGAGACGGCGGCTGCGGGTGCCACGCCGGAACCTTCACCGTAGGAGTTGCCGCCGTTGAAGATCTGGTCCACGCCGTTGTTGCCCGCCGCCGTGGTGGCGGTGTGGGTGCCGTGCGAGGAGATGTCGAGAGGGGACAGCCGTTCCCGGGGGTCACGTTTCGTCTCGGGGACGAAAGTCTCGAAGTCCTCGGAGTAGTAGCGGGCGGAGAGCACCTTGGAGTTGCACTCCTCGCCGGAGAAGTCCTCCCCGACCTCGCAGTCTCCTCGGAAGGTGGTGCCATCGGCCTTGAGCATGGCGATCCGGCCGGCGGAGTCCACGTACGGTTCGCCGACCTGGGGTTCACCGGAGAGTGCCGGGACGGGTTCGCCGGCGAGCATCTCCTGCTCGGGGTAGTAACCGGTGTCGATCACACCGACCACGACGCCCTTGCCGGCAGCGTCCAGCCCGCCGTACTGGTTGTTCCAGGCACCCTGGGGCCCGGGCAGGCCCAGGAACTCGGTGGACGAGTAGTCCGGGGCATACTCCTCCACCTCGGAGACGGCCAGGACGCGATCATCCTTGGACAGCTCGCGTGCCTGCTCGGCGGTGAGGTCGGAGACGAAGGCGTTGAGTGCCGTGGTGAAGTGCTTGTCCACGGACAGCGACGCTGACGTGGCGACTTCCATCTGGCGCGCAGTGAGATGGCGGTCGTACTTCTGGACGGCGGCAGAATCCGTGTCCAAGGTGCCGTCCGTGGCCGCGGTGGCCGCGAAACCGTTGGTGCCACCCTGATAGGTGGCCACCGGATCCTCTTTCAGGATCACGAAGTAGCGGCCGTCCTTGTATTCCGCGCCAGCCTGCAGCGCCCGGTCGATCGAGGGATCCGAGCCGCCACCGGACGGGGCCGCGACGGCCGGCATGGCCGCGAGCGGCGTGGCCAGCAGGCCGATCCCCGCCAATGTGGCGGTCAGCGCCCGGCGTCGCCGAGCTATTTTGGGGTTCCTGGACATGAACCTCGCCTTTCCTCACCAAGGTGCGAACCGGGCACGGATGTGCCCGGCGAGTGATCTCCATGGTTGCAGCAGGAGGCTGCCACGGTGCTCGGCCGAGACGGGCACGAGACGGTGCGGAAGCCCCCTGTGAGAGCGGTGCGAGTGATGCGAACCACAGAGGTGGGATGACGGCAACCTACCCGAGCAGCACGGTCAACGGAAGGCCTGAAACAGACCTTTTACACGCGGGTATCTCACCTAACCCATCCACCTGCCGCCCACCTGCGCGGATCCGTCGGGAACCGTACGCTGGTGGGGTGCCCACTTCCCTCAGCACCCGCCCCGCCGACCCGTTGATCCCTGGTGGACTCCGGGTGCTCGCCGTGGACCGGTGGCAGGCCGCCGCCGCGGCCCACCGCCAGCGCATCACTGCCTACACGGCGCCCTTGAAGGACTTGCATTCCCGCGGCGTCCGGCATCCGGTCCACGACTTCTTGTTCTCCTACTATTCGCTCACCCCGGGCGCCCTCGAGCGCTGGCACCCCGGGGCCGGCGTTGTCCTGGCCGCGCCGGCCCGGCCGCACGACGACGGCCACGCGCCTCCCGCGGGCGGGCCCGCCTCCGCTGGTGGAGAGAAGTTCTACCGGTGGGTGGAGCCTGGCCCGGGGCTGCCCGACGGCGGCTGGACGGTGGATGTGCCCGCGTTCGCCGCACGCCGGGCCGCGATGGTCGAGTTCGCCGGGCGCATCCTCGGCCTGACGGCACAGCGGCCGGCTCGGCTGGCCTGCTTCGGCCTGCACGAGTGGGCCATGGCCTACCGCTCCGAGGTGCACGGGATCCGCCACTCCAGCGTGCCGCTGCGGCTGGGCCCGGACGGCACGAACCGGGTGGTCGAGGACCAGCGGATCGCCTGCTCGCACTTCGACGCCTTCCGCTTCTACGCCCCCGAGGCGGTGGCTCTGAACGAGCTGCAGCCCACGCGTGAGACGCAGGTGGGCCTGGAGCAGCCGGGGTGTCTGCACGCCAACATGGACGTCTACAAGTGGGCCTACAAACTGCTGCCGGCGGTCAGCTCGGACCTGGTGGCGGACTGCTTCGAACTCGCCTGGCGCATCCGGACCATGGACATGCGGGCGTCTCCTTACGAACTGGCCGACTGGGGGCTGGAGCCGATCCGGATCGAGACCCCCGAGGGCCGTGCCGAGTATGTGCGCCTGCAGCGCGGTTTCGCCGCGGAGGCCAATGTGCTGCGCGGCCGCCTGCTGGCGGAACTGGACACCGTGAGGGCCTTGGCCCCGGAGGCGGGCACGCCGTGATCAGCGCACTGCTCGCCCTGGGATGCTGGCTGCTGTACCGGAAGATGTGGCGCACCGAACCGCGACGACTGCGCGCCGCCGTCGTCCTGCTGGTGGGGGCCTGGCTCGCGTGGGGTGCCGTGGTGGAGGTCATCGGGTATTTCTCCCCCGAGGTGCAGTCACTGATCAGCCTGGTGCTCCTGGCGTTGCCGTTCTCCGTCCTCGTCCTGGCCGGATTCCTGATCCGCAACGGGGTCCAGATGGTGCGGCGAGAGGGCCGTAGCCTGGGCAACTTGCTCTCGATGCTGGCCGGGCTCGCCCTGCTGGTGCTGCCCGTGGCGGCTTTCCTCTTGGTCGCGACGCTGCACCCGGTGGGCATCGGCGCCGCTGCGTTGGCCTTCTTCGTCTCCGCCCAGGTCGGGCTGTCCTTCGTGACATTCCTGGTGTTCACGGTCCTGTATGCCCGGCGGGAGCCGCGCCCGGGGGCGGACGCCGTGGTGGTGCTGGGCTCCGGGCTCATCCAGGGGAAGGTGACCCCCTTGCTCGCCTCCCGACTGGATCGGGGGCACCAGGCATGGAAGGCTCAGTTGGCCCTGCTGGCGCCGGCCAGTCCGGATTCCGGGCCGGCCGCGGCAGCACCCGATCGCGGAGTGCCCCTCATTCCCTCCGGCGGGCAGGGTCCGGACGAACCGCGCCCGGAGGCGGCCGCCATGGCCGATTACCTCGTGGACCACGGGGCGCCGCCGGAACTGATCCTCCCGGAGGAGCGCTCACGCACCACGGAGGAGAACCTGCGCCTCTCGAGGGAGATCGCCGACGGTGCCCTGCCGCCAGGCGCCCGGCCCGGACACCTGCTGGTGGCCACGAACGAGTATCACGCACCGAGGGCGGCCCTGATCTCCCGGCGGATCGGCGTGGACGCGGACGTGGTGGGCGGCAGCACAGCCGACTACTACGTGCCCAGCGCCTACCTGCGCGAGTTCTTGGCCGTCATGGTGATGAACAAGCGCACCCAGATCCTGCTCGCCATCCCGGGGCTCCTGCTCTCGGCGGGCCTCACCGCACTGGTGGTGATGTACCAGCTCAACGCCGGCGGCTGATAATGCCGCCTCGCTACTGCCAGAGTCCACGCCGGTTCACGGCGTCAGGGGGCCGTAGCGGTGTTCCGGCCGTCCGCGGGCCCCGTAGCGCAGCCCGAGGTTGACCTGCCCCGTCTGCGCCAGATGGGAGAGGTACCGCTGAGCGGTGGCGCGCGAGATCCCGACGGCCTCGGCCACCTCCATCACGGTGAGGTCACCCGTGGCCGCGGTGACGGCCTCCAGCACAGACTGCTCGGTGGTCGCCGCGGCGGACGCCGGAGCCTGCTCGGACTCCACCAGCAGCACGCGGCGGGCCCGGTCGATCCCGACCTGGTCATGGGTGCCGCCCGCCAGCAACCGGCGGTACCGCGCATAGGCCCGCAGCCGGTCCGCGAGCGCCTTCTCGGCAAACGGCTTCACCAGGTAGGCCAAGGCCCCGCGCCGCAGGGCCGTCCGGACCGACTCGCCCTCCCCGGACGCGCTGAGCACGAAGGCGTCCACGTCCAGCACGCTCAGCAGATCCAGCCCGGAGACATGGGGCAGGTAGAGGTCCAGCAGCACCAGGTCCGGCCGGGTCTCCGCCACAGTGCGGGCCACCACGCGGGCATCGTTCACGGGCGGCAGCGACGTGAAGCCGGCCACCGCGTCCACATAGGCGGCGTGCATGGACGCCACCCGGAAGTCGTCGTCCACCACGAGGACCCGAAAGTCCGGCCCGAGGGCGGTCTCGTTCTCCTGTGCCGTCATCAGTGACCTTTCATCCTCGTCGCGTTCATCATGGTCCTCCGACCGGCTCGGTGCCGGCCAGGACCCCCGGCAGCCGCGCGCAGAACACCGCGCCGGACCCCATGTCCGCTTCACGTCCACCGCCGCGCCCGCTGCCTCCAGGATCGGCCAGCCATACGTCCCCGCCCCGCTGGCGCGCCAGCCGCCGGGCCAGGGACAGCCCGACGCCGTGCCCGTGTGCCTCGTGCTCCCCGCCGTCCCGGGTGGTGGCACCCGGAGCGAAGACGTCCAGGCCCGTCGGCACGCCGTTGCCGGAATCCGCCACCGCCAGGTGCAGGGTGTCCCCCTCCCCCAGCAGGTCGACCTCGACCCACGGGACGGCGGATGCTCGACCGGCTGTACCGGCGGCGCCAGCCCGAACGCCTGCACCGGCTGTGCCAGCCAGACCGGCAGTGCCAGTCAGACCGGTGTCATGGCCTTCCAGCGCCGCGCGCACGGCGTTGTCCACCAGGTTGCCGAGCACCGCCGTCGCATCCTGGGGGTCCACCACGGTCTGCCAGAACGACGTCTCCGGACCCACCCGCAGCTCCACGCCGAGCTCGTGGGCCTGCACGCCCTTGGCGCCCACGAAGGCCCGCAGGAACGTGTCCTGCACGGCCTCGATCCGCGGCACGGGGTCCTTCACGGGGCCGGACTCGATGACCTGGTGCAGGAACTCCTGCGCCGCCTCCAGTTGGCCGGCCGCCAGCAGGCCGGAGAGCGCGTGGAGGCGGTTGGCGAACTCGTGCCGCTGGGCGCGCAGGGCCGAGGCCATGGTCTCCACAGCGTCCAGCCGGCTGCCGAGCGCCTCCACCGCCGTGGTGTCCTTCAGCATGACCACCCCGCCCAGATCGACGCCGTCCCGGTGCACGGGCACCACGGAGGCGATCATCGAGGACTCACCCACGGCCAACCGCAGGCCGGTGGCCGATGCCCCGGACTGCAGGGCTCCTGCGACCGCCTCCGTCAGCGCGTCCGGCAGACCGGACTCGTCATAGCGGCGGCCCACCACGTCGCCCGGCTCGGTTCGGTGCGGCAGGTCCAGCAGCAGGCGGGCCGCCTTGTTGCGGACCGTGATGATCCCCTCCGGGCTGACGCCGATCACGCCGTCCTGCACCCCGTAGAGCACGGCCGCCTGGTCCCGCGCGGAGGCGGCGATCTCGTCCGGTTCCAGTCCCAGGGTCAGGCGCCGCAACCGTCGCTTGAGGTACACGGCGGACAGCAGGGCAAGGCCGAGCCCCACCACCCCGACGACGGCCACGGACACCGCGGCCTGGCGCACGTCCGCGGAGACGGCGGCCACGCCGACACCCACGCTGATCTCCCCCACCACGCGCGTTCCGTCGGCGGACCAGACGGGCACCTTGGCCCGCACCGACTCTCCGAGGGTGCCGCGTTCGGTCGAGGTGTCCTCCACCCCGCGCAGGGCCACCGGGTCGGTGCTGACCCGCTGGCCGATGAGGTCCGGGTTGGGGTGGACCAGTCGTAGCCCGCGGTCTTCGGTGGCGATGACGAACAGGGCCCCGGTCCTCTCGCGCACCCCCTCGAGGGTGGCCTGCAGGGGACCGCCGGCGAGTTGCACCGGGTCCAGGGTCTCGAGTTCCGCCTGGGCGGCGACCAGCTCACGGACGTCCGGGATGGAGGCTACGGACCGGGCGATGCCGAGGGCCTGCTGTTCCGCCTGATCGTGGATCCGCTGGGCCGTCAGCCACACGATGGCCAGCAGGCAGATCACCAGCGTGCCGGCCACGGCGGCGAGCACCAGGGCCGTCATGCGCCCGGAGAAGGTCCCCCGAAGGGGCCGCTGCTCATCCATGCCCGTCAGTCTAGGGTCCGGCGGCTCGCGGAGAACGCGCCGGACAGTCGTGAGCACAATGCACACAATGCGCCGAACGGGTTCTTCGCCCCCTTTCGAGCACAACCGCTTTCCGTGGCCCGGGTCACCGTAGGGTGACTGCAATCTGCGGGCCCCCGTGGTCCCCGTCACACGCCCCGGTGAAAGCCGGCACCCCTCTCGAACCAGGAGAACCCATGCTCGTCCTGCTGGGCTTCGCGATGGTGGCCACCTTCATGGCCCTCATCATGACGAAGCGGATGACGCCCCTGTTGGCACTGATCCTCGTCCCCACGATCTTCGGCCTGTTCACCGGCGCCGGGCTCGGCCTGGGGGACATGATCCTCGAGGCCATCGGCCAGATGGCCCCCACAGCAGCGCTGCTGATGTTCGCCATCGCCTATTTCGGCATCATGATCGACGTCGGCCTCTTCGACAAGCTGGTCAACTGGATCGTCCGGGTGGTCGGCCACGACCCGGCCAAGGTGGTCATGGGCACCGCCCTGCTGACCGCCGTCATCTCCCTCGACGGGGACGGGTCCACCACCTTCATCGTGGTCACCGCGGCCCTGTTGCCGGTCTACCATCGCCTGGGCCTCAGCCCCGTGGTCCTGACCTGTGTGGCGGGCCTGACCAACGGCACCCTGAACATCGTTCCGTGGGGCGGCCCCACCGTGCGCGCCGCCGCCGCGCTGAACGTGGACGCCGGCGACATCTTCGTGCCCATGATCCCCTCCATGGCGGTCGGCCTCGCCGTGGTCTTCGCCTTCGCCTGGTTCCTGGGCCTGTCCGAACGTCGCCGGCTGCGGCGCGAGGACCCGCTGCGGTGGAGCGGCAAGGATTCCCTGGCGGTCGCGGACCTCGACGGCGGCCCGGCCGGCTCCGCGGACGCGTCCGGCTCCGGCCGCGGCGGTCGACCGGACAACGGCCCCGGCCGCCACGGAGGCTCATCCGGCGACCCGCTGCCCACCGGGACCTCGGGCGCCTCAGGCTCCCGGGCCGGCGTCGCGCTCCTCGAGCGGACCGCTGCAGATGCGGACAGGTCCGACGGGCCAGACATGTCCAACACTGCCCTGGACCCGGACCGCGACACCCTGCGGCCGAAGCTGCTGTGGTTCAACCTCTCGCTGACCGCCGTGATCATGGTGCTGCTGGTGATGCATGTCGTGCCGCTGGCCTACCTGTTCATGATCGGCACCGCGATCGCCCTGCTGGTGAACTTCCCGAACGTCAAGAAGCAGGCCGAGGTCCTCGGAAACCACTCCTCGTCGATCGTCGCCGTGGTGTCCATGGTGTTCGCCGCCGCCGTACTGACGGGGGTGCTCACCGGCACCGGCATGGTGGACGCGATGTCCAGCTGGCTCGTGGACGTCATCCCGGACTCGATGGGCCCGTTCCTTGCGGTGCTCACCGGCATCATCTCCATCCCGGCCACGTTCTTCATGAGCAACGACGCGTTCTACTTCGGCATCCTGCCCGTGCTGGCCGAGACCGGAGCACACTACGGGATCCCGGCCGTGGACATGGCCCGGGCCTCCATCACCGGCCAGCCCGTGCACATGCAGTCACCACTCGTGCCGGCGATCCTGCTCTTGGTCTCCATGGCCAAGGTGGACCTGGGTGACCACCACAAGAAGGTGCTGTGGCGCGCCTGCATCGTGTCTCTGGTCATGCTGGCCTCGGGCGTGCTGTTCGGGGTCATCGGCATCTACAACTGACCTCCCCTCCGCTTTGCGGGCAGTAGTGGTG
>NZ_JALDXU010000091.1:0-13230 GCF_032154715.1 Citricoccus sp. | reverse complement strand
TGCACGCTGCCACCGCATGTTGTGCCCGGCCAGGTCCCCGTGGACCAGGGACGGTGGCACCACCGGATCCTCTGTCCACGCGGTGTGCGTGGCGGTCAGGGTGGCCACCGTCTCGGCCCAACGGCCCACGGAGACCGCGTCGCCGGGGCCTTCGGGTGACCCGTCGGTCCAGAGACCGGGCCCATGGGACGCCGCCAGCAGCGACGGCACCGCCTGGACCGCGGCCACCTTCTCCGCCGTCCACGGGCCGCGGTAGGCGAACGGCGGACCGAGGTGCGGCGTGAGGGAAGTGGTGTCGATTCCGGCGAGGGTCCGGCACAGGTCGCGCAACACCGGCACGTCACCGGTGTGCGGAGGGTGCGCCTCACCCGGGAGATACCGCTGCACCACGGCGGCCATTCCCGCCGGCAGCCCGTCCGCCTCCCCGACCACCTCGGTGAGGGGCAAAGGAACAGCGAAGGGGAACACCGCCGTCGTGCTGAGGGTCTGCAGGGCGGCCATGCGGCCGCTGAGGTGTGCCGCGGCCTCGCGAGTGCGGGTCATCCGCACGGCGCCCACGCCGGGCAGCACGAGCACCCGGTGGAACTGCCCGCCCTCGTCGATCACACCGGCAGGCCAGTCCGCCTCGGCCAGTCGGCGGGCGAGTCCGCCGTCAGCGACGAGGGCGGAGGCCAAGGGCCGGGCGGCCGCGGCGCAGGCGGCGGCGACGTCGTCGGGAGTCGGTGCGGAGGCCATGGATCCACGGTAGCGCGGCGGCTGACGGCCGCCGGGGCGGGATGAGGAGGTCGGAACGCCGGAGCGGGCAGTGGACACTCCTACACTGGGGCCGTGACCACTCCAGCTTCCTCGTCTCCGGCGCCGAACGTCCCGACCCCGCCGACTCGACCGGCCGTGGCCAGGGTGTCCGACGCCCTGGCGGCGCCCTCCGCCCGGGCGGTGCGCTGGGAGATCGTCATCGTGCTGGCGCTGTCCCTGGGGAAGTCGGCGGTCTACGCGATCGTCAACCTCATCGACAAGTGGACGCAGGCGCCCCTGTCCGGGCAGACCACCACCCTGAACCCGGCGCTGGACGACCGGCAGCTCTTCGACCTGACATATCAGGTGCTGGACATCGGCTTCGCCCTGGTCCCGGTGCTGCTGGTGCTGCACCTGGTGTGGATCCGCGGGCGCAACCCGTTCCGCACCTTCGGCCTGGACTTCCGCCGGCCGGGCCGGGACGTGGGCCTTGGCGTCGGACTGTTCCTGGTGATCGGCCTCGGCACCCTGGCGGTCTACGCGGCCGGACGGGCCGCGGGCGTCACCACGGCCATCGTCGGCAGCGCCCTGAACGAGTACTGGTGGACCACCCCGGTGCTGCTGCTCTCCGCCCTGCGGCACGCGTTGCTGGAGGAGGTGATCGTGGTGGCCTGGCTCTTCGACCGCCTCGGTTACCTTCAGCAGCTACGGTCCGGCCTCGACCCCGACCGGCCCGGCACCGACGGCGGGCTGCGCGCCTGGGCGAGCGGCGCCGTCGTGCCCCTGAACCCGGTGGCCGTGGTGGTGGGCTGCGCGGTCCTGCGCGGGGCCTACCATCTCTACCAGGGGGTGGGCCCGGGGGTCGGCAACCTGCTGATGGGGCTGGTGTTCGGCGCGGTCTACCTGAGATACCGGCGGGTGATGCCGTTGGTGATCGCGCACTTCCTGCTCGATGCGGCCGGCTTCGTGGCGTACCCGCTGCTGGTGGCGGCAGGGGTGTTCGGCACCTGAGACGGGCGGCTCGGCGCCGGCACCTGACCGTGGCTTTCAGTCGACTTGGGGTGGGTTTCTGACGAAAAAACCCACCCGAACTCGACTGAAAGTGAAGGGATTACAGGGTGACGGTGCCCTTGGGAGTATCGAAGGTGACCTCGAGGATGCCGGGCGTGCCGGAGGGCGATTCGAAGACCACGTTCAGGTCCCCGACCGTCTCGTCCGGATCGTCCAGGCCCAGCCACCCGCGCACGCGGTCGCGGGAACCGGCGATCGTGATGGAGGACAGTTCGGCCTGGGGCGTGTGGGCCTGCGAGGGGTGCAGGTCCTCGGTGCCCTCATCCCAGCGCAAGAGATACGGAACCTGGGGATCGGCGATGAGGCCCTTGATGCCGATCTGGCGCCACGTGAGTTCGCGGCCGTCCGGGAACTTGCGGTTGCCGGGCACGGACTGGCGCTCCAGACGCTCCTCGAAGGGGGCGAGGTCGTCCACCGTGACGCACCAGCCCATCCAGCCGCCGCCCATCTCGGAGCGGGCGCGCACGGCTTGACCGAACGGGGCCTTCTCGGAGGAGGGGTGGTCCAAGACCTCCACCACCTCGAGGTACTGGCGGTTGCGCAGCGGGAAGATCGCGTTGCGCGTGCCGAAGCGGGGGTGGACACCACCCTTGACGCGCTCGATGCCGAGCGTTTCAGCGAGACGGGCCACCGTGGCGGCAAGTCCTTCTTCGGGTCCAACGGCGTACGAGACGTGATCGAGGCGCATCATGCCCATATCGTCGCACCTTCTGCAGTCACGGACTGGTTAGGTTAACCTCACTTGAAATGTGGCCGCGGTCACAGGGATGAAGTCCAGGTCTGATCGTGGGCCGGTCACGAGTGCCGGGTGCTGAGCGCCGCCGCCTCTGAGCACGATGGCCGAGTACCGTGAGGCGCAATGCGACGCTCCAGGGCGGGCGGGGATGAATCCCCGGAGCCGATCTGGCAGACTTGATGAAGGTCATGAGTGCCAGCATCAAGCCCCGGCTTGCTGGCCGGCAACCCTCCAGCTCGCGGTGGGGTGCCCCGGGTGAGGACCAGGCAGGTGCCGACCGGCACCGGCAAGCGCGGGCCACCACGCCGCGTCGGGTTGCTGGACGATGTCCCTGCCCGACGGCACCACGCAGGTGGCCCTGGACTGACAGGAGTCATCACGTGACTGACACCCCCACCAACACCCCTGACGCCTCGAACACCGAGGCCGCCGATCCGGCCCAGTGGGGCTTCGAGACGCGCCAGGTCCATGCCGGGATCCCGGAGGAGAACCCCTACGGCGCCACGGTGCTGCCGATCATCCAGTCGAACTCCTTCGACTTTCCCTCCGCCGAGGTCGCCGCGGACCGGTTCGCACTGAAGGATCTCGGCCCGATCTACTCGCGCATCGGCAACCCCACCCAGGAAGCCGTCGAAGGCAAGATCGCCGCCCTCGAGGGCGGGGTCGGGGCACTGCTGCTGGCCTCGGGCCAGGCGGCCACCACCTTCTCCATCCTCAACCTCGCCGGGGCAGGGGACCACGTGGTCGTGTCCGCCTCGCTGTACGGCGGCACGCAGAACCTGTTCAAGCACACCCTGGCCAAGATCGGCATCACCACCACCTTCGTGCAGGACCCGGACAGCCCGGAGGCGTGGCAGAACGCCATCCAGGACAACACCAAGGCGTTGTTCGGTGAGACCCTCGGCAACCCCCGCGGGGACGTGCTGCACATCCGCGCCGTGGCCGACGTCGCCCACGGCGCCGGGCTGCCGCTGATCGTGGACAACACCCTGGCCACCCCGTACCTCTTGCGCCCGATCGAGCACGGTGCGGACATCGTGGTGCACTCGGCCACCAAGTACCTCGGCGGCCACGCCGCGGCGATGTGCGGCGGGATCGTGGACGGCGGCACCTTCGACTTCGCCGCCCAGCCAGAGCGCTTCCCCGGCTTCAACACCCCGGATGAGAGCTACAACGGGATCGTCTTCGCCAGGGACCTCGGCGTGGACGGCATCCTCGGCGCCAACCTGGCCTTCGTGCTCAAGGCGCGGGTCCAGTTGCTGCGGGACTACGGCAGCGCGATCAGCCCCTTCAACGCCTTCCTGCTCAACCTGGGCCTCGAGACACTGTCCCTGCGCATGGAACGCCACGTCGCGAACGCCCGGCAGGTGGCCGAATACCTGGAGGGCCACGCCCTGGCCGAGACGGTGATCTACCCCGGGCTGGCCTCCAGCCCCTGGCACGAGCGCGCGAAGCAGTACCTGCCGAAGGGGCCGGCCGGCTTCGTCTCCTTCGAGATCGCCGGCGGACTCGAGGCCGGGGCGCGCTTCGTGGACGCGCTGCGCCTGCACCACCACGTGGCCAACATCGGTGACGTCCGCTCACTCGTCATCCACCCGGCGTCCACCACGCACTCCCAGCTCACCGAGGAGGAGCAGCGTGCCACCGGCGTGACCCCCGGCCTGGTCCGCCTCTCCGTGGGCGTGGAGAGCATCGAGGACATCCTGGCCGATCTTGACAACGGCTTCGCCGCGGCCGACGTGAGCGCCTAGGTCCGGAGGTATTCGCATGACCACCACCACCCCCCAGCCGACCGCCACAGGCCTGCCCCAGGGCGGCCTGCACACCCAGCGCATCGGTGCCCTGGACTTCGAGACCGGCGGGCACCTGCCGGAGGCGGAGATCGCCTACGAGACCTGGGGCACGCTCAACGCCGAGAAGTCGAACGCCGTGCTGGTGCTGCATGCCCTGACCGGGTCCACGCACGTGGCGGCCTCCTCCGGCGATCCGGAAGAGGGCTGGTGGGAAGGTGTCGTCGGGCCCGGCTGCGCCATCGACACCGACACCTGGTTCGTCATCGCCCCGAACATCCTCGGCGGCTGCTACGGGAGTACCGGACCGTCCTCGCTGGACCCGCAGGGCACCCCCTGGGGCTCCCGCTTCCCCTTCACCACCATCCGCGACTCCGTCCACGCCGAGGCGCGGTTGGCCGACGCGCTGGGCATCGAGCGTTTTCAGGCGGTGATCGGCGGCTCCATGGGAGGTGCCCGCGCCCTGGAGTGGGCCACCACCTACCCGGACCGTGTAGCCGGCATGGCCGTCATCGCCTGCGGAGCGCACTCGACCGCCGAACAGATCGCCTTCGCCCAGGCGCAGGTGCAGTCCATCACCCTGGACCCGAACTTCCGCGGCGGGGACTACTACCCGGGCCCGACTCCGGACGGCGGGCTGGGCATCGCCCGCAAGATTGCGCACATCACCTACCGGTCCGAACCGGACATGGTCGCCCGCTTCGGCCGAGCCGCGCAGCCCGAGGAGAACCCGTTCGGGGAGCCGGTCCGGCGGCAGGGGCGCTATCAGGTCGAGTCCTACCTGGACTACCAGGCAGCCAAGCTGATCAAGCGCTTCGACGCCAACAGCTATCTGGTGCTGACCGAGGCCCTGATGAGCCATGACGTCTCCCGCGGCCGCGGCCCCGAGGCGGAGGTGCTGGGCTCCCTCCGGGCGACACCGTTCATCGCCGCCGTCGAGTCCGACCGCCTGTACTTTCCGGGCCAGTCCCAGGAGCTCGCCCGCCAGCTGCCCGGTGACGTCCCGGTCCACATGATCGATTCGCCGATCGGACATGACGGGTTCCTGACGGACCTGGACCAGGTGGCCGCGGAGATGAAGCGGACCCTCGGCCTCTAGGTGTACCCGGCCATCCGGTTGGCGACAGATGCTCCTACAGTCGTGCCGTGGGTCGCCATCGGTGTGTCTCCTTGACGGGTCGGCGCAGCCAGTTGTCGTAGCGGTCGCGCTGCGCGGCTAGCGGAGGTGGTTCCACCGGCTGGGGTCGCTCTCCAAGCGGACCCGGTCCCAGTTGCCGCGGTCGGCGGCTGCGATGTACGTGGTGTGCAGGAAGTCCAACAGGGTCTGGTCCGGGTCCTCGGCCGTGCGCACTGCTTCGTAGGGCAGCAGGAACTGCCCGTTCTCGGGGCTGTAGTAGGCGGCATCGGGGCGGACCGGGTGGTTAGCGAAACCCTCCGGCTCGGGGTAGGCATAGGCGTAGAACGCGCCCTCATCACCCCCGCCCGGCCAGAATCCACAGCTGCTCAGCTCGTGGGAGTAGCCCTCCACCATCACCCAGTCACCGCAATTGGGGGCGCCGCCGGGGTGTTCCGGGGCCTCGCGTCCGGAGAACCGGGTGCAGGCAAGGTCCAGCGAACCCCAGAACAGATGCACCGGGCTGACTTTTCCGGTGAAGTGGGAGCGGAACTCGCCCATCACCCGGTGAGCCTGGACCAGCTGCTCCCAGAACAGGCGTGCCGCGTCCGGGTCGTAAGAGGCGTGTTCGGTGTCCGCGGCGAACGGGATCGCCGGGTCCACTTCGTTGGGGCCGGACGAGATCTCCGTATCGAGGCCCAGTCCTCTGAGGGCCTGGAGGGTCTCCGCGTGAAACTGCGCCACCGGTTTGGCCTCCAGTCGGAAGGCCCGTTCGCCGCCGTCGCTGGAACGGATCCGGAGGCTGTGGTCGATGAAGTCGAACTCGATCTCGAACAGCCGGTGCGCTGCGGGGATGCTGCCGGTGGTCAGTCCGCGCGGACTGACGTAGAGGGTCGCCTGCCACCAGTGGTTGACCAGCGGCGCGTGCGCGAGCCGGATCTTGCCCACGATCTGGGTCCACAGGTGCAGGGTCTCACGGGTCGCGGTCCAGTCCTCGACCCGCAACCGGGGCCAGGCCCGTCCGGATTCCGGGGCCTCTGTGCTCATGGTCTCTCCTTGCCGTGGCGGCTATCGGTGTTCCGGGTTGCCCTGGTCCGGTGCGCAGCCGGCGTCCCACTCGCTGCGCCGATTCCCGTACGCGGGCACGCCCCCGGCAGCGTGCAGCATAGACGCGAGGTGGAGCAGGTTGTAGGTCATGAACGTGGTGTTGCGGGTGGTGAAGTCGTTCTCCGGCCCGCCCGAGCCCGGGTCGAGGTATGACGGGCCTGGTCCGGCGGGACCGATCCAGCCCGCGTCGGCCTGGGGCGGGATCGTGAAGCCGAGGTGCTGCAGACTGTAGAGCACATTCATGGCACAGTGCTTGACGCCGTCCTCGTTGCCGGTGATCAGGCAGCCACCGACACGACCGTAGTAAGCATATTGACCGTGCTCATTGAGCAGGCCGGAGCACGAGTACAGCCGCTCGATCACCCGCTTCATCACCGAGCTGTTGTCCCCGAGCCAGATCGGGCCAGCGAGCACCAGGATGTCCGCGGCTGCCACCTGCCGGTAGATCGGCGGCCACGCATCGGTATCCCAGCCGTGCTCGGTCATGTCCGGCCACACGCCGGTGGCGATCTCGTGGTCAGCAGCCCGGATCTCCTCGACCTGTACGCCGTGTTCACGCATGATCCGGGCGCTGATCCGCACGAGGCCGTCGGTGTTGCTCGGCTCCGGCGAGCGTTTCAGGGTCGCATTGATGAACAAGGCCCGCAAACCCTCGAAACGCGGCGCGGATCCGTCAACTCCGCTGCCGGGGTACGCCCGAGTGTCCGCCGTGGTCATGACGGTCAGCCCTTCTGCCGGAGTCGGTGTCGTTCGGGGAAATACGACTGCATCACCGTGCGCAGGATGTCGGAGTCGGACCGCGCCCCATGGCGCATCAACTCCGAGCCGGAAGAGGTCGCGGTCACCGGATGGGTGCCGGCGGCGATCACCTCTTTGCGCCGCCCGGAGTCCACGCCAGCACGCAATGGTCCGGGTTGAGCAGCAGATCGGAGGCGGTGTCCCGCACCGCCTCGGGTTGAGTCGTGGCCATCGGTCGATACCCCTTCGGTCTTTCGGTGGGGGCCGCGTGGCTACATGGCCGTCTCACCTGTCGACGGCGGCCGTGGGAAGAGGACGTCACAGTGCCGTGGGAGCACCCACGCTAGGCGCGGATCCGGAATCCCGCTACCTCCGGTGCATGGCTTCCGTGCCGGCGGGGCAAGCGGATCCCGGAATATCACCGCCCCAGTACCCAGCTTCGCCCAGTGCACGTCCTGGTTACCGGCTCAGGGTGGGACGGGGACTGCAGCGGATCACACCTGAAGGCCCCCCGTGGCCGACTCCTCCGGATAAGTGCCGTCGCCCAGATCGGGATCGGGCAGGGTCGTCGAAGGGTCACGCAACGCGATGCCGCGGCCGTCGAGCCGGAGGCGGCGCAATCCCTCGAGGGTCATGCGGCGACCTACGTCGCTGAACGAGTGCACCCTCGATACGTCCAGGACGACGTTCCCGTTCTCGACCTCGGCCATGAGATCCAGCAGTTCGGCGGCCGCGGTGAACTGCACGTTCCCCTGGAGCCTGAAAGTGGTGGTTCCGTTGTGCGTGTCCGAGCCGACCGAGTCCAGCCGTCCGCGGTCCGAGGAGAACAGGTGCATGCCCATGTCCTGCGAGAGCCGCTCGAAGGCGCGGCGTCCGCGCTGGCTATTGCCGTGGGCGTCCAGGCGAGGCGAGAACGCCCCGATGCCCACCTGGCCGGGCAGGACGCCCACCATCCCGCCGGCCACGCCGCTCTTGGCGGGGATGCCCACGCGGGTGAGCCAGTCACCCGCGGCGTCGTACATCCCGGCGCCCGCCATGACGGCCATCACCTGGCGGGCGACGTCGGACTCCAGCACCCGGTCACCCGTGACGGGCTGCACTCCACCGGTGGCAAGGGTCGCTGCCATCATCGACAAATCCCGCACGTTGACCAGGATCGAGCACTGCCGTGTGTAGCCCTCGACGATCGAGTGCACGTCGCCCTCGAGGATGCCGTAGTTGTGCAGCATGTGGGCGATCGCGAGGTTCCGATGGGCGGTGCCGAGCTCGGAGGCGCACACCTGCTCGTCGACGCGCAGCTCACGCCCGGCGAGTCGGGAGAACAGACGGCGGGCGCGCTCGACCCGATCGTCCTGCCCGGCGCCGGCGGCGCCGAGGAGGGAATGGGTGGCGATCGCCCCGGCATTGATCATCGGGTTCTTGGGCCGGTGGGTGTCTCCTTCCAGGGAGAGCTCGTTGAACGCCTCGCCCGAGGGCTCGACGCCGACGGACTCAAGCACGCGCTCGAATCCTCGGTCGATCAGCGCCGCAGCGTACGCGAACGGCTTGGAGATCGACTGGATGGAGAACTCCGTGTCCACGTCACCCGCCGCGTAGGTGCTGCCGCTCGTGGTGGTGATGGACAGCGCGAACTTATCCGGGTCCGCTGTGGCCAGTTCCGGGATGTAGTTCGCCGGGGCGCCGGTGGAGTCCCCGCGGAGCGCGTCCAGCACCTCGTCGAGATAGTCGGGAACCGGGGTTCTCATCTGGGGTGCCTTTCCGTCGCTGCTGGGTAACGGTAACGGTCTCGTGTCACCGGAGAGCGTCGAGGTGCTCCGGCCCTACCGGGTCGAGCGAGTCGGAGTAGTCGTGGTGCGTGGACACCCACTTCTTCACGTAGGGGCACACCGCGACCAACCGATGTCCGGACTGGACACTCGTACCCAGCGCGGCTTTGGTCAGGATCCCGGCCAGGCCGCGACCCTCAAAATCGTCGAAGATCACGGTGTGGTAGAAAATGCGCTGGTCGGTACCGGAGGCGCGGGTGTCCTGATACAGAGAGAAGCCCGCATGTGCGCCGTCGACAGTCACGTCGAAGCGGCCCTTCTCAGGATTGTCCAGCACGGTGACATCCTGATTCTCCTGTTCCGGCTCGCTCATCGCCCTGGTCCTCTCGTTGTCGGGCGGCAGTTCCTGCCGGTGTCCTCTTTCGCGTCGACCCTACGCGACGCCTCCGATGCCGGACACCCCGGCCCTGTCCCGAGCGACCGATATCGACTCGGCCCGAGGCTGACAGCCCTCTTATCCGGAGGCGTCCGCGCCCGGCGGCATGGGGTGGCCGAACATCGGCTCAGCGAGCGGCCGCTTCGGGGACAGCCCGTCCCCGGAGGACTGGCGCCGCAACCGCCGCAGCACCCAGGGCATCAGGTGCTCACGGGCCCAGAGCACGTCCTGGGTGGCTGCCTGACGCCAGGAGCGCGGCACCGGTGGCTTGGGCTCCAACGGCACCAGGTCGTGGGGAACGTTGAGGGTCTCCAGCACCATGGCGGTGATCGTGTGGTGCCCCGTGGGGGAGAAGTGCAGCCGGTCCTCGGCCCACATGTCCTTGCGGGTCAGGTCCCGCAGCGCCCAGAGATCCGCCACCACGGCCTCGTGCCGCAGGGCCACGGTGTGCACGTTCTCGTTGTAGATGGCCACCTTGCCGCGGATGCGGCCCATCACGGGGGTATCCCGGATGTCGGGGCCGGTGAAGAGCACCACCGTGGCGCCGCTGGCGGCGAGGTTCCCGACGAGGCGGTCCAGCCTCTCCGCGATCGCGTCCGGGTCTCCGCCCGGCCGGATCACGTCGTTGCCGCCGGCGCAGAGGGTGATGAGGTCTGGGTTGAGCTCGAGGGCCGGAGTGGTCTGCTCGGCGGCGATCTGGTCGATCAGCCGGCCGCGGATGGCCAGGTTGGCATAGGAGAAGTGCTCGCCGTCCGGGACCCGGTGGGCGAGCTCCTCGGCCACCCGGTCCGCCCAGCCGCGGTGAGAGCCGGGCCGCTGCGGGTCCGGGTCGCCGATGCCCTCGGTGAACGAATCACCCAGGGCCACGTAGCGGCGCCAGGGATGAATCGGGTGCAGGGGCGCGTCGGAGTGCACGGAACGCACGGAGTCCGAGGAAGCCGGGAAAGCCGAGGAACCAGACATGCCACGATCCTAAAGGCCCGGTTACCCATCGGTCACTTCGCTGTCCCGCCAGAACTCGTCCCGGACTCCTCGCCTACGCTGAGATCATGACCGCATCGCAGACTCCCGACCCGTCCCACCCCGAGCCCACCGAGCCGTTCGTTCGATGGTCCCGGCCCGAGGCTGAACGCAGGGGAACCCACCTGCTGGTGGTGCTGCACGGCTACGGGGCGGACGAGAATGACCTGTTCGGGATCGTCCCGGAGCTGCCGGAGAAATTCACGATCGCCTCCGTGCGGGCGCCGCTGATCATGGACCACGGCGGCTACACGTGGTTCCCGCTGACCAACTCCCTGCAGTCCTCACCGCTGGCCGTGCGGGCCGCCATCGAAGACCTCCAGGAGTGGGTGGCCGCCCAGCGCCCGAACTTCGCGAGCACCTCCCTGCTGGGATTCTCCATGGGCATGGCGATGGCCACCTCGCTGCTGCGCCGGGAACCGCAGGCCTACGCCTGCGTCGTCGGGCTCTCCGGGTTCGCGATCGACCCGGCACTGGCACCTGGTGCTGACGCCGCGGAGCCCGAGTCCGGCGTCGCGCCCTCCGAGGTCTCCGGAGCGGGCCCGCTGGCCGGCTTCTTCGAGGACGAGGCCGTCAAGGCCGCCAAGCCCGCGGTGTTCTGGGGCCGGGACCAGGCCGACCCGGTCATCACCCCGGACAAGATCGAGTACACGCACGCCTGGATGAACGAGCACGTGAACATGACCAAGGTGCTCTACGCGGGGATCGGCCACGGCATCGGCCCGCAGGAACTGCGCCACGTGGGGGAGTTCCTGGACTACGTGGTGAAATAGCCCGCGCAAGGACCCAGCGTCTTCAGCCCCCGGCGGGGACCACCTTCACGGCCTCGCCGGAGAACTCGAACACGTCTCCGGGGTGCAGCTGGCGGCCGCGGCGGGTCTCCGGGTCCCCGTTGACCTGGACCAGGCCGGCCTCGATCACCGCGCGGGCGTCCGCCCCGTCCTCCACCAGGTTGGCCAGCTTGAGGGCCTGCCCCAGGCGGATCATCCGGTCGCGGATCTCCAGCGGTGCCGGGTGGGCGGACGGGGCCTCGGGGGCGCGGCGGTGACGGTGAGGGGTCTCGGGGTTCGGGTGTTCGGACATACCTCCATTGTGGCCCGAGATCCGTGCCGGTGCACCAGCCGCGGCCCGCAGGGGACCTAGACTGGCTCGGTAACCCGAACGCTGGCGTGCCCCGCGCGCCGGCTCCAGTGCGCTGACCGCAGCCAGCGGCCGAAGTAACAGACACGGATGTGATGCCCCCATGGCCCCCAAGACCACCCTCGACCAGGTCATCTCCCTCGCGAAGCGACGCGGCTTCGTGTTCCAGGCCGGAGAGATCTACGGCGGCTCCCGCTCGGCGTGGGACTACGGGCCCCTGGGTGTGGAACTCAAGGACAACATCAAGACGCAGTGGTGGAACACGTTCGTGCGCGGCCGTGAGGACATGGTCGGTCTCGACTCCGCCATCATCCTGCCCTCGGCCGTGTGGAACGCCTCCGGTCACGTGGCCACCTTCACCGACCCGCTGGTCGAGTGCACGTCCTGCCACAAGCGACACCGCCAGGACCACCTCATCGAAGGCTTCGTGGCCAAGAAGGGCCGCGCCCCCACCGGCGGCATGGGTGGTATGGACGAGATCGCCTGCCCCGACTGCGGCACCCGCGGATCGTGGACCGAGCCGCAGATGTTCTCCGGGCTGATGAAGACGTTCCTAGGGCCCGTGGACAACGAGGAGGGCCTGCACTACCTGCGCCCCGAGACCGCCCAGGGCATCTTCGTGAACTTCCTCAACGTGGTCAACGCCTCCCGGCGCAAGCCCCCGTTCGGCATCGGCCAGATCGGCAAGGCATTCCGCAACGAGATCACCCCGGGCAACTTCATCTTCCGCACCCGCGAGTTCGAACAGATGGAGATCGAGTACTTCACCCACCCCGAGGCCGCCACAGAGCACTTCAACACCTGGGTGGAGGCCTGCTGGAACTGGTTCATCGATCTGGGCATCAACCCGGACAACATGCGCCGCTTCGACGTCCCGGACGGCGAGCGGGCCCACTACTCCGATGCCACGATCGACCTGGAGTACAAGTTCGGGTTCGCCGGCTCCGAGTGGGGCGAGCTCATGGGCATCGCCAACCGCACGGACTTCGATCTGAACTCCCACACCGATGCCTCCGGCACGAAGATGCAGTACTTCGACCAGACCTCGGGGGAGCGTTACACCCCGTACGTGATCGAGCCGTCCTTCGGGCTCACGCGGTCCATGATGGCCTTCCTGGTGGACGCCTACCGCGAGGAGGAGGCGCCCAACACCAAGGGCGGCACCGATGTGCGCACCGTGCTCGGCCTCGATCCGCGGCTGGCCCCGGTCAAGGCCGCCGTCCTGCCGCTCTCCCGCAAGGAGGAGCTCGTGCCCACCGCCAAGCGGCTGGCGGATGAGCTCCGGGGCGTGTGGAACATCGACTATGACGACGCCGGCGCCATCGGCCGCCGCTACCGCCGCCAGGACGAGATCGGCACCCCGTTCTGCATCACCGTGGACTTCGACTCCCTCGAGGACCAGGCCGTCACCATCCGTGAACGCGACTCCATGTCTCAGGAGCGCGTGTCCCTGGACCAGGTGCGCGGCTGGCTGTTCGAGCGGCTGTCCAAGTAAGGGGCGGGGTACAGATGACGGTTCCCGACGCCGGCCCCCAGCTCCCAGCGGGCGTCTCCCTGCGGCCGTGGGCCGAGGGAGA
>NZ_JALDXU010000090.1:0-13596 GCF_032154715.1 Citricoccus sp. | reverse complement strand
CCTTCGTGCTGCGGTGGACATCCCGCCGGCCGGGGCTCCTCACCTGACAGTGCAGAGCGCGGCCGGCTCGGGATGATCGGGCTCAGTCCAGGTAGTCGCGCAGGACCTGGGAGCGCGAGGGGTGGCGCAGCTTCGACATGGTCTTGGACTCTATCTGGCGGATGCGCTCGCGGGTGACCCCGTAGACCTTGCCGATCTCGTCCAGCGTCTTCGGCTGGCCGTCCGTCAGGCCGTAGCGCATGGCCACCACACCCGCTTCGCGCTCGGCGAGGGTGTCCAGGACCGAGTGCAGCTGCTCCTGCAGGAGCGTGAAGCTCACGGCGTCGGCGGGCACCACGGCCTCGGAGTCCTCGATCAGGTCGCCGAACTCGGAATCGCCGTCCTCACCCAGGGGGGTGTGCAGGGAGATGGGCTCGCGGCCGTACTTCTGGACCTCGACGACCTTCTCCGGGGTCATGTCCAGTTCCTTGGCCAGTTCCTCCGGGGTGGGCTCCCGGCCCAGGTCCTGGAGCATCTGACGCTGCACGCGGGCGAGCTTGTTGATGACCTCGACCATGTGGACCGGGATGCGGATGGTGCGGGCCTGGTCCGCCATGGCGCGGGTAATGGCCTGGCGGATCCACCACGTGGCGTAGGTGGAGAACTTGAAGCCCTTGGTGTAGTCGAACTTCTCCACGGCACGGATCAGGCCGAGGTTACCCTCCTGGATGAGGTCCAGGAACAGCATGCCGCGCCCGGTGTAACGCTTCGCCAGGGAGACGACCAGGCGCAGGTTGGCCTCCAGCAGGTGGTTCTTCGCACGGCGACCGTCGGCGATGACCAGTTCCATGTCCCGCCGCAGCCGGGCCTCCGTGGGGGGCTCGTCCTTCATCTTGTGCTCGGCGTACAGGCCGGCCTCGATACGCAGGGCCAGATCGACTTCCTGTTCCGCGTTGAGCAGCGCGACCTTGCCGATCTGCTTGAGGTAGTCCTTGACCGGGTCGGCCGTGGCACCGGCGGACACCACCTGCTGGACGGGGGCGTCGTCCTCCGCATCGGACACGACGAATCCACCGCGGGTCCTCGTCTCCTCGGCTTCGGCCGAGGCCGCCGGCGTCTCCGTGGCCTCATCGGTCTCTGCGTCGGAGTCGGTGGCGTCCACGGCCTCCTCGGAGGGCTTCGCAGCCGTAGCCTTGGCCCGCCCGGACTTCGCGGCGGCCTTGGTCGCCGTGGTCTTCGTGGCACTCGACTTCGGGGCGGACGTCCGAGCGGTGGCCTTGGCCGCCCCCTGGTCCTCCGCAACGGCGTCCTCGACGGCCGTGCTGCCCTGCGTCTCGGTCTTCTTGGAAGAAGTAGTCACTCAATACCTTTCGTACGGGCATCCCGGAGGGCCCCTAACGGTCAACACCACTATGACCCTGTCAAATCCGCTGGAACTGCACCCGGAGGCTCCGGGATGACGATCCCGTTCTTCCGGACCCGCGGACGCAGGGTCTTCATGTGGTCAACGACCCCCCTGGCACTTTTGTTCCCGTCCGCTCGGATTTTCCCGTACCCCGGGGTGTTGTCCGGGGATCGAGCGGGCGGAGGGATGTCAACGTGAGCCGGGGTCGGCCCCGCCGATTATGCCACGGCCCACACCGGGTTGGCGCATCAGGGGCTCCCGCGCGCCGCCCAGAGGTCCAGGCCGGCCGCGCGCATGGAGGTATCAGCCCGTCCTGCGGGCCGTGGCCGACCAGGCGGTCTCACGCCGGGCGGCCCAACCGGACAGCATCCCCCGGTCCACGATCTCCCCCAGCAGCTGTCCCAGCGGGTAGTCCGGGTCTTCGTGCCGGCACTCGTGCAGGATCCTGCCGGCGGCAGAACCACGGCCCCGCGCCCATTCGACCCAGGCTGCCAGGCACCGCAGAGCCGACGCCACCGGGCCGGCGGCCTCCGGCAGCAGCCCTGTGCAGGCGTTCTTGAGGTGGGCGACACGCTCCCAATCCGGCGAGCGGCGGCTGGCGGCGAGGATGACGGAGGAGTAGAGCACCCCGTTGACCTCGCGGGGCTCGGCATCGAAGGCCAACGACGCCTCCACGGGCAGGGTGCCGATCCAGGCCGCACCGGACAGGGCGCGCTCCAGGGTGAAGCTCGCTGCGGCGAGCAGGCAGTCCCGCCGTTCGACCAGGAGCAGTCCGGCCATGAGGATGGCCCTCTCGGTCGGCTGCTCCGGAAGCCCTTCGCCCGCCAGGACCCGTTCCCAGGCCTCGAGCCAGTAGACCAGCTCCTCGTGCTCCTCGGCCTCGTCCTCGGCGCCGACCTCGCAGCCGATCTCCACGACGTTCCGCAGTGCCCAGGTGAGCTCCACGGAGAAGTCCTCCGCGGCGGCCGGCAACCCACTGCCGACCGGCTCCTCCTCCACCACGGACCCCTCCACGATCAGCGAGGCGTTGACGACGCTGGTCTCGACCCAGGACACCGGTGAGCCGTGGCCGGAGCACGATCCGGGCTCGGGACAGTCCACGTGCCATAGGCGGCCCCTGGCCACCAACCAGAGTTCCATCAGCGGCAGACCGGCCTCACTGAGTTCGCGTTCCAGCGCTGCTGCCAGCAGGCGATCCGACCCGCTGGTCGGATCCTCCTCTGGCTGCCGGCCGTCATCATCACGGAACAGCACGGCCACGCATCCGTTCGCGCGCTGGTCCCGGGCCAGATGGCCGGCGAACTGGCGGGCGTAGGCCGTGTGGTCCGCCCAGGTCCTCACCGTGCCGGGGTTCCAGTCACACCGCAGGACGGCGCCGAGGTTCCGGCCCGTCATGCTGATGGCCGCCAGACTGTGGCGTGGCGGAAAACCCAGGGTGTGCTGGATGTAGCTGACCAGATCGGCCACGCCGGCGGCCTGGACCGGAGCGGGGATCGAGGCGGGCAGGCCGGGACGGACGCGGTCGTCGGGGAGATCTGTGTGCATGGCCTCCACGCTTCCGCCTCCCTCCCGGACACGGAACCGCCCACACCCCCGGTTGTGGGGCTGTGGGCGGTCTCGGCCGGGTGTGGAGTAGCGGTCTAGTCCCGGGGGCGGCTGTCCGGCCCCTCCGCCGGGCCGTCCTCGGGGTCGGCTGGGGCGGCGGAATCCTCGGAGCCATCGGGGTCCGCCTCAGCGCCTCCGTCCTCGGGCCGCTCGCCCCCACCGGCGTCCAGCGCATGGCGCGGCTGGCTCTGTAGGTATTCCTCAACGGCCGCGCCCAGCTCCTCGGCGTCCGGGACCTGCTCGTCCGGACCCACCAGCAGGGAGCGGCCGGCCCCCGGCGAGTTCTGGTCGAAGTTCTTCTCCAGGCCCTCCACCATGGCGCTCACCTCACGGGAGGAGCCGGTCTGACGGTCGAGCTCGCGGTCCACCTCGCGGCCCCGTTCGCGCAACTCCTCGGTGGGGAGCATGAGGCCCAGGGCGGCCCCCACGTACTCCAGTGCGGCGACGGCGGCCTGCGGGTAGGCGGCATCGTTGAGGTAGTGCGGGACGTGGAGGGTGTAGCCGGTGGTTCCGCGGTGGTGCTCGTCCAGCCGCAGCTCCAGCAGCTGGCCGACACCGGACACCATGCGTGCCTGGGGGCTCCACGTGGACAGGCCCGCCACCAGTTCGTCACGGTTTCCGTGGGCCGTCACGCCGAGAGGCCGGGTGTGTGGCACGGGCATCGGCACGGCGTCGATCAGGGCGACGAGCTTGACGTCCAGCTTCTCCACCAGGAACAGCACCGAGGAGACGAAACGCTCCCACTGGTAGTCCGGTTCAGGTCCGGAGAGCAGCAGGAAGGGCCGCCCCAGGGCGTCCGAGACCAGGTGCAGTTGCAGTCGAGGGGTCTGGTAGTCGCGGAAGCGCTCCCCGTCAAAGGTGATCTGTGGTCGGCGGGAGCGGTAGTCGACCAGCTGGTCCGCGTCGAAGCTGGCCAGCAGTTTGTGGTCCAACGAGTCGAAGACGGTGTCCCGCACCTGTTCGGAGAGGTGACCGGCGTCCATGTGGCCGCCGAAGACGGCCAGCATGCCCAGGCCGCGCAGCGCTGTGGCACCGTCGAAGCCACCGGCCAACAGGTCGCGGCCGGCCGGCTCGAGCGAAAACAGCGTGGTGGGATCCTGCATGGTGCGTCCTTCCGGTGCCTCGGGTGAGGGGCAGTGCATCGGGGCCGGGCCGGCCAGCGGCTCCGACCCCTGTTGGTGATACCAACGTACTGTGGCCTGCGCGTATTCCGTGGCTAGGATCGAGGCAGACCCGGAACCACTGCCCATGCTCATCGCCATCGAGGGGAACCACCCACGTGATCAACGATTTCAGCCCTGTCCTGACCGCCATCGGACCCAAGCTGTCACCCAACAGCAAGAATGCCGCCTCGGCCTTGGTCGTCGGCGTCTGCTCCACTGAGGACGGGCCGGTGCTGTTGCCGAACCCTCTTCCCGACGCCGGCGCGCGCGCCCTGGCGGACTCGCTCGAGGTGCTCGGCGTCACGGGCGCCGCCGACGAGGTCGTGCGGATCCCGGGGTTGGACCCCCTGCCCTTCCCCCTGCTGGTGCTGACCGGCGTCGGCCGGATCACCGGCGAGCCCGGTGCGGGAGTGTCCACCGAGGCCGTGCGCCGAGCCTCCGGGGCCGCCGTCCGCCAGCTCTCGGGCACCCCCTCCGTGGCCCTGGGCCTGCCGGCCGAGACCCCTGAGTTGCTGGGAGCGGTCGCCGAGGGTGCCGCCCTGGCCGCATACTCGTTCACCGCCTTCCGTTCGGTCGAGGCCCGGGCGAAGGCGAAGAACCCGGTGGAGCGCGCCTCCGTCGTGACGTCCCTGAAGCCCAAGGTGACCGGGCCGGTGCTGCAGCGCGCCGCCGTCGTGGCCCGCGCGGTCCGTGCGACCCGCGACCTGGTCAACACGCCCCCGTCCCACCTGTTCCCGGCGTCCTTCGCCGAGGAGGTGACCGAGGCCATGCGGCCGCTGCCGGTCAAGGTCACGGTGTGGGACGAGAAGAAGCTGGAGAAGGACGGATTCGGCGGCATCCTCAACGTGGGCAAGGGATCCATGCGGCCCCCGCGGCTGGTCAAACTCGAGTACTCGCCGGCGGCGGCCGGCCGGAACGCGCCGCACATCGCCTTCGTCGGCAAGGGCATCACCTTTGATTCCGGCGGCCTGTCCCTGAAGCCGCCGACGTCGATGACCACGATGAAGTCGGACATGGCCGGCGCGGCGACCGTGGCGTCCGTGGTCGCGGCCGCGGCCGAACTCGAGCTGCCCGTCAAGGTCACCGGTTGGCTGTGCATGGCCGAGAACATGCCCTCCGCCACCGCCCAGCGCCCCTCCGACGTCATCACGATGTATGGCGGCAAGACCGTCGAGGTCATGAACACCGACGCCGAGGGCCGCCTGGTGATGGCCGACGGGCTGGTGGCCGCGACCGATGAGACGCCGGACGCGGTGATCGACATCGCGACCCTCACCGGCGCACAGATGATCGCCCTCGGCAACCGGACCACCGGGGTGATGGGCACGGAGGGCCTGCGTACCGAGCTCGTGGCCGCCGCCGACGCCAGCGGGGAGACCGCCTGGGCCATGCCGATCCCGGAGGACCAGCGAGCCTCACTGGACTCCACGGTGGCGGACCTGTCCAATGTGGGCGACCGCTTCGGCGGCATGATGACGGCCGCGGCCTTCCTGCGCGAGTTCGTCGACGCCGGCCGCGCCCCCGAGGCTGCCCAGGCCGGGCCCACGCCCTGGGCCCACCTGGACATCGCCGGCCCGTCCTTCAACGATTCCGGCGCTTACGGATACACACCCAAGGACGCCACCGGCGTCATGGTCCGGACTTTGGTGTCCTACCTCGAACGGCGTGCGGGTCTGCCGCGCGGGAAGTAGAAGGCAGTGGTCCCGTGCGGCTAAGGTAAAACCGAGGCATCACAGCGACGATCCCGACGGGATCATCACCCCAACCCCGAAGGGTGCCGGAGACCCTGGCACCTGATTGTGAGGAGCACCATCGTGGCCGAAGAGGCAACCGCCCAGGAATTCGACGTACTCATCCTCGGCGGTGGCTCCGCCGGCTACGCCGCCGCACTGCGGTCCGTCCAGTACGGGATGACCGTGGGGCTGATCGAGAAGGCCAAACTCGGCGGCACCTGCCTGCACTGGGGCTGCATCCCGACGAAGGCGTACCTGCATGCCGCCGAGCTGGCGGATGACGCCCGCAACTCCGCCAAGTACGGCGTCCACACGACCCTCGAGTCCATCGACATGGCCGGGGTGAAGTCCTACAAGGACGGCATCGTCGCCGGAAAGTACAAGGGCCTCACCGGTCTGCTGAAGATGCGCAAGGTGCAGGTCATCGAAGGTGAGGGCAAGCTCGTCTCCCAGAACCAGATCGAGGTCGGGGGGTCCCGCTACACCGGGAAGAACATCATCCTGGCATCCGGCTCCGAGGCCAAGACCTTCGGCCTGCCCATCGGCGGCAAGATCATGACCTCCACCGAGGCCCTGGAGCTCGACTACACCCCGAAGTCCGCCATCATCCTCGGCGGCGGCGTCATCGGGTCCGAGTTCGCCTCCGCCTGGAACTCGTTCGGCGTGGATGTCACCATCATCGAGGGCCTGGAACACCTCGTCCCGAACGAGGATCCGGAGATCATCAAGATCCTGGAGCGCGAGTTCAAGAAGAAGGGCATCAAGTCCAACCTCGGCACCTTCTTCGAGAAGGTCGAGGAGACCGGCGACGGCGTCAAGGTCACCCTGGCCGATGGCAAGGAGTTCACCGCCGAGGTCTGCCTCGTCGCCGTGGGCCGTGGCCCGGTCACGCAGGGCCTGGGCTACGAGGAACAGGGCATCCCCCTGGACCGGGGCTTCGTCATCACCAATGAGCGCCTGCACACCGGGGTCGGCAACATCTACGCCATCGGTGACATCGTCCCCGGTGTCCAGTTGGCGCACCGCGGTTACCAGCAGGGTCACTTCGTGGCCGAGGAGATCGCCGGCAACAACCCGATCATCGTCGAGGACGTGAACATCCCCAAGGTGACCTTCACCGAACCGGAGATCATGTCCGTGGGCTACTCCGAGTCCAAGGCCAAGGAGAAGTTCGGCGAGTCGAACGTGGAGACCACCACCTACAACCTGGCCGGCAACGGCAAGTCCTCCATCCTCGGCACCGGGGGCATCATCAAGATGGTCCGCCAGAAGAACGGGCCGATCGTCGGTGTCCACGGCATCGGCAAGCGCATCAGCGAGCAGATCGGTGAATCCCAGCTGATCGTCAACTGGGAGGCGTACCCGGAGGACGTGGCCGCCTTCGTCCACGCGCACCCGACCCAGAACGAGTCCCTCGGCGAAGCCGCGATGGCCCTGAACGGTCACCCGCTGCACGGCTGACAGCACCAGAGAACAGCAATCGGCCGGTCCCGTCACGGGGCCGGCCACCAACCATCGTCACGCCGGCGGGCAGCCGGCACGCACTTGAGGAGAAACGGGACGACATGTCTGAAACCGTGAACCTGCCGGCCCTTGGTGAATCCGTCACCGAAGGCACCGTCACCCGCTGGCTGAAGGAGGTCGGCGCCGAGGTCGCCGGCGACGAACCCTTGGTGGGAGTCTCCACCGACAAGGTGGACACCGAGATCCCGTCCCCCGTGGCCGGCATTCTCGAGGAGATCCTGGTCCAGGAAGACGAGACCGTGGAGGTCGACGCCCCGCTGGCCCGCATCGGCTCCGGCTCCGGCGGCGGCTCGTCCGACGACGCCCCGGCTGCCGCTGACGCTGATGCCGAGGAACCCGCTGAGGCCGACGCAAAGGCACCCGCCGAGGAACCCGCCGAGGCCGCGGCCAACGATGAGGCCGGGGACAGCAGCACCGAGGGACAGGAACTGTCCTCCGAGCAGGTCGCCGCCGAGGACGCCGAGGAACAGGGCTCGAGCGAATCGACCGAGGTCACCCTGCCCGCCCTGGGCGAGTCCGTCACCGAGGGCACCGTCACCCGCTGGCTGAAGGAGATCGGCGACGACGTCGAGGTCGACGAGCCCCTGCTGGAGGTCTCCACCGACAAGGTGGACACCGAGATCCCCTCCCCCGTGGCCGGCAAGCTGCAGGAGATCAAGGTCCAGGAAGACGAGACCGTCGAGGTCGGGGCCGTCCTGGCCCTCGTCGGCTCCGGTTCCGGCGGCGGCTCTGCCGCCGAGGGCAAGCCCGCGGAACCTGCAGAGGAGAAGACCGAGACCTCGGACGAGAAGACCGAGGCTCAGCCTGAGGAGAAGTCCGAGGACACGTCTGAGCAGAAGACCGCGGACCAGGCACCGCAACAGTCCGAGTCCGCTCCAGCCTCGGAGGAGAAGCAGGACCAGCAGGAGAAGCCGGCACCGTCCGCTCCCGCCTCCACCCCGGCCCCCTCCGCCCAGGCCTCGGCCCCGGGTGAGGGCTATGTCACGCCGCTCGTGCGCCGGCTGGCCCAGCAGAACGATGTGGACCTGTCCACCGTGGTGGGCACCGGTGTCGGCGGCCGCATCCGCAAGCAGGACGTCCTGGTGGCCGCTGAAGCGGCCAAGGCCAAGCAGGCCGACTCCGCACCGGCCCCGGCCGCACAGGCAACCCCGGCCGCAGCAGCCTCGGCTCCGGCCCCCGCTGCCGCCAGCACCGTGGATCCGGCCAAGCGCGGCACCTCCGAGAAGGCCCCGCGCATCCGCCAGACCATTGCCAAGCGCATGCGGGAGTCCTTGGACGTCTCGGCCCAGCTGACGCAGGTCCACGAGATCGACATGACCCGCATCGTCGCCCTGCGTGGCAAGGCCAAGGTCGGTTTCCAGCAGAAGAACGGCGTGAAGCTCACCTACCTGCCTTTCATCACCCAGGCCACGGCCGAGGCGCTGAAGCAGCACCCGAAGCTGAATGCCGAGTTCAACGTGGACACCTCGGAGATCACGTACCACGACTCCGAGGACATCGCGATCGCCGTGGACACGGACAAGGGCCTGTTCGTCCCCGTGATCAAGGACACCGGCTCACTGAACCTGTCCGGGATCGCCGGCAAGATCGCCGATCTGGCCGATCGGACCCGGAACAACAAGATCTCCCCGGACGAGCTCAGCGGCGGAACCTTCTCCATCACCAATTTCGGCTCGGTGGGGGCCCTGTTCGACACCCCGATCATCAACCAGCCCAACGTGGCGATCCTCGGCGTGGGCACCATCGTCAAGCGCCCCATGGTCATCACCGATCTGGATGGCAACGACACCATCTCCATCCGGCACATGATGTACCTGAGCCTGACGTACGACCACCGCCTGGTGGACGGTGCCGACGCCGGACGCTTCCTGCAGACCGTCAAGGCCCGTCTCGAGGCAGGCGAGTTCGCCCACGAACTCGGGCTGTAGCCCGTGGAGGTCGTGACCGCCCTGTTCGTCGCCATCCACATCATCTCCGCCGCCGCGATCGTCGGCGGGTGGCTGGCTCACTTCAAGAACCCGACCGTCACCACGTCGCAGTGGTGGGGTTCCTGGGGCATGATCGTCTCCGGACTCCTGCTGGCCGGACTGGCTGAGATGGGTGACGGCCGGGTGAACCACGCCAAGATCGGCGTCAAGCTGGCTGTCGGCCTGGGGGTCTTCATCACGGCTCTGCTGGGCCGGCGCAAGGAGAACAAGGGCGAACCGGTGCCGACCGGGCTGGCCCACGCCACGGGCGGCCTCGGGTTGATCAACATCCTGATCGCCGTGCTGTGGCAGGACTACTCCTGACCCACGCCACGCACCGCTGACGGCGGCCGACCGGTTCTCCGGCCCCCCCCCCCCCCCCCGTCTCTGTCTCTGCAGATCTACCTCCTCAGCCACCAGGCGTTCGGCGGGTCAGGGAAGGATCTCACTCACCCTCCAGCCTGCGGTGGTCCGATGCAGGTGGACGGTGAACCGCTCCACGGAGGGCGTGAGGGATTCCGCCACGGTGTCCCCGCTGGCCGTCACCGTGCGAAAAGGGCTGATGGTCAGTTCGACCGGCACGGTGGCCGTCGAGGCATCGGCCTGCTCGATCGGGCCGGCGACAGTGGTCTCCAAGCGCAGGCCCTCGAAACGCAGGCCCTGAGCCTCCAATTGCTCCTGCAGGCCGACGTCCTCTGTGAAGGCGGGCGAATCCGGCAGGCTGTACACCGCCACGTGTCCGCGGTCCAGGGTGGTCAGCGCCTCGGTGCGGGCCCGCCCCAGGGCCTCCGCCGCATCGGAAACGTGTTCGATGTCAAGCCCGGTCGTCGCCTCGAGCTCCGGGGACTCGGCCTCGGCCTCCGCACTGGACTCCGGAGGCGTCGTGGCGGCGGGCGACGTGCCCGGCCCGGGGGTCGCCTCGGGGGCAGCCAGGTACAGGCCGGCCGTCACCGCCACGACGAGGGCGGCGTCCACTCCCCCGCCCAGCACCCAGCCATGACGTCCCCGCCTCCCGCGTCGCCCACCCTGTCCGCGCGGCCTGCGCCGCCCACGCCCTCGGCGCCGTCCGCCGTCAGTACCGAGATCCCGGCGGCGGGTGGGCAGCTCCATCGCCACGTCCTGGCCCGCCGCGGGGTAGAGGTCCACAGGGACCGGGGTGGTCCATCGGTAGCAGGCCATCGCGAACCGCTCGGCGGTGGGGCGCCGACCAGGGTCCTCCTCCAGGCCGGCCTCGAGGAGCTCGACCACATCCAGGGGGATGTCCGGAACGATCAGGGGCAGAGGAGCCCGCGAGGAGGTGGGCGCCGGCGCGCGTCCGGTGAGCGCGAACCACCCCACGGCTGCCAGTGAATACACGTCGGCCGCGGGGTTCAGCCCGGGGCGGCCTCTACCCGGACGCCCGGAAAACCCATCCCCGTCGACTTCGGGGGCGGAGAACCCCGGCGTCCCCAGGCGGCGGCCGGGACCACCCAAGAGCCGGGATGAGCCCAGGTCGGAGATGGCCGGCCGGCCCATGACCGTGAAGAGGATGTTGCCCGGTGACACGTCACCATGGACCACACCGTGTTCGTGGAGAGCCTGCAGTGCCTGGGCGACCGGCACCAGCACGGTCACGACCTGGCCCAGGGGCAGGGGCCCGGCCGCCCGTACCAGGGCGCCCAGCGAACCGCCGGGATGATACTCACTGAGCAGGCCCGGACCATGGTCCGTGGCCACCACGCCCCAGGGACGCACCACGTGGTCATGGCCCAGCTCGCCCACGGCCTTCAGCTCGAGGTCCAGCAGCTCGGCCGCCGCCTCGACCCGGTGGTCCGGGATCTTCAGCGCCGCCTCAGACCCCTGCTCGTCGGCCACCAGCCAGACCGTGGAGCTGCCTCCACGCCCCAGTTCTCGCCGGACCTCCCAACCCGGCACCTGAGGCCACGGTGTCGTCGACTCCATCGGATCTCCTTCCGGTCGGCACACGTCATCCTGCGTCATCCATCCTGCCGGTCCCCCGCCGCCTCTACAGACGTTATCCACAGCCACCCGGGCCAGGGCTAGAGTGGAGGCATGCCCGTGACGACCATGCCTCCGTTCCGCGTCCTGGGACTCTCCCCGGACACCGTCGACTACCTCTCGGCGTGGGACCTGCAGCAGCAGCTTCACGCCGCGGTGGTCGCAGGATCCTCGAGTGGTTCGGTCCTGTTCCTGGAGCACACCGCCGTCTACACCGCCGGTAAGCGCACCGAGCCCCAGGATCTCCCGGACGACGGCTCAGCGGTGGTGAACGTGGACCGCGGCGGCAAGCTGACCTGGCACGGCCCGGGACAACTGGTCTGCTATCCGGTGGTGCGCCTGGCAGACCCGGCCGCCGTCAAGGGCTATGTCTGGTTCCTCGAGGAGGCCATCATCCGCACCCTGGCCGACTATGGCCTGACGGGTGAGCGTGTCGATGGCCGTTCCGGCGTGTGGATCCTCGGCGGTGCCGACAGGGACGGCCGGACCCGGCCGGACCGCAAGGTCGCCGCCGTGGGCCTCCGGGTCAACCACGGCGTCTCCATGCACGGGTTCGCACTGAACTGCAGCAACTCCCTGGAGCCCTACGAGCACATCATCGCGTGCGGCATCTCCGATGCGGGTTCCACCACCATCTCGGCCGAGACCGGCCGCACCATCACCCCGGCGGACGTGCTGGCAACCGTCCAGGAGCACTTTGCCGCGCTGGCACCGGGCCACATCGCCCCCGTGCCCCAGGACCTGCCGGCCGGAACCTCGGACGGCAACACAACGACGAAAACCCTTGTGGAAGGAACACCTCAGTGAGCGCATCCCCCGACGGCCGCCGCCTCCTGCGCGTGGAAGCACGCAACGCCGAGGTCCCCGTGGAACGCAAACCGGATTGGATCAAGGCCAAGGTCGATATCGGTCCCGAGTACATCGACCTCAAGAACAAGGTGAAGTCCTCCGGACTGCACACCGTGTGTGAGGAGGCCGGCTGCCCCAACATCTTCGAATGCTGGGAGGACCGTGAGGCCACGTTCTTGATCGGCGGCGACACCTGTACCCGCCGCTGCGGGTTCTGCGACATCGCCACCGGCAAGCCCGAACCCCTGGACCTCGACGAACCTCGCCGAGTGGCCGAGAACATCCGCGAGATGAACCTGCGCTACACCACCGTGACCGGGGTGGCTCGCGACGACCAGAAGGACGGCGCCGCCTGGCTGTACGCGGAGACGATCCGCAAGGTCCACGAGCTGAACCCGAACACCGGCATCGAGATTCTGCCCCCGGACTTCGGGGCCGACCCGGATCTCGTCCAGGTGGTCTTCGACGCCCGTCCGGAGGTCTTCGCCCACAACCTCGAGACCGTGCCGCGGATCTTCAAGGCCATCCGTCCGGCGTTCACCTACGAGAAGTCCCTGCGCGTACTGTCCATGGCCAAGGCCGATGGCCTCATCACCAAGTCCAACCTGATCCTGGGGATGGGCGAGGAGGACCAGGAGATCGACCAGGCCCTCGTGGACCTGCACGAGGCCGGCTGCAACATCATCACGGTAACCCAGTACGTCCGGCCCTCGAAGCTGCACCATCCGATCGACCGGTGGGTCAAGCCCGAGGAATTCGTGCACTGGTCCGAACGCGCGGAGGAGATCGGTTTCGCCGGAGTCATGGCCGGCCCCCTGGTTCGGTCCTCCTACCGCGCCGGCCGCCTGTACGCCACGGCCATGCGCAAGCTGGGCCGTGAGATGCCCTCGAACCTGTCCCACATCGAGGAGTCGGGTTCGACGCGCCAAGAGGCAGCGACGCTGCTCGCTGGCCGGTAGACTGGGGCCACTATGGCCAAGAGCACTGATTCCGCAGCATCCTCCTCCCCGTCGACCCGCGAGAGCCTGAGGGCGGTCAAGACCGCCCAGAAGGAACGTCGCCAACAGGACAAGATCCGGGCCAAGGGGAACAAGGCCGAGACCAGGGCACGCAAGAAGGCCACGAAGAAGCCGGGTGTCTTCAAGCAGCTCCGTGAGGTCTTCTCCATGACCCGCGCGCACGACCCCAAGGTCGTGCTGTGGATGGCACTCGCCTTCATCGGCGCCCTGGTCGTCGGCCTGGTCGTCGGCCTGCTGCTGAACAACTGGATCACCTGGCTGCTCATCGCCATCCCGTTCGGACTGCTGGCCGCCGTGATCATCATGAACCGGATGGCTGAGCGTGCGGCCTTCGCCCGGATCGAGGGGGCCCCC
>NZ_JALDXU010000089.1:0-13631 GCF_032154715.1 Citricoccus sp. | reverse complement strand
GTGGCGGCCGGCTGAACGGGGGGGGCTGGGGGCGCTGCCGGCGCGCCGGCCGCGGGTCCGGGGACGGGGCCCGACGGCGGCTGGGCCGGCTGCTGCGGGGCGCTCGGCTGGGGTGCCCCGGTCGCGGCGGCCTGGCCTGCCCCGGGAACGGAGGTGATGGGACCGGCGGCGACGGCCGGGTTGAAGGCCGGCCAGCGGGAGGCGGGCGGCACGGACACACCGGTCTCCGGGTGGCCGGGGTCCCCGGGCTGCAGGGCGCCGGGCGCGAAGGTGGACGGGCCGTAGAGGCCACCGCTGGTCAGCGGGTTGCGGCCGGTGTTGACGTCCACCACGAGGGTGCGAGCCACCTTGTCATGCCAGCCCTGGCGCTGGTGGTTCGTGTCCCAGACGTTGGACAGCAGCATCAGGATCGGACCGATCACCGGGACGATACAGCTGACGGAGATGATCACCCAGCGCAGGAAGATCGCACCCCAGCCGGCGGGCGTGCCCTCCTCAGAGGTGACGCGCAGTCCCAGAACCAGGTTGCCGGGGGTCTTCCCCGCGGACGCCTGCCAACCCCACAGCCACACGTTGTAGGCCAGGGACACCACCGAGGCGATGAGCAGGGCCATGGTGTAGGTGGCCAGCGCCTCCTGTTGGGCCACCCCGGCGGAGTCCAGCACCGCGGGGAACGTGGCACCGGTGGCGATGCCTACGGCCAGCGCGGGAATGATCTGGTCGATCAGCCAGGCCGCCAAGCGCTTGCCGGCCGGTGCGTTGACCAGGTTCAGGGTTTTCTGCACGGGGTACCTTATTCCTGTTTCTCGCGAGCTTGCTGGTCCACTGTACGGACTCCGCGGCTTCGGCCGCCACGCCGGGCACTGCGGGCCTGACGTTCGGCAGTCCGGTCGCCTCCGCGCCGTTCGGCCGTCCGGGCCCGGTCCGCCTGGCGCTGCTGTTTCTTCAGCTGGCGGCGCTGCCGGCGGCGGGCCCGGGCCTCGAGCAGGAGCGAACGCGGCGTGTACTTCGCCCGGAACCGCTGCCAGCCGCTCACCGAGCCGCGCATGCCGGCGATGTTCTCGTCGACCCGCGCCCAGTAGTCGGCCACCTGGGCCTCGTTCGGTTCCCCCGGGCCGAAGACGGCCTGATCCGCGCGGCGGGCCAGCAGCGTGGTGCCGGCGGCCGCCGTCGGGAATGTCCCGGCCAGCTCCGTGGCGTGCTCGCGCCGGGTGCCGGAACGCTGGGGTTCGGAACCGAGGTCCGTGGCGAGGCTGAGCACCTCGGACCAGCCGCCCGAGACCTGCTCGGCGGGCGTCTGCGCCTCACGCCGCCTCTTGCGGCGGCGGCCCTTGAGGATCGCGATGATGAGCAGCGGGATCAGCAGGATCAGCAGCGGGATCAGCGAGTAGACCACGATCATGACGATCTGGCCCCATTGGTCCCACCAGGACCGTTCCTCCTGCTCGGCGTCCTGGGGCTCCGGTGCCGTGTCCGGGGGAAGATCGGCCTGCTCCTGCGGGGGCGGCGGGGGCTGGAGCACCTGCGGCTTGGGCGTGGACTTCGGTTCCTGCTGCGGCGGCGTGGGGACGTTGTCCTTGTCCGGGGTGGGGTCCAGGGCGACCCAGCCGACGTTCGCGAAATTGACCTCGACCCAGGCGTGGACGTCCTTGCCCTTGATCTGGATCGGGCCGCCGTCCGCCGAGTAGTTCTCCGGGTAGAAGCCCATGACCACGCGGGCCGGGATGTCCAGGGACCGGGCCATCAGGGCCATGCCCACGGCATACTGCTCGTCATCGCCGATCCACTGCTCCGCGTCCAGCAACTGGGTGATGCGGCCGGCGTAGTGGCCGGAGAGGGAGGTGACCTCGCCCTCGCGGCCGTTGGAGAAGGCACCGGACTCGTGGAGCGTGGAGGCCAGGCCGCTGACGATGCCGAAGGGCTGGTCCTGGTTGCCCGTCAGTTCAGCGGCCTTCTCCGGGACGATCTGCGGCACGCCGGTCAGCTCCGGCATGACGATCTCGCCGAAGTCCTGTCCCTCAAGGTCCTCGGACGCCACCTGCACCGGGAAGACCACGTCCGCGGTGTAGGAGTCGCCCTCCTCCAGCGGGATGGTGGACAGGGCGGTCTCATTGCCGTCGTTGTAGTAGAGCGACGTCGAGAGCTGGTCCGCCCGCGGTCCCTGCAGCACGGCGCCGCTGAGCTTGCCGCCGCCGGGCAGCCAGACCCCGTTGTAGGCCTCGATGCCGATGTCCAGGGTGCCGGTGGCCCGGGTCGGGATCTCGGTCTCGGCGGTGCCGGAGAGCCGGGAGGCATCACCGACGGGCGAGAAGTTCCCTCCGGACTGCGGGTTCACGTTGTAGACCATGCCGTCATAGGCGTCCAGCGCGGCCAGGCGGACCCGTTGGCCCTCGGGCAGCCCCTCGACCGTGAACAGGACCTCCTCGTGCTGGTCCTTGACGTACTGGCGGAACTTCATCAGGGGGCTCGGGTAGTCGAACAGCTCGATCGGCGGATCCACGACGTCCCGCAGCACCTTGCGGTCCTGGTCCTGCAGCAGCAGCGGCGAGGCGGAGGCGGTCAGCAGGCCGGCGACGGCGAGGACGGCGGCTCCCATGCCGACGCGGCGCCACACCATCTTGCGCGCGGTCGCCGGGTTGGACACGGTGGTGGTGTCCGCCGCGTCGGCGCCGGTCTGCGTGCCCTGTACGCGCATGCGGTGGTGGCGCCAGGCGAGCCAGGCGACGGCGGCCATGATCAGCAGCATTCCGCGCACCACGGCCATGGGTGCGTCCTTGGTGCCGAACATGATCCCGACGACGGTCATCACCAGCACGGGGATGACGGTCCAGTAGGGCAGGCGGACGCGCCAGGCCAGAAGTCCGGCCACGAGGGCGGTGAGCATCCCGGACAGGTAGGGGGCCACGAGCATGCCGCCGTTGACGCCCACCGGTGCGGCCACGGTGAGGATGTCCTTCCAGGCGGTGACGGGCCCCGTCACCAGGACCAGGAGTGCTTCCAGGCTGGGCAGGAAGCCGACGGCTGCCTCAGTGGGTGCGGCCAGCGCGAAGCCGAAGAGGAGGTAGCCCAGGACGGCGGCACCGGTGGTCATCCACACGTTCCAGCGCAGGTAGGCGCTGGCCAGGGCGACGCCGAGTCCGAGCACGATGCCACCGAATCCGGCCACCAGGTAATGCCAGTCACCGGCGAAGGTGTCCTGGAAGCCCAGCAGGCCGAGGCCGAGAAGCACCATCAGCACCGCTGTGTCGATCGCGATCTGGGCCCAGGAGAAGCCGAACCTGAATCCCTTCTGGCGGGGCTGCTTCGGCAGGGTGGGCATGGACTTCCTCATGCCGCGGGCCATCATGCCGCCGCCTTGCGCAGGGCCAGCCCGAGGTCCTGCAGGTCGCCGATCGAGACGACGGTGAGGTCGCCGATGTTGGCGCGCTGGGTCTCCAGGCCGTGGGCACAGCGGATGGCGAACGCGCGCACGCCCGGAGGCACGTGGTTGGTGGCCTTGCGGAGGTCTCCTGCGGTCGGCTGATCCCCGGTGATGAGGAAGAACACGGAGGCGTTGGGCACGTGGTCGGCGGTCTCGCGAGCCACGTCCACACTGGTCTTGCGCAGGGGCTTGCCCTCGATCCGGGTCATGTCATCCAGCATGTTGCGCCCCGTCTCGGTGTGGACCGGGCCGGCATGGGTGCGGATGGACAGGTTGCGCTGTTCCTTGAAGGCCTCGAGCCCGATGGAGGACGCGACCGAGATCGCGAGCTCGAAATCGTTCTCCGTGGCGTACTCGGACGTGCTCGTGGACAAAGCGATGGCCAGGTGTGCGCGCCGGGTCTCCTCGAACTGGCGCACCATGAGCTTGTTGGTGCGGGCCACCGTCTTCCAGTGGATGTGGCGGCGATCGTCTCCGGGGACATAATCGCGCAACGCGTGGAAGGAGACGTCCGCGCTGGACAGGTCACGGGTGGGCAGGCCTTCGAGGTCACGGATGAACCCGGCCGAGGAACCCTGCAGTGCCACCGTCCTCGGGTGGACGTACAGTTCTTCCGGCTCGGTCCACTTCAATTGGCGGCGCAGCAGGGCCAGCGGATCCTGGCGTACGGAGCGCACGGGACCGACCGTGATGACCGCACGGCGATGCGTGGGGATGGTGAAGAGGTCCTCGTGCACGGCGCCCGGGCGCATGCGCGGCAACTGGAAGACGGCGGTGGCCCGGCCGACGGGAAGTTCCATGGCGGCCGGCATCAAGGCCTTGTCCGCCGTGTTGGTCACCTCGATCGCACCGACGGCACGGTCACCCACGGCCACGCGGGACCGCGCCAGGTCCAGGTCCACCCGGTAGGAGGACCGGCCCAGGATAAACCCGATGGCAAGCAGCAGCAGGAACACGCCCACCAGACCGGCCACGATGGCCTCGGCCCAGCCGAAGACGAGTCCGGCGATCCAGGACCCGACGGTGATGACCAGCACGAGCCATCCCAACGGGGAGATGATCTCCAGGACGGGCTGGACATGCTTTCCCCACCACCCGGTCGCGGCCTCGCGGGCCGGCTCGGTGGTGACCGCCGTCGTCTCCCGCAGGCGCCGCCAGCGGTCCTGCAGCTGCACCGCTGCCTTGCCGGCCCGTTCGGAGGACTTCGAGGGGCCCTGCGGCTGTGGGGTGGCCGCGGGTGCCGGACCACGGCGCCCTGTGGCCTTGGCGGAGCGCCGCGAACGCCGCGTTTCGGGTGATGACTGCGTACTCATGTGGTGCGGGAGCCTCTCAGGCCCCGGAGGCGGACGAACCGCCGCGGTACACGGTGTCCTCGTTCGCCTCCATGGCGGTAGAGCCGGCAGCCGGGCCAGACGCCATGGCGGCGGCCGGCTCGGGGGCCTCGGACCGGTGCTGCGGGGCGCCGACGGTGGCCAGGACGCGCGTCAGGACGGCCTGGGAGGTGGCCCCGGCGAACTCGGCCTCCGGGTCCAGCACGAGCCGGTGGGTCCACACGTGCGGGGCGAGATCCTTGACGTCGTCCGGCAGCACGTAATTGCGGCCGTAGGAGGCGGCGCGCACCTTGGCCGCGCGCACCATGGCCATGGCCCCGCGTACGGAGACACCCAGCCGCGTCTCGTCCGCCAGGCGGGTCTCCTCCGTCAGCTCGGCGATGTAGTTCAGCACGGCCCCGTCCACGTGCACCGTGGTGGCCAGCTCGGTCATGTCCTGGATGGCCTGGGTGGTGATGATCGGGGTCAGGGCGCCGGAGCGGTCCTTGGTGGCGGCGCCGGAGAGCAGTTCCACGGTGGACTCGCGGTCCGGGTAGCCGATCGAGGTCTTGATCAGGAAGCGGTCCAGCTGGGCCTCGGGGAGCTTGTAGGTGCCGGCCTGCTCGATGGGGTTCTGGGTCGCGATGACCATGAAGGGGCGTTCATTGGTGTAGGTGACGCCGTCCACGGTCACCCGGGCCTCCTCCATGACCTCCAGGAGGGCCGACTGCGTCTTCGGTGAGGCGCGGTTGATCTCATCGGCCAGCACGATGTTCGCGAAGATCGGCCCCTGGTGGAACTCGAACTCCTGCGACTTCTGGTCATAGATGGTCACACCCGTGACATCGGAGGGCAGCAGGTCCGGCGTGAACTGGATGCGCGAGTGGGTGCCCTTGACCGTGGCGGCCAGCGAGCGGGCGAGCATGGTCTTGCCGGTGCCCGGGGCATCCTCGAGCAGGACGTGGCCATCCGTGAGCATGGCCGTGAGGACCAGCGAGATGACGTCTTCCTTGCCCAGGATGGCCTGGCCGATGTTGTCCGAGATCTTCTCGAACGTCCCGGCGAACCACTCGGCCTGTTCGGTGGTCATGGTCATGGGTACTGCTCGCTTTCATGGGGCTTCAGTGTGCTGAGTGGTGGTTGAGATGGTGACCGGAAGGTCACGGTGCTACCAGGGGTGGATCTGGCCCGAGTCAGTGCCGCCGACCTTGGCCCAGACCCGCATGCCCGGACTACCGGGCCAGCCGCCGTGCCAGCAGTTGATCATCTTGCGGGCGCTCCCGCTCGAGGGCACGGAGATGGAGTGCGTGCTGTTGTTGAAGCGGTGCGCACCACCGTTGCTGGTCCAGCACTGCACCTCGTGGTTGCCCGCGGGGAAGTCCTGGACTTCCACATCGAACCTCCGGCAGTCGATGTTGCACCCTGGTTCGCTGACGGGAGAGCCAGGACGCAGGATGACCTTCGGCTGCGGAGGCGGCGGTGGCGCCGGCTTGGATTCGGCGCTACCGGTCCACGATTTGGCCTCTCCCTCGCTCGGCGTCGCCGTGACGGTGATGGTGCGGGATTCCGAATAACCGGTGCTGACACTCTGTGAGCCGTCATTGGGCGTGCCACCGGAGCCGGAGATGGAGACCGTCACCGTGACCGGCCGCCCGTTGGCATAGGCCGACGCATTGGAGTTCCAGCTGAAGTCGACCTTCCGCTCACCGCCGTTGGCCTTGATGTTCGAGGCGTTGGTTACCGGGCCATAGGCACTCTCCTGGTTGGACGAGTCCGAGGCGTCACCGGCACCGGCCGCATTCTGAGCGCGGACCCGAACGGTGACGTTCTTGCCGTTGCTGCCCACGTTGATGGTGCTGCCGGGCCCACTGAGGGACTTCCAGCTGCCGCCGCTCACCTGGTATTGGTATCCGGTGATCGGCGAGCCGTTGGCCGAGCCGGGGCTGAAGTCCACGGTGATGGTGTTGTTCTTGCCAGTGGCATCGATCGAGGGCTTGGATGGCGCCTTCGGCCGTCCGTAGGGCGTCACCGCAGTAGAGCGTGGCGAGGTGTCCGAGGCACCGACCCGATTGTGAGCCACCACCGCGAAGGAGTAGGACGACGTGGTCTTCAGGTCGGTGACCTGCTGGGAGGTGCCGCTGATACCACCGATCGTCCGGTCCAGTTTCCCGCCTTCGTAGACCAGCAGGTCGTACCGGGAGATGGTCGCACCATTGTTGTTGGGCGCACTCCACCGCACGTTGGCCACACCGCCGTTGACGGCAGACTCAGCCCGGGAGGCCGAGGGGGCCAGAGGCTGCAGGGGCACCCCGGCCGGAGTGATCGAGGACGACCAGCCGGAGAACTCGCTGGGCCTATCCGCGTCATTCACCGCCTGGATCCGGAACTGGTAGGCGGTGCCGTTCGTCAGCCCCTCCCACGTGGTGGAGGTCCCGGAGACGGACTTCTGCGTCACACCGCCCGCGGGTGCCGGGGAGATCTCCACCGTGTACGAGGTGATGGGCGAACCCCGGTTGACCGGCGCGGTCCACGTCAGATCGATCTTCTTGTCCCCGTCCGTGCCCGTCGGCGGGGCCGGCTGCTCCGGCTCCACGTCCGGCCGGGCCGGCGCGGAGGAGACCGAGGGATCGGACTCGCCGACCTCGTTCGTGGCCGTGACGGCGAAGGTGTACTCCTGGTTGTTCGTCAACCCGGAGATGGTGCACGTGGTGGCCGCGCACTCCTGATTCACGCCATCTGCCGTGACCGTGTAACCGGTGATGGCCGCACCGTTGTTGGCCGGAGCGTCCCACGTCAGCACGACCTCGGAGTCACCCACGGAATCCACGCGCGGTATCCCGGGAGCCTCGGGGGCGCCCTTCACGTTCAGCGTGATGGTGCCCTGGACGTGGCGGTCAGGATCCTCGGTCATGTCCTGGACGGTGTACTGGACCGTCATCTGGCCGACCAGGTTCTCATCCGGGGTGACCACCACCGAGTCACCGGAAACCACGGCCTCGCCCGCTCCGCCGGCCAGTTCGGTACCCACCAATTGGAGCTCGCCCTCGCCCTCGAACGGATTCACGTCGTTTGCGAGGACGGGAATGGTCTCGGACCGGCCCTGGTGGGCGTCCGGCACGGTGTCCGGGTTCGCCACTGTCAGGGGTCGGTCCGAGGCGTTGACCGTGAGGGTCACCTGAGCCGGCACGGGATCGGACTTGCCGTCCGTCACGGTCACCTGGACGGTGCCGCGGGTGCCCTTCGGGGTGTCCGCCCCGGCGCTGGCGGTGAGCACGGACCCCTCGAGGTTGACATCCAGGCCCTCGATGGAGGACTCCCCCAGCGCGAAGATGAGGTTCTCGGCGTCGTCCGGGTCCGGGTCGGAGGCGGCCTGGGCCAGATCAAGGGTCGCCGGATCGCCGCCGGCGGACACCTCCATGGTGTTGGACTGGAACAGCGGCGGATTGTTCTCTTCCGGGCGCGGCAACACGCGCACGGGCTGGGTCAGGACCGCCTTCAGGCCCTCGGCGTCATCCGGTCCGGAGCCGTCCGTCACCTCGAACGTCACGGAGGCGGCCCCGGTGAAGTCCGCGGGCGGGGTGAAGACCAGCTCGGTGGCGGAGCTGACCAGGCCGCCCTCGGACTCCGGCGTCGAGGTCACCTTGGACTCCTCGGTGAGGCGCGGCGACGTGCCGTCCCGGACCACCACGAGGTCGTCCAGATTCAGGGGCAACTCCTCTCCGGCCATCACTTCGATCGGAGCTTCCGAGCGCAGCGTCGGTCGGGCCTCACCGGCTCCGGGGACGATCACGAAGGCGTAGGCGGAGAGCTCATCGGCGTCCGTGAGCCGGTAGGTGATCACCTGCGGGTTGGACTGCACAGGGACCACCAGCTGGTTGTCCTCCGTGAGGCTCACGCCCTCCGGGTTCTCCGGCAGGTCCACCGTCAGGTCGTCCGGAGTGCCGTCCGGGTCCTCGTCGTTCTTCAGCAGGTCCACGGTGACCTGGTCCTGGTCCACGGTCTCGCGGAAGGAGACGCGGTCATCCCGGGCGATCGGCGCACGCAGCGGTGCATTCGGGTCCGACTCGACCGTCAGCGTTCCGGTGTCCTGGCCACCACGGCCGTCGGTGATCGTGTAACGGACGGAGGTGAAGCCGGCATCGGGCGGCGAGGTCAGCAGGATCCGGCCGTCCACCAGGGCGGCGTCCGATCCCTCGGTGGCCTCCAAGGTGTCCACGAACTTCAGCTCGTCCCCGTCCGCATCCGTGTCATTGGACAGCACGTCCACGGCCACGGGCCGGTCCGGGCGCACCTGGATCGAGTCGTTGACCGCCACGGGAGGAGTGTTCTCCTGCGCCACCGGGGCGATGCCGACCATGATCGTCCCGGTGGAGCGGGCACCGAGACGGTCCTCGACCACATAGGTGAACACGTCCGTACCGGTGGAACCGGCCGTGGCCGTGTACTCGATCGAATTGGCCGTGACCTTGGCTGACCCCTTGGTGGGCGGATTCTCCAGCTGCACCAGGGACACCGAGTCCCCGTCCGGGTCGATCCCGTCCAGCGGGATGGGGATGGCGACGGTCTCGCCGGAGAACACACGGCCCTCCACCGTCTCCGGCGACGGCGGTGAGTTGTTCTCTAGGTCCAGCGCGTTGATGTGGAACGTCACCCGGGCCGAGGCCTGCTGACCATCCGGTCCGGAGACGGTGTAGACGGCGGAGACGGTCTTGGCCTCCTCGCCGGCACGGAACCGGATTTTGTTGTCCGAGACGGAGATGAGGCCGTCCGTCTCGTCGACGCCCTCGGCCAGCTCGGGCTCGAGGGTGAGTTCGGCGCCGTTGGGGTGGACGTCGTTGTCCAGGACCGGCACGGTGACCACGTCTGACGCCCGCACCACGGCGGTGTCCGGATTGGGCCGCGGCGGCTCCATGGACTCTGGCGCAGGGATCGGGATGACGGTGACCTCACCCTTCGAGGCGGCCGTGCCGTTCGTGACGGTGTAGGTGAACGTCACCGGCTCGGTCAGTCCCTGCTGGTCCGTGACGCGCAGGACGGCATTGCGTTCCACCGAGACGTTGAAGGGGGCGTCCTGCGGCACGTCCACCTGCTGGGCCACCAGCACGCCGCCCTCGGGATCGGAGTCGTTGCCGAGGATGTTGACCAGCACCTCGCCGTTGGCGGGCAGCAGGGCCACGTCACGCACCGCCACCGGAGCACCGGTGTTCTTGTCCGGGTCCTTGACGTCCACCCGGATCAGCCCCGGGGCGGAGGCCGGCCCGTTGGTGGCGACGTACTTCAGGTAGAAGGTCTTCTCCTGGTCCGAGCGGAAGGACACGGTGCCCGTGTCACTGTTCATGTCCACGTCCGCACCGGAGATCGGATCCACATGGGCCAGGCGCAGCTCGGTTCCAGTCGGGTCGAAGTCGTTCTCCAGGGGCGAGAAGGTGGCTTCCTCCCCCACGTTGACGGTCACGTGGTCCGTGGCGGTGATCGGCGGGGCCGCGCCCTTGGGCAGCACCTCGATGACCACCCGGCCGGTCTCCGACTCGCGGCGATCGGAGACGGTGATCTCCAGTTCCTTGGTGCCGTCGGTCTTGCCGACGTCCTCGAAGGTCAGTACTCCGTCCGGGCGCACCCGCACCACGTCACCGTCCTCGGAGACCGCCCCCATCAACTGCAGGTCATCCCCGTCCGGGTCCTTCCAGTCCGTCAGGATGTTCTGCGAGACCTCGGTGCCGGCCTGGACCCGCAGGGTGGTCACGCGTTCCTGGACGGGCTTGCTGTTCTCCTTCTCCGGGACCACGCGGACCGTGGCCTGGGCCTGGTCGGTGCCCCCGCGCCCGTCGTCCGCGGTGTAGGTGAAGGCGGAGGAACCGCTCGCGTCCTCGGGGACCACCATCTGGAAGCCCGTGCCGTCGTAGATCTCCTGCAGGGTCCCGGTCTCGGGCTGGTCACCGGCCAGTTCCGCCGTCAGCAGGTCACCGTCCGGGTCCACGTCGTTGAACAGCACCGGCAGGGCGGTGGTGCGCCCGGCACGGACGCCGAAGGTGTCGTCCTCGGCGACCGGCTTCTGGTTCTCCTCCTGGCGGTCCGGCAATTCGATGGAGTCGGTGATCTCGTCCGACTCCTCTTCCTCCTGCTCGCCCTCGCCCTTCGGCGGTTCCAGGTCCGCCCAGTTGTTGACGATCTTCATGCCGTCCGCCACGAGCCAGGTGTTGCCCTCCGAGACGTCGTTGAGCACCACCACGTCCCGGTTGACGCGGAACACCATCTGGGCCTCGGCCGGCATCTCGGGGATCTGTTCTGTGGTGTCCCGTGAGTCGTCGTCACAGTCACGCTGGTACAGGCCGGAGCCCTGCCAGGCCGCATGCGTGCAGGTCCCCACGCGCACTGGTTGGATCGGGGCACCGGTGGTCTCCACGGTGGTGTACTGCGCTTCCCCACCGTCCAGCGGCACGGTCGCGGTCTTGTTGGCGAGCGCGACGACGGCCCCGGCCGCCTCCGGTCCCGGCGCCTGGAGTTTTCCCTCGGCCGGATCGACGACGCTGGAGGCCTCGCCCTCGGAGGTGACCAGGGTGCCGGAGGCCGCATCGAAGACGACGCCCGTCTCCCCGACGGCCGAGATCTGTGGCTCGGCCATCCCGGCGAGCCCGTCGATCTCGGTGGAGGAGACCTCCCGGAAGCCGGCCGGGTCACCGTCCGCGCCGTCGTCGTTGTCTTCCGGGGCGCCCGATGCACTTTCTGAATCCTGCTCGTCCGCCGGGGTCTCGCCGTCCCCGACCTCTTCGGTCGCACTGTCCTGATCGGACTGCTCCCGGAGCTCCTCGTCCGTCAGCGGGCGGAAACCCTTGATGAGGTTGGCGTCCAGGTCCGCCACCCAGACCGTGTCATCGCGGCCCACGGCCGAGAGCACCCGGCCCTCCCCCTCGTAGAAGGGGTCCGCGGACTCGGAGGCGATGGCCCCGAGGTTCTGGGTGGTGGCCGCGTAGACCCGGCCCTGCTCCAAGTCCGAGACGGCCACGATCCTCTCACCGTAGGAGAAGGAGGAATTGGCCGGGAGCATCGTCTCGTCGGAGAGCACGAAGGCGGCCGGATCCACGGTGGTGGCGGCCCCCATCTCGAGGTCCCGGAGGTAGACCTGGTCCGCGTGCTGCGCCAGGTCGAACTCGGTCATGGTGGTGGCCACGCCGCCGTCGAGGGTCTGTGACTGGTAGTTGAGGTGGGCGACCTTGTTCTCGGCCGCGTTGACCACCCACACGCCGCCGTCATTGAGATCGACGTCCGCGGTCTGGAACCCCGGATAGAGGATGGCGCCGGTCACCGCCACGGCGGAGACACCAACGAACGCCGTTGCCTTCAACGCGCCTTGGCGCCCGGCGCCGAAACCTGTCCCCACGTTTTTGTCCCCCGATGGTGAAATCACGGTCCGTTCTGCGCGCCAACGGCACAGCGACCACTCCACGGGAGTCTAGCGGTTCAGCCGACGGCGCAAACCTGAAATAGGCCTGAGGGGATGGGTAGTTCTCCCCATGTGCGTCGGTTGCCTCCGGCCGAGGTCAATCGACCACAAGACCGTTACCGGAGCCGGGCATGAGGATGGACGGCCGGATCTCGCCGAATCCACGGACCATCCGCGGGGGCTGCGGGACGAGGACGAACCGATCGTCCGCCTCCAGGGCCATGGCCGTCATCGCGTCCACCAGGACGGTACCGGGGTCCGCGAGCGCGGTCAGCCGGGAGGCGAGGTTCACGGTGGGGCCGTAGATGTCCCCCAGCCGGGAGAGCACCCGGCCCCACACCACGGAGACGCGGGACGAGGGCAACACGGGATCGTCCGCCATGGCCTGTGCCAGCGCCAGACCGATCTGGGCCCCGGCCTCCGGCGTCTCGGCGTTGAACAGCACCTCATCACCGACCGTCTTGACCAGCCGGCCACCGCCGATCGAGATGATCTCGGCGCACTTGTTCTCGAAGCGCTGCACCATCTGGGCCAGGGTGCGCTCGTTCATCTGCCGGGATAAAGAGGTGTAGGAGACCATGTCCGCGAAGCCCACCGCCCGGGCCAGCGGCAGCGGGGCATCGTCCTCAGAGCCGTCCCGGCCGACGGCACTGGCCGCAAGCCCCGCCTCCACCCGGACGGTGAGCCGCTGCAGGGCCGAGTTGAGCTGCCGCCGGTAAGAGTAGGCCATGACCTCTTCGAGCGGTTCGATGATCTCCGGCAGCATGCGGACCACCTCGCGGCGGGCGCTCGGGTCCGTCATGCCCTCACTGATCTTGTTCTCCACGAGGGCCTCGATCTGCCACACGACCATGCGGTCCGTCATCTGGCCGATGGAGCGGGTCAGGGAGATGGCCGTCTCCTCGTTGAGGATGCCGCGCCGGACCAGGTCGATCATGGTGCCGATCGCGTCCGTGTCCTGCTGCGTGAAAGCCCGGTCCTCGTCCTTGACATTGGGGAAGCCCAGGGCGCGCCAGAGCTTGCGGGCCGAGATCAGGGAGACGCCGAGTTCACTGGCCATGTCCCGCCGGGTCATCGAGCGGGGCCCGCCCAGCAGGTCCTTCTCCAGGGCCGAGATCGCCTGCGTCCACGTGGAGACCTCCTGCTCGTCCTCCAGGGCCAGCGCGGACGTGGTGGTGGTGTCCGGGGCCGGCTGCGGCCTGGCCTGGCGTTCCACGCCGTCCGGGGGGACCTGATCCATCTGAGCGGTCCGCCGCAAGGGAGCATCTGCGGGGCCATCCGCCGGGGCGGACCCGGACGGCTGACCGGCCATGGGCTGGACGCCCTCGGTCAGCAGGCCCAGATCGCCGTGGTCATCCAGGGACGTCGTTGCGGGCAGGTCGTCCCAGTCGTCCATCGGACCGGTGTACTCAGCCACGGTAGCCACCCCTCATCATTCGTCCGGGTACCGATCCCGGTG
>NZ_JALDXU010000088.1:0-13757 GCF_032154715.1 Citricoccus sp. | reverse complement strand
GATGAACGGTGTCCCAGGGCCTGTGCGGTGGGATGGTGGAGATGGCGGGAATTGAACCCGCGTCCGATGCAGTGTTGCCAGGTCTTCTCCGGGCGCAGTTTGCTGTGGGTGTTACTCGGCCCTGGCTGTCCCGCAAACAGGCAGCCAACCCGGGCCCAGCCGGATTAAGGTCTCCACCACGACCCCCGGCAAGGGTGGTGGACATTGGCTATCTAATCGACGCCAGGTCCTGGGGCGATAGCATCCTCAGGTTGACGGACTCGTTCACTGATCAGGCAGCGAGAGCGAAGTCAGTGCGCTTAGATTCGGCACTTGTTGGTTTGCAGAGAGCGTTGACGAGATGACTCTGCATCCTCGGCCCGCTTCCCCTGTCGCGACTCACATCGTCGAAACCGATCATCCCCATCTTCTGTTATCAATCAACCGGTTCCCTGCGGGGCTTCTCTGATTCTCCGCCTGGTCCGGACTGTCCAGTGTAACGCATGCCCGGCCCGGGGTATTCCGGCCGGTTTCCGGGTCTCAGGCCGCCCGGCGGTTGCGGATTCTCATGGCACGCTGTGCCTCACGGTTGTCCTGCTTCTCGCGCAGGGCATGGCGCTTGTCATAGTCCTTCTTGCCCTGCGCGATGGCGATCTCGACCTTCACCCGGCCGTCCCGGAAGTACAGCTGGAGCGGGACGATCGTGTGGCCGGACTCCTGGATCTGGCGGGAGATCTTCGTCAGCTCCTGCCGGTGCAGGAGCAGCTTCCGCCGCCGGCGGGAGGCGTGATTGGTCCAGGACCCGTTGAGGTACTCCGGGATGTAGACCTGTTCGAGGTACAGCTCGTCCCCGTAGAAGACGGCGAACCCGTCCACGAGGGAGGCGTTGCCCTCCCGCAGCGACTTCACCTCGGTCCCCATCAGGGAGATCCCGGCCTCGTAGGTGTCCAGGATGAGGTAGTTGTGCCGGGCCTTGCGGTTGGTCGCGATGATCTGCCGGCCGTCCGGGGTGGACGACTTGCCGGACTTGCCGGCGGACTTCTTGGACATAGCCGGTCCCCTCCTTTCCGACGGTTCGGATGCTCACTGCACAGAATTACCAGTGTACCGCCACCGTCAAGGGGCCGTGCCGAAGAGAGGCGTCATCGAGTTGTCACCGGGAGGTCCTGAGCCTGCCTCAAAGCAGACCGGCGGGGTTGACGGCCTGGCCGTCCAGGATGGTCTCGAAGTGCAGGTGACAGCCGGTGGAGTTGCCGGTGGTGCCGGTGTAGCCGATGATCTGGCCACGCGTGACGTTCTGCCCCGGGGACACGATGTACCGGGTCATGTGGTGGTACTTGGTGGCCAGCGCGCGCCCGTTCACCACACCGTGGGAGATGACCACGCGCTTGCCCGAGGTCCACACCGCCCAGTCGGCGTTCCAGACCTCGCCGTCCGCGGACGCCCGGATCGGCAGGCCGCAACCACCGCCGAAGTCCATGCCGGTGTGCACGTAGCCCCCGGCGCCCCCGTAGTCGAAGGTGCCGGACGGCGTCGGGCGCCAGCCGAATCCCGAGGTGATGTACGTGTTCAACGGCCACTGCAGGCCCCAGCCGCTGGAGGTGCTGGCGGCCTCCTCAGCCTCACTCGCCCGTTCCTCCGCGGCGCTGGCCTCGCGCTCAGCCGCCTCGGCCGAGGCCTGCGCAGCCGCCCGGTTCGCCGCCGAGGCCTGCCGGGCCTTCCGAGCCGCCTCCTCGGCCTCGCGGCGCTTGCGCTCCGCCTCGGCCACGGCCTCGCGGTGCTGTTCCTGCAGGTCGCTGGCTTTGCCGGCCTGGGCCGTCAAGGCCCGTTGGCGCTCGGCGATCTGGTCGTTGACCTGGTCCTGAGCCGCGCGGTTGGCGTCGATCTGCGCCTGGATCTGAGGGCGCTGGGCCTTGAGCTCATCGGTCAGCTCCGAGGTGGTGGAGACCATCTGGTCGAGTTCACGCTTGGCGGCGGCGGCCTCGTCACGGGCCTGCTCCTCGCGCTGCAGCGCCTCCTCGGCCTGGGCCCGCAGGTCCCGGATCTCCGACTCGACGGCGGCCAGGCGGACCTCGGCGTTGACGTCCGTGGACTTGCTCTGGGAGACGGTGGAGATGCGGCTGTTCTGGATCCGCATGGCCTGGTTCGCCAGTCCCATCGCGTCCGGCAGCGAGGAGTCGCTCATGCCCAGGATGAAGGCGAGGTCCGAGGAGACGCCGCCCTGCTTGTAGGCCTGGTTGGCGATCTGGCCGATCTCGGCGGAGGCCGCGTCCAGTTCCTGCTCACTCTCAGCGATCTCGGCGAGGATCTCCGAGCGGCTCGACTCAGCCTGCCGCACGCGTTCGTGGAGTGACTGGACCTCCGCCGCAGCGGCCGAGACCTGGCCTTCGGCCGCGGTCAGCGTCTCCTGGGCTCCGGGCAACTGGTCCTGGAGCGAGTTCAACTCCCGGATCTTGTCGGCGATGTCGGAGTCCAGGCCCTCGAGGGACGCGTCAAGGTCACCCTGACGATCCTCCAGGTCCGACTGCTTCCCGCCGAGGTTGCCGATCTCCTCGTCGATCTCGGCCTGCTGGCGCTCGGCCTGTTCGATCTGGCGCTGCAAGTCGTCGATCGAGTCCTGTGCCGTGGCGGTGCCGCCCATGGACAGGGTCAGAAAGGTGACCAGGCCGGCACCGACGATGGCGCGGGAGAGTCGGCGTCGCTTCACGGGTTCCTCCGTCGGGGAATGCGGACTGGGATGGTCGGGGTGCGGGTCAGGCGACCTGCGGATCGATCAAGAGCGGTCACCGGAGATGAATCACGGCAGGGAGCATCTCAACTCGGACAACATTAGGTCACAAGTGTCACACGAGTCTCATCATCATCACACCTTAAGGTAACGACGCAGGGTGAGGATGGACGAGAGCGCGGCGAGCAGGACCGCCACCAACAGCAGCAGGGGGACGAGGATGAGGGCGTCCGCGCCCGCGATGAAGCCGGTTCCCGGATACTGGCCGGTGAGCCAGTCCCCGATGAAGAACTCCGCCACGGCCCACGTGGTGACGCTGGCCAGGACGGCGCCCGCGAGGGCGGCGATCACCCCCTCCAGCAGGAACGGCAACTGGATCATCGTCTTCGAGGCGCCGACCAAGCGCATGATCCCGGTCTCCCGCCGGCGGGAGAACGCGGAGAGCCGGATGGTGGTCGCGATCAGCAACACCGCACAGACCAACATCACCACCGCCACGGAGACCGCGATGACGGATGCCATGTTCATCAGGGAGAAGATCTGCTCCAGCAGCTCGCGCTGGTCGGACACGATCTCCACGCCGGGCATGGAGGAGAACAGCTCGTTGACGACCTCGTACTGCTCGGGATCCACCAGGGCCACCCGGAAGGACTCCGGCAGCTGGTCTGCCGTGACGGTGCCCGCCATGGCGGAGTTCTTGAACTGCTCCTGGAAGATCTCCAGCGCCTGGTCCTGTGATTCGTAGTCGAAGCTCTTGATATAGGGGGCGGCCGTGGGCGACTCCAGCAGCTCCTGGACGGCCTGGCGCTGGCTGTCCGTGACCGGACCGGAGGCGCAGGAGGTGGTGGTGGAGGTGTCCGTGCAGAGGAAGATGGCCACCTCGACCCGGTCATACCAGTACCCCTTCATCTGGTTGATCTGCTGCTGCAGCAGACCTGCCGCCCCCACGAAGGTCAGCGAGATGAAGGTCACGAGCACCACCGAGACGACCATGGACAGGTTGCGGCGGATGCCGGAGAAGGTCTCCCCGAGGACGAAGGCGAACCTCATGCCTGCACCTCCGTCCGGTAGCCGCCGCCAGTCTCGTCGCGGACGATCCCGCCGGCGTGCAGTTCCACCACGCGGCGGCGCATCTGATTCACGATGTCGTCATCGTGGGTGGCCATGACCACGGTGGTGCCGTTCTGGTTGATCTTGTCCAGCACGGCCATGATGCCCAGGGAGGTCTCCGGGTCGAGATTGCCGGTCGGCTCGTCGGCCAGCAGGATCTCCGGCCGGTTGACGATGGCGCGGGCGATGGCCACGCGCTGCTGCTCGCCGCCGGACAGCTCGTGCGGCATCCGCTTCTCCTTGCCCTCCAGGCCCACGGTCTCGAGGACCTCGGGTACGGTCTGGCGGATCTGGGCCCGGCCCTTGCCGAGCACCTGCATGGCAAAGGCCACGTTCGCGTAGACCGTCTTGTTGGGCAGCAGGCGGAAGTCCTGGAAGACCACGCCGATCCCGCGGCGCAACTTCGGCACGCGCCACGAGGGCAGCCGTGCCACGTTCCGCCCGACCACGTAGACCGTCCCGCTGCTGGCGCGTTCCTCACGCAGCATCAGGCGGATGAAGGTGGACTTGCCGGAACCGGAGGCACCCACGAGGAAGACGAACTCGCCCCGCTCGAACTCCACCGTCACGTCGTGCAAAGCCGGACGGGAACGGCGGTCATAGACCTTGGAGACCTGCTCGAACCGGATCATGTTCCACACTTGCCCCTGGACGTCATCATCCCGCGGCACCAGGGGCTGGGTTGGGGAAGTCTCGGTGCCGACCTTCTCCACGGTAGTCACGAAGCGATAACAGCGGTGGGACGCTGTGCGGTGAGTCGGCGCGGATCAGGGGCCCGCCCACCGCGAGAGGTGGTCGGGCCCCGTGGTGCCCATCGGCCTGCGTCGGGCCGTGGTGTGGTGGGTCAGTGAGGGGTGCGTCAGTGCAGCATGGCGCCGGTGGCCTGCCGGACCTCGTCCTCCGTGAGCCCGGGAGCGGTCTCCACCAGCACCAGGCGCGGGGAGCGAGGATCCGTGGCCTTGTCCACGTCGATCACGGCCTTGTCCGTGATGATCCGGTCCACCACGCCCTGGCCCGTCAGCGGCAGGTCACACTCCGTGAGGATCTTGGGGGCCCCGTCCCGGGCATTGTGGTCCATCAGCACGATCACCCGGCCGGCACCGTGGACCAGGTCCATGGCCCCGCCCATGCCCTTGACCATCTTGCCCGGCACCATCCAGTTCGCCAGGTCCCCGTTCTGGGCCACCTGCATGCCACCGAGCACCGCGACGTCGATCTTGCCGCCGCGGATCATCCCGAACGAGGAGGCCGAATCGAAGAACGAGGCCCCGGGGCGGACCGTCACCGTCTCCTTGCCCGCATTGATCAGATCCGGATCCACGTCCTCCTCGAACGGGTACGGGCCGACCCCGAGGATCCCGTTCTCAGACTGCAGCACCACGGTGTGTCCCTCCGGGATGTGGTTCGGGATCAGCGTCGGCATCCCGATCCCCAGGTTCACGTAGGCACCGTCCGGCAACTCCTGCGCCGCCCGGGCCGCCATCTCATCTCGGCTCCAGCTCATCGGTTCTGCTCCTCTCGGTCCGGGCCGGCGGCGCGGACGGTTCGCTTCTCGATCGGCTTCTCGATGTCCGGCCCGACCTCCACGATCCGGTGCACATAGACCCCCGGAAGGTGGACCTGGTCCGGATCGATCTCCCCGGGCTCGACCAGCTTCTCCACCTGGGCGATGCACACGGTCGCGGACATCGCCGCCGGCGGCGCGAACTGGCGAGTGGCCTTGGTGAAGACCAGGTTGCCGTGGCGGTCGCCGACCGCCGCGTGGACCAGCGCGAAGTCCGTCACGATGGACTCCTCCAGCACATAGTCCTTCTCCCCCGTCTGGCCCAGGGAGAAGGAGCGCACGTCTTTCGGCGCCGAGGCCTTCGCCACCGTCCCATCCGTGTTGTACCGCATCGGCAGGCCGCCATCGGCCACCTGGGTCCCGACGCCGGAACGCGTGTAGAACGCGGGAATGCCGGCTCCCCCGGCCCGCAGCTTCTCCGCCAGGGTGCCCTGCGGCACCAGCTCGACCTCCAGCTCACCCTCGAGGTACTGACGGGCGAACTCCTTGTTCTCCCCGACATAGGACGAGGTCATCTTGGCGATCTGCCCGGAGGCGAGCAACAGCCCGAGCCCCCAGCCGTCCACGCCGCAGTTGTTGGACACGATGGACAGCTCCCTCGCCCCCTGATCCCGCAACGCCTCGATCAACTGGACCGGATTGCCGGACAGCCCGAAGCCGCCCACCGCCAACGAGGAGCCGTCGCCGATATCGGCCACCGCCTCCGCCGCGGTACCCACCGTCTTGTCCACACTCATGGTCTGTCCTTCCGCTTCTACTGGTCTGCTGTTCTGATGTTCGGACGCCTCAGCTGGCGGTCCAGCCGCCGTCCATCGCATACGAGGCGCCGGTGGCCATGCCGGAGGCGTCCGAGGCCAGCCAGAGCACCAGCGAGGCCACCTCGTCCGGCTCGACGAGGCGCTTGACGGCGGACTCGGTCAGCATGACCTTCTCCACGACCTCGTCCTCCGAGATGCCGTGGCTCTTCGCCTGGTCGGCGATCTGCTTCTCCACCAGCGGGGTGCGCACATAGGACGGGTTGATGCAGTTCGACGTCACCCCGTGCCCCGCGCCCTCCAGGGCGGTCACCTTGGACAGCCCCTCGAGGCCGTGTTTGGCGGAGACATAGGCACTCTTGAACGCCGAGGCACGCATCCCGTGGGCGGAGGAGAGGTTGATGATCCGGCCGAAGCCCCGCTCGTACATGCCCGGCAGGACGGCCCGGGTGAGCAGGAACGGCGACTCCAGCATGAGCCGGTGGATGAACCTCCACGCCTGGGGGTCGAACTCGTGGATCGGGGCGATCCGCTGGATCCCGGCGTTGTTGACGAGGATGTCCGTGTCCAGCCGGAGCTCGTCCAGAGCCTCGGTGTCGGCGAGGTCGGCCACCCAGGCCGCGCCGCCCACCTCGGCTGCGAGCGCCTCGGCGGCCTCCGCGTTCAGGTCGGCCACGGTCACCGTGGCACCGGCCGCAGCCAGGGCACGCACGCAGGCCGCCCCGATCCCGGAGGCCCCTCCCGTCACCACCGCGGTGCGCCCGGCGAGGATGCCGTCCCGGAAGATGCCGGTGGTCTGCTGATGCTCGGTCACTGGTTCGGTCACGGGCGTGCCTGCCTTCTGGGTCGGGAATGAGGGACGAGGGGAAGCATGGAGATGAGGTACGGGTATCTGACGTACGGGGTGAGCTACGAGGGTGCTGGTCAGAGACTCAGCAGCAGGGCCTCGCCCTGACCGCCGCCACCGCACAGGCTGACGGCGGACCGGCCGCCGCCGCGCCGGGACAGCTCCAGGGCCGCGGTCAGGGCCAGCCGGGCCCCGGAGGCGCCGATGGGGTGGCCCAGGGCGATGGCACCGCCGTGGAGGTTGGTCTGCTCCAGCGGATACCCCAGATCCTTCAGGGACTGGACCGCCACGGCACCGAAGGCCTCGTTGATCTCGATGAAGTCCAGCTCGCGCACGGACCAGCCGGCCCGGTCCAGCGCGGCCCGGATGGCGTTGGACGGCTGGGAGTGCAGGGAGGAGTCCTTCGGTCCGGCCACCTGGCCGGGAGCCCCGACGGTGGCCAGCACCGTCAGGCCCCGGGCCTGGGCGTAGGCGCGCGAGGTGACCACCAGTGCTGCGGCGCCGTCGGAGAGCGGCGAGGAGTTGCCGGCCGTGATGCCGCCGTCCTGCGCGAACGCCGGGCGCAACGCGGCCAGGGAGTCCACGGTGGTGTCGGGGCGCACACCCTCGTCCTGGGAGAGGACGACCGGCTCGCCCTTGCGCTGCGGGATCTCGATGGGCGCGATCTCGGCGTCGAAGGTGCCGTCGGTCTGAGCGGCGGCGGCTCGGCGGTGCGAGGCCGCGGCGACCTCGTCCTGGGCGGTGCGGTCGATCTGCCGCTCCGTGTTGCCGGACTCGGTGAGCTCGCCCATCGCCTCCTTGCTGAGCGCATCGGTCAGGCCGTCGTAGGCGACCGAGTCGAGCACCGTCGTCGGGCCGTACTTGTAGCCCTTCCGGGCCCCCACCAGCAGGTGTGGGGCGTTGGTCATGGACTCCTGGCCGCCGGCCACCACCACCTCGGCCTCACCCAGGCGGATGAGACGCGCCGCATCGATGACGGCGGTGAGGCCGGACAGGCACACCTTGTTGATGGTCGTGGCCGGCACGCTCCAGTCCAGTCCGGCGGCGAGGGCCGATTGGCGGGCCGGGTTCTGCCCCTGGCCCGCCTGGACGACCTGGCCCATGATGACGGAGTCCACGTCAGCGCCGGCCACGCCGGCACGCTGCAGGGCGTGCTTGATGGCGTGGGCGCCGAGGTCCACGGCGGTCAGGGCGGCCTGCTGGGACAGCAGTCGGGTGAACGGCGTCCGGGCGCCGCCGACGATCACGGCGTCCTGGGCAGCAGGGGAAGCAGAAGGGGTGGTGGTCATGGGAGTTCTCCTGTGGGTGAGGCGGGAGGTGACGTGGTCGCGTGGTGTGGGGTGGTGTGGGGTGGCGTGGATGACATCCAGCCTAGATCGGCCGGGCAGGGCACGTCAGAAGGCCCCGACCACCGAGACCACGGCGGTGAGCACGGCGACCGTGATGACCGGCATGACGAGGGTGACCATGAAGATGTCCTTGTAGGACTGGCGGTGGCTCATGCCACAGACGATCAGCAGGGTGACCACGGCCCCGGAGTGGGGCAGCGTGTCCAGGCCGCCGGCGGCCATGGCGGTCAGGCGGTGCATGGCCTCCAGGCTCACGCCCTGGTCCAGGGCCAGCGCCTTGAGGTCGTCGCCGAAGGCGTTCAGGGCGATGGTCATGCCACCCGAGGAGGAGCCCGTGATGGCGGCGGTGACCGAGGTGGAGAACACCGAGGTGACCAGCGCGTTGCCGCCCATGGTGAACACGGAGTCCCTGATCACGGCGAAGGCGGCCACGGAGGCGATGACGGCACCGTAGCCGACCTCCGAGGCGGTGGAGAAGATCGGCAGCATGGAGCCCTTGGCCCCGTCCACGAAGGCCTTGCGCAGATCCCCGAAGCGGCGGATGTTGAAGGCCACGATGACCAGGATGGCCACGGCCAGGGCGATGATGACGGCCCAGATGCCGGCGCGGGCGCTCAACTCGATGGCACCGAACTTCTCCTCCTGCAGGTAGTCCCAGTTCAGGGCGGGGAAGATCAGGAGGGTGCAGCCGAAGTTGACGATGATGACGGCCAGCAGCGGGATGAAGGCCTCGACCCCGTTGCGCGGGGTCATGACGGCGCCGGAGGTGCCGGTCTCGGCCTCCTTGACCTGGGCCTGGACGCCGGAGCCCGTTCCAGAAGCCGTCGCCGAGTCCGTCGCGGAATCAGCCGCGGACCCGGCCAGCGCCGCACCGGGTCCGTCCCCGCGGCGGGGACTGGCATCGCTGAAGTGCTCACCATTGGCCATGAGCCGGCGGCGCCGGAACTCGAGCCACGCCAGGCCGAGCCCGAGGATCATGACGGCGCCCACGAGGCCGATCCCCGGCGCCGCGAAACCGTCGGTGCCGAAGAACTGCCCCGGGATCAGGTTCTGCACCTGCGGGGAACCGGGCAGGGCCGTCATGGTGAACGTGAAGATGCCCAGGGCGATGGTCCCCGGGATCAGCCTCTTCGGGATGTCCGCCACGCGGAACAGTTCGCGGGCCAGGGGGAACATCACGAAGGCCACCACGAAGAGGCTGATGCCGCCGTAGGTCATCAGGGCGGAGGTGACCACGGTGGCGGCCAGGGCGTTGCGGGCGCCGATCCAGCGGGCCACCGTGCGGGCGATGGACTCGGCATAACCGGTGACCGTCATCAGCACGCCGAACATGGCGCCGAGCAGGAACAGCGGGAAGTACTGGCCCACGAACCCGGCGAGGGCCGGCATGAAGATCTCCGTGTAGGAGGCCAGGATCGGTGCGCCGGAGAACACCAGGGCCACGACGGCCGCGATGGGCGCCGCGATGATGACGGGCATGCCCCGGTACGCCAGCGTGATCAGCAGGGCGAGGGACAAGATGATGCCAATGATCCCCAAGATCATTCGGGTCTCCTTGATGAGTGAGGTGTCACGGCGCTGACGGGCCGCACCTACCACCATGCCCCCGAGAGGTGATTCAGGCCACGTTGTCCTCCACAAGAGGTGGGGCCAGGATTCGTAGCTGGCTACAACGTGTTCACGGCGGCGGGATCAGGCTCAGCCCCGGTCGGCCGCCAGGGCCCAAGCGACCTCGATGAGAGTGTTGAGGTCCCCCAGATCGGCTCCGGTGAGATCGCGGTAGCGCCGTAGACGGTACCGCAGGGTGTTGACGTGGATCGGGATGGACTCGGCCGCCGCCGGGATGTTCATCCGGTGCTCCAGGTAGGCACGCAGGGCCTCGACGATCAGCTCGCCGAAGGCCCCCTCCTCCCGCAGCGGTTCCAGGTAGATCCCGTCGAGCAGGTCGGTGGCCTCCGGGCTGGCGAAGACGCCCATGCGCCAGGAGAGCCGATCCACGTCGACGACCCCGTCCGCCCCCACCCGCTGGGCGGACGCCAGCACCCGGGTGGCCACGTCGAAGGACCGGGGCAGCTCCCCCAGGACCATCGGGGCACCGAGGGCGATGGTCGCCCCCGCGGGCCACGGGCCGGCGTCGGGCGCACCGATGAGGATGCCGATGGCTCCCGTGCCCTGCGGCACGACGACGGCCTGGGCCCCGGCCTCCTCGGCCCAGTCCTGGAGGGCGGGGACCGAAACCCCGTCCGCACAGAGGGCCCGGACCGGCCGGTCCCGGGGCACCCCGAAGACGGAGGCTCCGGCGAACAGCGCGGTCCGGTCCAGGCTCCCCGCCAGGGCGGCGCCGAGCCAGTGGGCGCGGCGGGCCGAATCGGCCACGGCCTGGGCGATCGTGCGGTCGCGATAGGAGACCACTGCCCGGGTGGTGAAGGCGTCCCCCAGAGACCAGAGCAACGTCGAGAAGGACAGGGCCGTCTCCACCGGAACCCCGAAGCGCGGGGCGGCGGCCAGCAGGTGTCGCAGGATGATGGACATGCAGGCACGGAACCCGGCCAGCACACTGGCGATCTCGACGCCCTGGGCCATCCGCTCCTCGGTCAGGGTCTCCGCCTCGTCGATCCCCTCGGGCTCGGGCGCCAGGCCGTCGAGGATGGTGCGGATGCTCAGCGCGCGGTTGCGGCGGGCAGAGGATTCGAGGGACTCGGCGGGGACATGCTCATAACCGGGGATCGTGGCCCGGAGAGTCTCGACCGTCTCGACCAGGATGGCATCTTCGGCCGCGAGCGACTCGACGAGGGCCCGCACGGGATCCACGCGCCCCACCGCCCTTCCGCCGCACCGTTTCCTGACGGTCTCACTGTAGGTCCAGTCCGGCCGTCCGCGGGCCACCATGCGGCCAGTGGTCTGTGACGTGGTTCACATTCCGCCCGGCATGCCATCCGTTCCCGCTCGCGCTCCGAACACTGACCAACGCCCCGCCCGGGGCGCGTATGCACCGGAACACCAGGAGTGAAGACCATGAGTGAACGCACCATGACCCGACCGTCCACCCGCCCGGCCCAGTGGGCCGTGCTGGCTGTGCTGGCTGTGGCCGCACTGATGATCCTGAACGCCCTGATCACCGGCGCCCCTCCCGTCTCGTTGACTCAGGCGGTGGTGGCCGGCCTCACCCTCATCAACGGTCCGCTGGTGGACGGTCCCCTGCTCGACCTGGGTGGTCTGCTGAATGGTCTGCAGCTGGGCCAGTTCCAGCAGTGATGCCCTCCTGACAGCTTTCCCCGACCGAGACCTCCGGGCTGTCACCGCCCGCCGCTGAGACCAGGAGACCCACTGCCATGCCCCACCGCCAGACACCGCCCGCCGGACACGCTCGACCGAACAGGTCCGATGCGCTCTCCCTCACCGAGGCCCAGCACGGCATCTGGTACGCGCAGCAGTTGGATCCCGAGAACCCGACCTACCAGATCGGGCAGTACCTCGATCTCGCCGGCCCCGTGGATCTCCACCTCCTGTCCATGGCCCTGACCAAGACGGTGCGGGACATCGATGCGTTGTCGATGCGCTTCGCCGCGGACGACGCCGGCCCCTTCGCCACGCTCGACCGCCCCGACCCCACGGCAGACCTCCTCCACGTCGTGGACCTCCAGCAGGAGCCCGACGTGGAGGTGGCGTGGCAGCGGGCGCGGGACCGGATGGAACGGGAGATGACCACCCCCCGTCTGATCGAGCAGGGCGATCTGTTCGGCGCCGTGCTGTTCCGGTTGTCTCCGGACCGCTCGCTGCTCTTCCAGCGCGTGCACCACATCCAGCTCGACGGCTACTCCGCGGTGCTGGCACTGCACTATCTGGCCCGCGTCTACACCGAACTGCGGCAGCGGGTGCCCCGGGCCCTGCCGGTGCGTGCCCTGGCGGGGCGGATCGCCCGGACGGCAGCCCGGATCCCATCACCCTTCCCGCGGCACCAGGACCTGCTCGCCGCCATCGAGGACTACGAGTCGTCCGAGCAGTACGTGCGGGACGAGGAATTCTGGCGCCAGACGCTGCAGCGGGACTCCACGGTGGACGGCCTGGAGGGCACCACCACCCGGCCGGCACGCGAGGTGGTCCGGGTCCGGATCCCCCTGGCCGGTCATCAGGCCGACTCCCTGCGCGAACAGGGCCGGAACGCCTCCCGGACGCTGATCGGCGCCATCGGCTACTACCTGTCCCGGATCACCGGACATGAACGGGTCTCCGTGGGACTGCCCGTCACGGCACGGCGTGGCCGGATCGCCAAGTCGACGCCGTCCATGCTCTCCACCATTCTTCCCCTGCCCGTGGAAGCCACCCCGGGGACCACCGTGGGGAGCCTGATGACCTCCACGGCCGAGGCCCTGCGCGGCACGGTGGCACACCAGCAGTTCCACCCGGGACGGCTCTCCGGTGCTCCCGGACATGCCGGCCCCTCGGTCAACCTGCTGCCCCTCGTCGAGGACCTGAGACTCGGAGCGGCCACCGGATCGGTGCACATCCTCTCGACCGGGCCCGTGCACGATCTGTCCTTCGTGATCTCCGGGATCACCAGTGACGCCGCCGAGGCCGCCCTGCTGCTCGAGGGCGACGCCGAGCTGCACACCACCGCCACCCTGCACGGCCACGGCGAACGCTTCCTCTCCTTCCTGGACCGTCTCCTCACCGCCGAGCAGGGCACCGCCCTGTCCCAGCTCCCGGTCACACTCCCGCAGGAGGCCGGGGTGCTGCTGGAGGACGGGCTCGGCCCCCAACACCCTGCCGCCGCCGAGACGGTCCTGGCCTCCTTCGCCCGCACGGTGGCCTCGCGCCCCGACGCCCCCGCCGTCGTCGGAACGGACGGCGCGTTGACGTTCGCGGAACTGGACTCCACCTCGAATCGGCTGGCGCACCATCTGCTGCACCGTGGGATCGGCCGCGGCGACGCCGTCGCCGTTCGCGTGGAGCGTGGAGTGCAACTTCCGGTCCTGGTGCTGGCGGTCCTGAAGTCCGGGGCGGCCTACCTGCCCCTGGACCCCGAGTATCCCGTGGAGCGGGTGCACGGGATGATCGAGGACGCCAGCCCCCTGCTGCTGCTGACCACGGGTCGCCAGGCCGCCATCGACCGCTCCGCCGGGGGCGACTGGGACGTCCCCTGCCTCACCGTCGACGCTGACACGGAGTCGGCCTGGCGGCGCTGCACGGACGATCCGCTGCCCCTGGTCCCCGCCGTCGGCGGAGCCACCGATGAAGACCTCGCCTACATCATCTTCACCTCCGGCAGCACCGGACGCCCCAAGGGCGTCGGAGTGCCCCGGGCGGCCCTGCGGAACCTTTTCCTGGACCACCGCAGCACGTTGTTCGAGCCCACGGAGCGACGGCTGGGGCGGCCGGCCAGGGTGGCCCACACCTCCGGGCTCTCCTTCGACGCCTCCTGGGA
>NZ_JALDXU010000008.1:0-69921 GCF_032154715.1 Citricoccus sp. | reverse complement strand
CCCGGCCGTCCGGTCCCGGCGCAACGGCGGAGCAGCGCGGACGGCGCCGGCGAAAAGCTGGTTAACCTGAAGGGGTGAGCACTCCCCCGCCTCCTGTCACCGCGCGCCCGTTGCCCATCCGTCTCCGTGACCGCGTGGTGGTCCCCCCGGCCCCACGGAACACCTCGGTCATCACGGGGTTCTCCGCGCGGACTCCGGAGCGGATCATGGTCGAGGTCCCGGACCCCGGGTCCGGCCTTCCCACACCGGTGGCGGTGTGGCACTACGCGGTGGAGTCTGCCACCGGCGACGCTCCCGCCGACGCTCCAGCCGACGGGCCCGCCGACGGGTCCGCCGACGGGTCCGCCGACAAGCCAGGCGGGCGCGGTGGGCACGGCGGCGAGCGGACGCCGATGGTGGCCGTCCACGGATTCCGGGGGGACCACCACGGCCTGGCCCTGCTCGCGGACTGCCTGCCCGGCCTGGAGATCTTCCTGCCCGAACTGCCCGGCTTCGGCCATTCGCCGGCCTTCCCGGACGCCCCGCACACCGTCGCCCACTATGTGACGGCCCTCGGCAGCGCCATGGAGGCCCTCGGCCTGGTGACGGGAACTTCCGCCGGGAGGCGCGCGGCGTCCCCGCCCGGCGGCCGGCCCCGTCCGACCCTGCTGGGACACTCCTTCGGTTCCGTGATCGCCGCCCAGCTGGCGGCCGCCGACCCGGACCGCTGGGACGGCCTGGTGCTGCTCAACCCGATCTGTGAACCCGCCCTGGCGGCGGACGATTCCCCCTCCAAGGTCCTGATGTCCCGCATCGCGGAGGGCTACTACGAGGTCTCGGCGGCCCTGCCCGAACGCCTCGGGAGCGCCCTGCTGTCCTCCCCTCTCGTCGTCTGGATCACCGGGACCGTCATGGCCAAGACCACGGACCGTCATACCTTGGCCTACCTCCACGACCAGCACCAGAACTACTTCTCCGCCTATGACCACCGCCAGGTACTCGTGGAGGCCTACCGCGCCTCCACGAGCGGTTCGGTCCTGGACGTGGCCGAGCGGTTGCGGCTCCCGGTGCTGCTGGTGGCCGGCGCAGACGACGAACTGGGCTCCGTCCGCGGACAGAAGAAGCTGGCCCGCCGCATCGGCCGGGCCTCCCCCCTCGCCCGGCTGGAGATCCTCGACGGCGTGGGCCACCTCATCCACTACGAGCGCGCGCCCGAGGCCGCCGCCCTGGTCTCCTCATTCCGGGCGGAGCTCGGCCGGTCCTGACCGCGGCACCGAAGAAACGGCACCGCGTCACGGCATCCGGCCGGTCACCGTCCGGAACGGTAGGTCAGCCTCCGGAGCAGGACCTCTGCGGGCCCACGCCGGCCCGCGCGCTCCAGGGCATAGGCGCCCACGACGGTGAGTGACCAGGTCGCGACGGCCACGACTGCTGCGGACCAACTGGACAGATGCGCTCCCAGACCGAACCCCCAGGCGGCCAGCAGGGGGATGAAGAGCACCGACTGCGCGAGGTAACCACTCAGGGAGCGGCGCCCCAGCGCGACGACGGCCTGCACCGGGACGAGACGGTCAAGGCCTCGCTGAGTGAGCGCGTGGGCGACGAGGCCGAACAATGCGACATAGCCGATGCCCTGGCCGATGCCCGTGAGGAAGTGCAGGGGCGAGAACACGCTGCCCCCGCGGGCGGTGACGATCCCGCTGTGCTCCAGGACCAGCCCCACGCCGCCGAGCACACCGCAGACGATGCCCACGACGGCGAGACGGCGCAGGAGCGGCAGATGGCGTGCCGGCTCCTCCAGGATCCGGTGCCGGGCGGCCAGCAGCCCGGCCAGGAACGCGGTCGGCAGCGCCAGGGTCACCAGGCCTGAGGCCAGGCCGACCACCCACATCCCGGTCCGGTACAGCACGGAGAGCACATAGTCGGGCTCGGCCATGCTCAACCGCTGCAGATCAGCCGGAAGCACCCCGGCAGCGGCGGCGGGTGCCAGGAGCACGCCGAGGGTGGAGAGGAGCGCCCCGAGGGCGAAGACGGCCAGCAGCACGATGATCCAGACGCGCAGCGTGCGGTCACTGCGCCGCAGGAACAGCGGCACGAGCATCAGTCCGAGCAGGCCATAGGTGCCCAGGATGTCCCCCTGCCACAGCAGCACGGCGTGCAGCGCCCCGAACACGATCATCCACCAGTGCCGACGGGCCAGCAGGCGGCGCACCTGCGACTCATCGATCCCGCGGGCACGCTGTCTCGAGTACATCTGTCCGATCCCGTAGGCGAACAGGAAGGCGAACATCGTATGGGTCCGTGCATCGACGGCGATGATCGTCATCACCTGGGCCCAGCGATCGACGGCGCCTCCCACGACGGGATGCATGCCCGAGACGCCCGCCGGCAGGTGGTACAGGAACCACGGGACATGGGCCAGGGCGATGAACAGCAGCATCAGGCCCCGGGCGAGATCGGGGGCCAGGGCGCGGGCACCGAGCGGGGTGGTGGTGGCTCGTTCGGGGGGTCGGGGCAGGGTGTGGGCGCTCATGGAGCCTGAGGGGTCGTTCACGGCGATCCTCCATCGTCGTCAGCGGTGGGAGCCCTGGGGGGTCACCGCCATCCGGTACACTGTGCTAGTTCCGCCTCCAAGGTAGCACAGTGTGCCGGTACGCCGTACTAGTACGATCCGGGTCCCGTCGGCCCCGGGGGAAAGGACCTCATGAACGACACCCGTGATCGCATCGTGGCGGCCGCGACGGCCATCGTCGTCGAAGGCCTGGAGACCCGCCCCAGCGTTCGCGCCGTGGCCGCTCGGGCCGGAGTGGGGGCCAGTACCCTGCGCCACCACTTCCCCACCCAGCGTGAGCTCCTCGAGACCGTGTGGCAGAAGATGTTCTCGGATCAGTACCCGGACGAGCGCATCCACGACACCTCCGTCCCGGCACGGGAACGGCTCCTGGAATGCCTGCTGAACCTGCTGACGCCCATCGGCGAGGGCGTGCAGGCCCGCGAGTTCTGGGTTCAGTTGCTCCGCAGCTTCGAGGGAATCGTCTCGAACAGCCGGACCAAGTCCGCCTTGGCCGACTTCAGCCGCGGCGCGGACGCCCGAGTGGAGTCCTGGCTGGACGTGCTTGACGCGGAGGGCGCGGTGGCCCCGGGTGACCGCTCCCGCCGTGTCCTGTTCCTGCTCACCGTCGTCGACGGACTCGCGATCGGGCGGGCCTTGCCCGCCTCCGGCGACCTCGACCACACCAGGGAGCGGGGCGTCCTGGAGGACGCCATCGACGCGGTGCTGGTGCCGGAGCGCCGGTGACGGGCTGTTCCGACGGCAGGTCTCCTACGGCAGGTCGACGGGATCGATCCGCAGTCGGACGGGTTCGGTCAGGCGCCGCGCGCTGGAGGCCGATCGGGCTGCCCGCAGTGCCTCTACGACGCTCCGAGCCGCACCGTAGGGGAAGAACAACAGCGCCCGGTGACGCAGCGGCTCGGCACTGACGGCGGCTCCGGAGCCACCACCGGCACTACCTCGCCCTTCACCGCCGGCCCAGTCCTCCACCGGCACCGGCCCGATCCAGGGCAGGTCCTTCGAGGCGCCCGGCAGTTCCACGAGGTCCATGAACGCCGTCACCGCGTTGGCCGGCCCCGAGACCTCGGCCATGCGGACGGCGGGCGGCAGGTGCAGTTCCCGCCGCTCGGCCAGCTGACGTGAGGCGTACCCGGCGGGATCCATCCGGACGAGTGCCCCCACCACGTCCTCCTGGGCGGCGGTCACCACCACCACTCCCCCATCCTGGCGTGAGCGCACCAGAGCCGCCGCGGCGAACCAGCGGGACAGGACCTGACCCGGGGTGCGCAGCCCCTCGCGCTGCAGTTGCGAGTCGCCGTCCAGCAGCAGTGCCGTGGCGTAGCCCGACGGCACCACGGGTTCGGCCCCGACCGTGGCGACCACGAGGGCCGGGGTGTCGTCCACCGTGGCGAGGATATGGTCCCCGGAGGAGGAGAGCACCGGGGTGTTCGGGAACGCTCGTCCCAGTTCCTCGGCGGTCCGGTCCACGCCGCGGGAGCCGGCCCGCAGCCGTGAGGACTCGCATTCGGGGCATTCGAAGTGCCGCTCCCGCCGCCCGCACCACCGGCAGGCGGCCTCGTTGCGGGCCGATGCGGTGCGGTCTGGGAATCCCAGCGGGCCGGTGCAATGACGGCAGCGGGCCGGGGTCCCGCAGTCTCGGCAGATCAGTGCGGGGATGAAGCCACTCCGGCCCACCTGCACCAGGACCGGTCCGGGCGCACCGTGCCGGCCCTCCAGACCCTCTCGCGCTGCCTTCCATGCCGCCTGGGGCAGCCGGGCGCGGGCCAGCAGCGGATCACGCTCGGTCTCCCAGGAGTCCGCCGTGGACACCACGCGCGGGGTCGCCGCGTGGATCGTCTCGCGGTCCACCCCCAACTGCCCGAGCCACCCGGACTCCACCAGCCGCTGCACCTCGGGGGTGCGCGACGTCGAGGCCAGCAGCAGACCGGCACCGGCCAGCTCGGACCGCACCAGGGCGACGTCCCGCACGTGCTGGTACGGGGACCGCTGTTCGGCATGCAGGGAATCGTCGTCGTTCCAGACGGCGACCAGGCCGGGGTGCTCCACGGGTGCCCAGATCGCCGAGCGGGTGCCGACCGCGATCCGGCGCAGGCCGCGCCGCAGCTGCAGGAACGCACGGTACCGGGGGGTGGGGCCGTCGTCGGCCGTCAGGCGGGCATACCCTTCTGGGCCCACCCGCCGGTCCAGGGCACGGCACAACCGTTCGAGATCGCGCTGATCCGGCACCACCACGACGGCGGCCCGGCCGGCCTCCGCGGTGCGGGCAGCGGCGTCCGCCAGGAGGGAGGCCGCATCCCAGGCGCCGTGGGCGCTCGGCACGGTGAGGGCCGCGCGGGGACCGTCCCCGGCCTGGACCTGCTGGAAGAAGGCCTCGGCACCCTTCAAGGCAGACCAGTCGAAGCCCTCAACCGCAGTCGCGCCGGTGAGGCCACCGGCAGCCACGCTCACTGCCGTGTCCGGACCCGGTACAGGGTCGGACGCACCGTCAGGCGCGCTGACCGAACCGGGTGCGGGGGCCGGGGTGCCCGTGGCCTCCGGTGCCTCCGCCTCGGCATTCAGCGCCTTCTCGACCTTCGCCACGCGCGGCGGCACGGCCACCCGCAGCACGTCGGCCACGTTTCCCGCGTAGCGCGCCGCCACGGACCGGGCCAGGTCCAGGATCTCCGGGGTCAGCACCGGTTCCGGGGAGACCACCGAGCGCACGGGCAGCAGCTTTGCCCCGGTGGAGGGTTCGGAGCCGCGGGAGGTCAGCCAGCCGAGGACGTCCTGATGGCCGAAGCGCACCCGGACGCGGACGCCGGGACGGGCCTCGGCATCGAGGGAGCGGGGCACGAGATAGTCGAATTCCCGGTCCAGGTGCGGCACGCCCGAGTCCAGCAGGACCCGGGCCACGGGATCGTCGGGCCAGCCGCCGGCCACCTCCGGCAGTCCCGTGACCGGCGGGGGTACGGGCAGGTCGAAGAGGGGTTCGCCGGTCACCAACCGACGGCAGCGCGCACGGCGTCGACGCGGTCCAACCGCTCCCACGTGAAGTCGGGGTCTTCGCGGCCGAAGTGACCGTTGGCGGCCGTCTTGCGATAGATCGGGCGGAGCAGGTTGAGGTCCCGGATGATGGCCAGCGGGCGCAGGTCGAACACCTCGTTGACGGCCTCGATGATCCTGGACTGGTCCACCTTCTCGGTCCCGAAGGTGTCCACGTAGAGGCCGACCGGCCGGGCCTTGCCGATCGCGTACGCGACCTGGAACTCGGCCCGGTCGGCGAGGCCGGCGGCGACCACGTTCTTGGCGACCCAGCGCATCGCGTAGGCCGCGGAGCGGTCCACCTTGGACGGGTCCTTGCCGGAGAAGGCGCCGCCGCCGTGGCGGGCCATCCCCCCGTAGGTGTCGACGATGATCTTGCGCCCGGTGAGGCCGGCGTCGCCCACGGGGCCGCCGATGACGAATTTGCCGCCGGGGTTGACGATGAAGGTGGCCCCGGAGGTCTCGAGGCCGGACTGGGCGAGTACCGGGCGGATGACATGCTCCACCACGTCCTGGCGCAACTGGTCCAGGGTGACCGCGTCCAGGTGCTGGGTGGAGACCACCACGGTCTCCACCGTCTTCGGCAGACCATCCTCCCCGTAGCCGACGGTGACCTGCGTCTTGCCGTCCGGCAGCAGGTACGGCATGGGCGTCTGCTCCAGGTGCCGCACGGCGGTGAGCCGCTCGGAGAGACGGTGGGCCAGATAGATCGGGGCCGGCATGTACACCGGGGTCTCGTTCGAGGCGTAGCCGAACATGATGCCCTGATCCCCGGCGCCCTGGAGGTCGACACTGTCCACGGAACCCTCCCGGTTCTCCAGCGACGTCAGCACGCCGTCCGAGATATCGGAGGACTGCTGGCCGATCGAGATGTTGACACCACAGTTGGCGCCGTCGAAGCCGTTGGACGAGGAGTCATAGCCGATCGACAGGATCGTGTCCCGGACGATCCGGGGGATCTCCACGTAGGCGGAGGTGTTGACCTCGCCGGCGACCTGCACGAGGCCCGTGGTGGTCAAGGTCTCGACGGCCACCTTGGCGTTCGGGTCCTGGGCCAGGATCGCGTCCAGGATGGAGTCCGAGATCTGATCGCAGATCTTGTCGGGATGACCGCTCGTCACGGACTCGGAGGTGAACAGCCGGAGCTCGCCTCCCCCGATGCCCTGATAGGACTCGTAGTCGGCGGTACCCGGATTCTCTGCCGTCGCTGCCTTGGCTGCCTTCTCTGCGTCAGTCACTGATCCATCCTATCCAGCCGGCCGGCCGAGCCCAGCAAGCCCGTCAGTTCGGTCACAATCGCCACGCCCACCTCGGATTTGTCACCGGCCGCGGCCACCGGTTCCCGCCCGTCGGCGAAGAGCATGGTCACCTCGGTGGTGTCCTGACCGAAGACCTTGTCCCTGCCGACCTGGTTGACCACGAGCATCTCACAGCCCTTACGGGCGAGCTTCGCGCTCCCGAACTCCAGCACGGACGCGGTGGCGTCGCCGGTCTCGGCGCCGAACCCGATGATGGTGCCCGGCATCGGCTGTCCCGCGGCACGGGCCTGGACCGCCTCCGCCAGGATGTCCGGCGTGCGCTCCAGGCGGATGACCGGGTTGGAACCGTCCTGCGACTTCTTGATCTTGGCGTCCGCATACTCCGCGGGACGGAAATCGGCGACGGCGGCCGCCATCACCAGGGCATCGGCACCTGGCGCGTGGGCCATGACCGCATCGTGCAACTCCTGGGTGGATTCCACCCGGACCACCTCCGCCCCGGCGGGCGGCTCCACGCTCATGGCCCCGCCGATGAAGAGGACGCGGGCACCGGCGGCCAGTGCGGCCTCAGCCACGGCCACGCCCTGCTTGCCGGAGGACCGGTTGCCGAGATAGCGCACCGGATCCAGGGCCTCGCGGGTGCCCCCGGCGGTCACGACGACGGCGCGTCCGGCCAGTGCCGCGGGACGGCTGGGGCGCGGGCTGCTGGCCACCAGGGCCTGCGCCCGGGCCCAGATGCGGTCCGGTTCGGGGAATCGGCCGGGGCCGGTGTCCTGGCCGGTGAGCCGGCCGGAATCGGGATCGAGCACGGTGACACCGCGGGAGCGAAGCAGGTCGACGTTGGCGACGGTGGCCGGGTGGGTCCACATCTCGGTGTGCATGGCAGGGACCATCAGCACGGGACAGGTGGCGGTGAGCAGGACGTTGCCGAGCAAGTCCGGGGCGAGCCCGGCGGCGGCGCGGGCGAGGGAGTCGGCGGTGGCGGGAGCCACCACCACGAGCTCGGCCTCACGGCCCAGCCGGACGTGGTTGACCGTCTCCACGGCCTCGAAGGTGTCCGTCCGCACGGGACGTCCGGAGAGGGCCTCCCAGGTGGACTGCCCCACGAAGTTCAAGGCGGCGGGCGTGGGGACCACGTCCACCTGGTGACCGGCTTCGGTCATGAGCCGCAGCAGCAGGGCGGACTTGTAGGCGGCGATACCGCCGGTCACTCCGAGAACGATCCTCATAGGGTCAAACCTAGTCGGCTCGTTCCCGGAGTCGAAAACGAGGTCAGGCCTGCTGCTCGTCCTCGGCGGTGGTGTCGGCGTCGGCGATCTCGGTGATCTCGGTCACCTCGGCTGCGCCTGCCCCGCCCACGCCCTCTGCGGAGAAGGCGTCGTCGGAGAAGGCGGCCTCCGCCGAGCTCTGCAACTCGAAGGTGCCGAAGTCACCCTCGGCTTCGGCGGCGATCTGCTCCTCGGTCATCGGGGTGGCCTCCAGGAGGTCCTCCTCGATCTCCCGCATGGAGATGGACAGCGGCTTCTCGTTGAGCTTGGTATCCACCAGCGGGCCGACGTACTCGAACAGGCCCTCATGGAGCTGTGAGTAGTACGCGTTGATCTGGCGGGCTCGCTTGGCGGCGAAAAGCACCAGGGCGTACTTCGAGTCAACCTTCTCCAGCAGGGTGTCGATGGGCGGGTTGACGATGCCTTCGTACTGTTCGGTCACTAGTTCTCCACGGTTGGTGATTCTGTTGCTGATGCGTTGTCTGCGCCGCTGCCGATGACCGCTCACGGTCCTCGCGCTACGGTCCGGCCGGCGGCCTAGAGATGGTCGTCAGGGTCCAATCCCATGATGCGGACCAGCTCCTGTGCGGCGCGTTCCACGGTGTCATTGACCACCACGGCATCGAACTCCGGCTCGGCAGCGAGTTCCATTCTAGCCGTTTCCAGCCGTCGGCGCTGTTCCTCCGGAGATTCCGTGCCGCGGCCGACCAGCCGATGCACCAATTCGTCCCAATTCGGCGGCGACAGGAAGACGAACGTCGCCTCGGGCATGGCCTGCCTGACCTGCCGCGCCCCCTGCAGGTCGATCTCCAACAGGACGTGCTGGCCGTCGTCGAGGGCCCGCTGGACCGTGTCTCGGCGGGTGCCATAGCGGTTCACGCCGTGGACCACGGCCCACTCCAGCATCTGGTCCTGGGACACCAGCTCATCGAAGTGCTCGGACTCAACGAAGAAGTAGTGCTGCCCCTCCCGTTCGTTGGGCCGGGGCGGCCGCGTGGTGGCTGAGACGGAGAGCCACACCTGCGGATAGTGCTCCCGGATGAACTGGGACACCGTGCCCTTGCCGACGGCGGTCGGCCCTGCCAACACCGTGACGCGCGGGCGTTCCGCGCCCGCGGCGGGCTGATGCTCGGGTCGGAGGCTGACCGGCCGGGCGGCGGGGACGTCGGGGGTGGTCAAGGATCCTCCTGGTGGGGCTGGCGGCCCGGACAAGGGCTACCGGCCAATATAGGCGATCAACGCCTCCCGCTGCCGACGGCCGAGGCCGCGCAGGCGCCGGTTGGGGGAAATCCCACACGACTCCATGATCTTCCCGGCCCGCACCTCGCCCACTCCCTGCAGGGTCTGCAACAGGTCCACCGTGCGCATCCGCCCGATGGCGGCGTCCTCGTCCGCCGCTGCGAAGACCGATTCGAGACTGGACTTGCCCGACCGGAAGGACTCCTTCAAGTCCGCACGCGCCGTGCGTGCCTGCAGGGCCTTGCTCCGGGCCGCTTCCCGTTCTGCGGCAGACAATTCCTTCAGGGCCATGACGTTCCACCTCGGGGACTAGGTTTCAACAGTCACGGCAATATCGCCGTGACTTGGACGTAAAGTACCCGATGTTCCCCGGCCAGGTCTGCAGTCCACCATCGGGCCGCAGAAGTTTATCGAACGGTGATGCAGGTCACTCTGAGGGGCGGCGGTCCTCTCCCCCAGGTCACGGTCAGGTCACGGCGCTGACGTCCTGCCGTTCATGCCGCCCCATCGGAGCCGCACCTCTACCGCCCCAGCTCCTCCAGCGCCTCCCGGATTCCCACGCGCAGTCCACTGACGGACGGTCCCCGGCGCAGGATGGCCCGGCTGGAGGTGGCCATCACGGCGGGCCAGGCCGAGCCGAAGCCGGCCCGCATGCCGGCGCCCGAGGCCCCCTGGGCCCCGAAGCCCGGTGCCAACAGCGCACCGCGGACGCCGGCCAGGTCCAGGCCCAGCCGCTCGGCCTGACCGGCCACGGTGGCGCCGACCACCAGGCCGACCGGGCCGAGAGCCGGGCGGATCGATGGCCCGCCATCGGTCCCTGCACTGGAGCCCCCGGGCGCACTGTTCGTGCCGGTCGCACCGGTGGTGAACATGGTTCCGCTGGTGTTGTCCAGACTGTCCTCCTGACCGGAGGCCAGCGCCCGAGCATTGTCCCGGGCCGCAGAGGCGGAGACGGACCGTGCCACAGAGCCCTGCTCCCCGCCGGCGTGCTGGACCGAGGCGCCCTCGGGATTGGAGGTCAGGGCCAGGACGAAGACACCCCGCCCGGTGGCCTCCGCCAGCGCGAGGGCGGGAGCCAACGAGCCATAGCCGAGATAGGGACTGAGGGTGACGGCGTCGGCGGCCAGCGGCGAGTCGTCCGAGAGCCATGCCTGGGCGTAGCCGGCCATCGTGGACCCGATGTCCCCGCGTTTGGCGTCGGCAATGGTGAGCACCTCTTCGTCGCGGGCCTCCCGCAGCAGCCGCTCCAGGACGGCGAAGCCAGCCGAGCCATGCCGCTCGTACAGCGCGACCTGTGGCTTGATGGCGGCGACGGCGGAGGACCCGCCCTCGCCCACCGCAGATTCCAGGGCCGTCATCGAGAACCGCTCCAGGCCCACGGGCGTGTCCGGCAGGTCCCAGTCGTGCAGGAGCTGCGGATGTGGGTCGATGCCCAGGCACAGCGGCCCGGCAGCGTCCATCGCGGCGGCCAGCCGGACACCCCACGGTGCCCGGCCGGCATCGCCGGCGCCGGCCTCCGGTGCCGTCATGCCCCGGAACCGGCGCGTGCCACGGCCGCGGCCAACCGCGCGTCGTGCTCCTGCAGGGAGGTCACGTCCCAGGTGTACTCGCGCAGGGCTTCGATGGCCTGGATGGCGGCACCGAACAGGGCGAGCGTGGTGATGGTGGGGATCCCCATCGAGATGGCCGCAGCGCGGATCTCGTAGCCGTCACCGCGGGCGTCACCGCCGGAGGGCGTGTTGACGACCAGGGCGATCTCACCGGCCTCGATCTGCTCCAGGATGGTGCCGGCACCGCTGGTCGCCGGGTCCGTGCCGGCGTCGGCGTCGGCGATCTTGTCCACCACGTCCGCATGGATGCCGTTGCGGCGCAGGACCTCCGCGGTGCCGCCGGTCGAGACGATGGTGAAGCCGAGGTCCACCAGCCGCTTGACGGGCATCACGAGACCGCGCTTGTCCCGGTTCGCCACGGACACGAACACCCGTCCGGAGGTCGGCAGCGGGTTGTTCGCGCCCGCCTGGCTCTTGGCGAACGCGGTGTCGAAGTACTTGTCGATCCCCATGACCTCACCGGTGGAGCGCATCTCGGGCCCCAGCAGGGAATCGACGACGCGTCCCTCGCTGGTGCGGAAACGGGCGAACGGGAGCACGGCCTCCTTGACTGCCACGGGGGCGTCCAGGGGCAGGGACGAGCCGTCATGACCGGAGGGCAGCCTGCCGTCGGCCTTGAGCTCGGCGATGGACCGGCCCGTCCCGATCAGCGCGGCGGCCTTGGCCAGCTGGACACCGGTGGCCTTGGAGACGAATGGCACGGTGCGCGAGGCGCGCGGGTTGGCCTCGATGACATAGAGGATGTCCGAGGCCAGGGCGAACTGGATGTTGATCAGTCCGCGCACGCCCACGCCGGCGGCGAGCCGGAAGGTGGCCTCACGCACCCGGGCCAGGACGTCCGGGCCGAGGTTGATCGGGGGGAGCACGCAGGCGGAGTCACCCGAGTGGATGCCGGCCTCCTCGATGTGCTCCATGATGCCGCCGATGTACAGGTCGGTGCCGTCGAAGAGGGCGTCCACGTCGATCTCGGTCGCATCCTCGAGGAAGCGGTCCACCAGGACGGGGTGGTCCGCCGTGATCTCCGTGGCGTTGGTGATGTACCGCAGCAGGGATTCCTCGTCATACACGATCTCCATGCCGCGGCCGCCGAGCACGTAGGACGGACGGACCAGGACGGGGTAGCCGATCTCATCGGCCACGCGCTTGGCATCGGCGAAGGAGACGGCGGTGCCGTTCTTCGGGGACACCAGGCCCGCCTCGTCGAGGACGCGGGCGAACTCGCCACGATGCTCGGCCAAGTCGATCGCTGACGGTGACGTGCCGAGGATCGGCACGCCGGCGTCCGCCAGTTCCTGGGCCAGCTTCAGCGGGGTCTGGCCGCCGAGCTGGACGAAGACGCCCAGCACGCCGCCGCTGCGCTCCTCGGCCGCGATGATCTCGAGCACGTCCTCCAGGGTGAGCGGCTCGAAGTACAGGCGGTCGGAGATGTCGTAGTCCGTGGAGACGGTCTCGGGGTTGCAGTTGACCATCACGGTCTCGTGACCGGCCTCGCGCAGGGCCATGGTGGCGTGCACGCAGGAGTAGTCGAACTCGATGCCCTGGCCGATCCGGTTCGGACCGGAGCCGAGGATGATCACGGAGGGCTTGGCGTGGTCCGTGATCTCGTCCTCCAGGTCATAGCTGGAGTACCGGTACGGGGTGTAGGCCTCGAACTCGGCGGCACAGGTGTCTACCGTCTTGTACACGGGTCGGATGCCCAGGGCGTGCCGGACGCCGCGCACCACGGCCGGGTCCAGATGACGCAGCTGACCGATCTGGGTGTCCGAGAAACCATGTCGCTTGGCGTGCTGCAGGACGGTGGCGTCCAGCTCGGGGGCCGCGGCCACGTCCGTGGCGACCTCGTTGATCAGCACCAGCTGGTCCAGGAACCAGGGGTCGATCTTGGTGGCCTCGAAGAGCTGCTCGAGGCTCGCGCCACCCAGCAGCGCGCGCTGGACCTGGGCGAGGCGATCCGTCGTCGGGATCGTGGACCGCTCGATCAGGGCGGCGACCTCGTCTCCGTCCGGGATGTCGAAGGAGAGTTCGGCGCCCTTCTGCTCCAGGGACCGCAGGGCCTTCTGCAGGGCCTCGGAGAAGTTGCGGCCGATCGCCATGGCCTCGCCCACGGACTTCATGGTGGTGGTCAGGGTGGGGTCGGCCGCCGGGAACTTCTCGAAGGCGAAGCGCGGTACCTTGACGACGACGTAGTCCAGCACCGGCTCGAAGGAGGCCGGGGTCTTCTGCGTGATGTCGTTCGGGATCTCGTCCAGCGTGTAGCCGAGGGAGAGCTTGGTGGCGATCTTGGCGATCGCGAACCCGGTCGCCTTGGAGGCCAGGGCGGAGGACCGGGAGACCCGGGGGTTCATCTCGATCACGATGATGCGCCCTGTGGCCGGGTCCACGGCGAACTGGATGTTGCAGCCGCCGGTGTCCACACCCACCTCGCGGATCACGGCGATCGAGATGTCCCGCATCGTCTGGTACTCGCGGTCGGTCAGGGTCATGGCGGGCGCCACGGTGATGGAGTCGCCGGTGTGGACGCCGACCGGGTCGAAGTTCTCGATGGAGCAGACCACCACGACGTTGTCGTTACGGTCCCGCATCATCTCCAGCTCATACTCCTTCCAGCCGAGGATGGACTCCTCGAGCAGGACCTCGGAGGTGGGGCTGTACTGGATGCCGGCGCCGGCGATGCGCCGCAGGTCCTCCTCGTTGTACGCCAGGCCGGAGCCCAGGCCGCCCATCGTGAAGGAAGGGCGCACCACCATGGGGTAGCCCAGCTTCTCCGCCGCGGCCAGGGCCTCGTCCATGGTGTGGACGATCTCAGATTTCGCGGACTCGGCGCCGCAGCGCTCGACGACGCCCTTGAACAGCTCACGGTTCTCGCCGAGCTCGATCGCCTCGATGTTGGCGCCGATCAGCTCGACGCCGTACTTCTCGAGCACCCCGTTCTTGTCCAGGGCGATCGCGGTGTTCAGGGCGGTCTGGCCGCCGAGGGTCGGCAACACGGCATCCGGGCGTTCGACGGCGATGATCTTCTCGACGACCTCGGGGGTGATCGGCTCCACGTAGGTGGCGTCGGCCAGCTCGGGGTCGGTCATGATGGTGGCCGGGTTCGAGTTGACCAGCACCACGCGCAGGCCCTCGTCCTTGAGGACCCGGATCGCCTGGGTGCCGGAGTAGTCGAACTCGGCGGCCTGACCGATGACGATCGGGCCGGAGCCGATGACCAGGACGGACTTCAGATCGGTGCGCTTGGGCATCGGGGCTCAGGCTCCTTCGGAGGTAGAGGACTGCTCGGTCATCATCGCGATGAACCGGTCGAATAAGGGAACCGAATCGTGCGGGCCGGCGGCCGATTCGGGGTGGAACTGAACGGAGAAGGCGGGGCGGTCCAGCAGGCGCAGCCCCTCGACCACCTGGTCGTTCAGGGACCAGTGCGAGACCTCGACCCGGCCGTAGGCGGCCTCGGGTGCCATCACGGGCTCACCCAGGGGGGCGTCCACGGCGAAGCCGTGGTTCTGCGAGGTGATCTCCACGCGCCCGGTGGTCTTGTCCATGACGGGCTGGTTCGGGCCACGGTGTCCGAAGGGCAGCTTGTAGGTGCCGAAGCCCAGGGCACGGCCGAAGACCTGGTTGCCGAAGCAGATGCCGAAGAACGGCAGCCCGGCGTCGAGGACCTGCCGCAGCAGTGCCACCTGGTCATCGGCAGTGGCGGGGTCCCCGGGGCCGTTGGAGAGGAACACGCCGTCCGGGTCCAGGGCGGTGATGTCCTCGAAGGAGGACGTGGCGGGCAGCACGTGGAGCCGGACCCCACGGGACGCCAGATGCCGTGGCGTGGCGGCCTTCAGGCCGAGGTCGAGGGCCACCACGGTGTGCAGCGGCTCGCCCTGCCAGCCGTGCTCGGCCGGCTCCACGACGTAGGCCGACTCCGTGGTCACCCCGTCCGCCAGGCGGGCACCGGCCATGGACGGCTGGGCCTCCACCTCGGCGATGAGGTCGGCGACCGGACGCCGGGCGGCGGCGCCGGAGAAGATCCCGGCCTTCATGGCGCCGGCGGAGCGCAGGTGCCGGGTCACCGCACGGGTGTCCACGCCCTGGATCCCGACGACGCCCTGGGCTTCCAGCTCATCGTCCAGGCTCCGCTGGGAGCGCCAGTTCGACGGCACGCGGGCCGCCTCGCGGACCACGTAGCCGGCGGCGAAGACGGCCCGGGACTCGGCGTCCTCGGTGTTGACGCCGGTGTTGCCGATGTGCGGGAACGTCTGCACGATGATCTGGCGGGCGTAGGACGGATCGGTCAGCGTCTCCTGGTAACCGGTCATGCCGGTGGTGAAGACGGCTTCGCCCAGGGTGGTGCCGGTCTGGCCATAGGCCTGGCCGTGATGGACCGTTCCATCGGCCAGGACCAGTACGGCCGGCTCGCGGTTCAAGAGGCTCACGAGTTGTTCTCCATCTGCGGGGTATCTATGGGGGTATCTGCGGGTGTGTGGGGTCGTCAGTGCGGTCTGGTGTGCGGCGGGTACCGCATCGGTCGTCTAGGCGTCCGGCGCGGTCGCGGAGGTGGTCGTCGGGGTGGCCGGGGGCTGGCCCTCGATCAGGGTCTGGATGGCGGTCAGCAACGGATCACGGTCATCGGCCGCGCGGGTCCGGAATCCGGTGGAGACCTCGTGGGCGCCCAGGGTCCACGAGACCACCAGCAGGCCGCCCTTCTCCACGAACTTCCCGCTCATGCCGGAGTCGAGGCGGACCTGGCGTAGATCGGCCTGCGGGATGAACAGATTGGTCCCGCCCTCCCGCAGCAAGGCCACGCCGGAGGGGTGCACCTCCAGCCGGGCGTTGGTGCGCAGCCCGAGGTCATGGACGGCGATCCGGTCCAGGTAGTCCCGCCCGCGGACCGTGGTGACGTACATGCCCTCGGCGCCGGCGAGCGGCTCGGACTCCAGGACCTCGGCCGGCACGGGCACCGGGGCCGCGATGTCCTGCTGGCGTCGCTTGCGGTTGCGCCATCCCCACCACATGAGGACCACGACCACGACCAGTCCGAGGCCGGTCAGGAACCCGATGAGGGTGTACTCGGCGCTGAAATCATCGTTCACTGCTGGGCGCTTCCTGTCTGCTGCTGGTGCTGGTTCTGCTGGTACTGCGTCCGGGGTGTGGCCAGGGCACGGTCCCGGACCACCGGGTGACCGTGGTTGAAGACGTCGGTGACCTGGCCGGGCAGCTCCATCCCCCGGAAGGGGCTGTTGCGCGACTTGGTGGCGTGCGACTCCGGGTCCACCGTCCGGGAGACCGAGGGGTCGTAGACGGCGAGGTTGGCGGGGGCACCGATCTCGAAGACCCCCTCCGGGGAGATGCGGCCCTGGTCCGCCAGGCGGGCGATGCGGGCCGGCGTCGAGCTGAGGATCCGGGAGATGCCGGCCCAGTCCATCAATCCGGTGTCCACGAGCGCCTGCTGGACCACCGGCAAGGCGGTCTCGAGGCCGGTCATGCCCATGGCCGCGACCGTCCACTCGCATTCCTTGGTCTCCGCGGTGTGCGGCGCGTGGTCGGTGCCGATCGTGTCGATCGTGCCGTCCGCCAGGCCCTCGCGCAACGCCATCACGTCCTGCTCCCGGCGCAGCGGCGGGTTGACCTTGTAGACCGGGTTGTAGGTGCGGACGAGTTCCTCGGTCAGCAGCAGGTGGTGCGGGGTCGCCTCGGCGGTGACCTCGATCCCGCGCTCCTTGGCCCAGCGGATGATCTCCACGGAACCGGCGGTGGAGACGTGACAGACGTGCAGCCGGGAGCCCACGTGCTGGGCCAGCAGCACGTCCCTGGCGATGATGGCCTCCTCCGCCACGGCGGGCCAGCCGGCCAGGCCCAGGACCGAGGACAGGGCGCCCTCGTTCATCTGGGCGCCGTCGGTCAGCTTCGGCTCCTGGGCGTGCTGGGCGATCACGCCGTCGAAGGCCTTGACGTACTCCAGCGCCCGGCGCATCAGCACAGCGTCCCAGACGCACATGCCGTCATCGGAGAACACCCGCACCTCAGCCCGCGACTGCGCCATGGCACCGAGTTCCGCCAGGCGTTCCCCGCCCAGGCCCACCGTGACGGCACCCACGGGGTGGACGTCGCACCAGCCGGCCTCCCGGCCCAGCTGCCAGACCTGCTCGACGACGCCGGCCGAGTCCGCGACCGGCGTGGAGTTGGCCATGGCGTGCACCGAGGTGAAACCGCCGAGGGCGGCGGCGCGGGTCCCCGTCTCCACGGTCTCCGCGTCCTCGCGGCCGGGCTGGCGCAGATGGGTGTGCAGGTCCACCAGCCCGGGCAGGAGGATGCGGCCGGTCGCGTCGATCACCTCGGCCGCCAGCGCCCCTGCTCCTGCCTCAAGCGTGGCCGCGGCGCGCGTCCGGGCGTCCGGCCCGACGGCGGCCAGCAGGCCGTCCTCGACGAGGACATCCGCGGTGGTGCCGTCCGGCAGGGTGCCGCCGGAGATCAGGTACCGGTTGCGGTGGTCAAACGTGGCGCTCATGCGGTGGCCTTCCGGTCGGACAGTGCGGTCGGGGTGGACGGATCGGGACTCTCGGAGGCCGACAGCAGCAGATACAGCACGGCCATCCGGACAGAGACGCCGTTGGCGACCTGCTCCAGGGCCGTGTTGCGCGCGGAGTCCGCGGCCGCCGCGGAGATCTCCAGGCCGCGGTTCATGGGGCCGGGATGCATGATGACCGCGTCCTCCACGCCGTTGGCCTCCAGCATGCCGAGCCGCTCGTCCGTCAGTCCCCAGGACCGGGTGTACTCGGCGGCGGAGGGGAAGAACGCGTCATGCATCCGCTCGGACTGGACGCGCAGCATCATCACCGCGTCCGGCGCACCCGCCAGGGCCTCGTCGAGCGAGTACGTCACAGTGCAGGGCCAGTCCCCCACCCCCACCGGGACCAGGGTCGGCGGGGCGGCCAGGGTGACCTCGGCCCCGAGCGTGGTCAGCAGCCACAGGTTGGATCGGGCCACCCGGGAGTGCAGGATGTCCCCGACGATGACGACCTTCATGCCGGCCAGATCCGTGCCGTGCGGCGCGGTCCCCTTCCGCAACGCCAGGCGGCGGCGCAGCGTGAAGGCGTCCAGCAACGCCTGCGTGGGGTGTTCGTGGGTGCCGTCCCCGGCGTTGACCACGGCGGACCGGATCCAGCCGGAGTCGGCGAGCTGGGCAGCCGCTCCGGAACCCCAGTGGCGCATCACGATCGCGTCGGCGCCGATGGCCTCGAGGGTCTGGACCGTGTCCTTCAGGGACTCGCCCTTGGAGACGGAGGTGCCCTTCCCGGAGAAGTTGATGACATCCGCGCTCAGCCGCTTGGCCGCGGCCTCGAAGGAGATCCGGGTCCTGGTGGAGTCCTCCAGGAACAGGTTGACGACGGTGCGGCCGCGCAGGGCGGGAAGCTTCTTGACCTCGCGGCCGGAGACCGTGGCCATCTCCTCGGCGGTGTCCAGGATGCGCAGGGCGTCGGCGTGGGACAGGTCCTGGGTGGACAGCAGGTGCTTCACCGGGCCTCACCCCGGGTGCCGGTCTCCGCGTGGTCGGTGATCGAGACGGCGTCCTCGGTGACCTCGGCGGTGCCGTCCGGCCCGTCGATCTCCACGAGGCGGACCTGGACGCGCTCGGCGGTGGAGGTGGGCAGGTTCTTGCCCACGAAGTCCGCCCGGATCGGCAGTTCGCGGTGGCCCCGGTCCACGAGGACGGCAAGGCGGACGGCGGACGGGCGGCCGAAGTCGTTGAGGGCGTCCAGGGCGGCACGGATGGTCCGCCCGGAATACAGCACATCATCCACGAGCACCACGGTGGCACCGTCGATTCCGGTGGCCGGCAGCCGGGTCGGCGCGGGGGTGCGGGAGGTGGAGCGGCGCAGGTCGTCCCGGTAGAGGGTGACGTCCAGTTCACCGGTCGAGGTACCGGCGTCGAAGCCCGGTTCGATCCGGGAGAGCTTGCGGGCCAGTCGCTCGGCCAGGGTGACGCCGCGGCGAGGGATGCCCAGGATGACCAGGCCGGCCGGGCCACGGTTCGCTTCGAGGATCTCGTGGGCGATCCGGGTCAGTGCCCGGTCGATATCCGCCGCGGAGAGGACATTCCGGACGGTACGCACAGCGCGGCTCTCAGCCTGCACACATGCCTCCTTCCCCGCCTCACAGGACGGAACTTAAAGGAAACGCAACCCTGGGTGGGTGTGTTTGGTCCGGCGTCAACAGTATCACCGCGGCGGGTCGGCCAGGTGTCAGGATGGTTCCATGACGCAGCCGGTGAACCTCCCCGCACCACCTCCCTCGGACGGGCCGGTGCCCTCGGCCGGCCTCCCTGGGACCACCGGTCCGTCGCCGGTGGCGTATCCCCCGGCGCACCTCACCGCGCGGCGGAGCCGTCGCTCCCAGGCCTGGGGCGTCACCCTGCTCGTGGCGGCCGCGGCCGTCGGTGCCCTGGTGATCCTGTTCCTGGTCGACTCCCTGGGCTCCGAGACGCTCTTCGTGGTCGGGTTGCTGGCGCTGGTTCCCCTGACCATCGTGGTGGCCGCCCTGCTGTGGATCGACCGGTGGGATCCCGAGCCCCGTGGCTGGCTGGTCTTCGCGTTCCTCTGGGGTGCCGGGGTGTCCGTGTTCGGCACCCTCGCGCTGGGCGAGGTGTTCATGGAGACCTTCGGCGGGCTGTCCTCGCTGGACGCGGCCACCTTCGCTGCGGTGGTGCAGGCCCCGGTGATCGAGGAGACCATGAAGGGCGCCGGCCTCGTGGTGATCTTCCTGGCGGCCCGCCGGCACTTCGACGGTCCCGTGGACGGGGTGGTCTACGCGGGCATGGTGGCGGCCGGCTTCGCCTTCACGGAGAACATCCTGTACTTCGGCACAGCCTACACCGAGGCCGGGTGGGGCACCGAGCTGGCGTTCACCTTCGTGCTGCGGGGGCTGTTCTCGCCCTTCGCCCACGTGCTGTTCACCGTGTGGATCGGGTTCTTCCTGGGGGTGGCCGCACATCGGCGGGTCACCCGGGGCCGGCTCGGCCGGGTCAGCTGGACCGGCTGGTTCCTGGTGGGGCTGGTCCCGGCCATGGTCGGGCACTTCCTGTGGAACGGCGGCCTGGCTTTGATCTTCGACGACTTCTTCACGTTCTACCTGGTGCTGCAGGTCCCGCTGTTCATCGCGGCGGTCGCCGCCGTCGTGCTGTTGCTGCGGGCCGAGCGACGCCTGACCCAGGGCATGCTGGACCGCTATGGGGTGGCGGGGTGGCTGTGGCCGGAGGAGATCGCCCTCTTCGGCACGGCCCCGGGGCGGCGGCAGGGCCGCCGGTGGGCCGGCCAACATGGTGCCCGGAGTCAGCACCGTGCCTTCGAGCGGACCGTCCTACGCCTGGCCGCGCTGCGGCACCGGATCGAACGGGGCCACGATGTCCAGGCCAACAGCGCCGAAGAGCTCCGGCTGCTGCAGGACACGGTCCGGCAGCGGCGGGAGCTCTTCGGCGCGATCAGGCCCGGAGGACCGGTCAGTCCAGCAGCGTCGGCTTCAGCTGCTGGATCCGGCCGAGCAGGCCGTTGACATAGTCGGGGGAATCGTCCGTGGACAGTTCCTTGGCGATCGTGACCGCCTCGGCCACGGCCACGCGGTCCGGCACCTCGTCGTTGAACAGCAGTTCCCAGGCACCGATCCGCAGGATGGCGCGGTCCACCGCCGGCATGCGGTCCAGGGTCCAGCCCTGGGCGTAGGAGGACAGGATCTCGTCGATCCGCTCCTGTTCGGCCACCACGCCCTGGATGATCTCCACGGTGTACGGGTTGATCACCTGTGCCGTGGATGCCCTGCGGGAGGTGATGCCCTCATCCGGAGTGGTCCCGCGCTGTTCGGCCTCGAAGAGGACCTCCAGCGCGCGCCTCCGGGCTTTGCCTCGTGCGCTCACAGTTGGTCAGTCGTCCCGTCAGTCGTTCACGCGGCCCAGGTAGTCACCCGAGCGGGTGTCCACCTTGACCTTGGTGCCCTGGTCCACGAACAGCGGGACCTGGATCTCGTAGCCGGTCTCGAGGGTCGCGGGCTTGGTGCCGGCGGAGGACCGGTCACCCTGCAGGCCCGGCTCGGTGTAGGTGATCTCCAGGACCACCGACGGCGGCATGTCCAGGTACAGCGGGGTGCCCTCGTTCATGGCGATGGTCACCTTCTGGTTCTCCAGCATGAAGTTGGCGGCGGTGCCCACGACAGCCGGGTTCACCGGGATCTGGTCGTAGGTGTCCGTGTCCATGAAGATGTAGTCCTCGCCATCCTGGTACAGGTACTCGTAGTCCGAGCGGTCCACAATGGCGGTCTCGATCTTGGCGCCGGCGTTGAAGGTCTTGTCCACCAGCTTGCCGGTGGTGATGTTCCGGATCTTGGTGCGGACGAACGCCCCGCCCTTGCCGGGCTTCACGTGCTGGAACTCGATGACGTTCCACAGGTGGCCGTCCATTTTCAGCACGGTGCCGTTCTTGATGTCGTTGCTGGTTGCCACTGTCAATCTCCGTCTGTCTTAAGGGGCCAGTCGATGGCGTCGGCGGGTCTCGCTGGAAGTCCAGTCGACCATTCTAGGTGATGGGGACCTTACCCCGGGTCATCGCCGGGTTCGCTCGGCGATCACCCGGCGCTCACTCCGCGATCTCCTGGTAGGCCGCGAACAGCAGTGAGGCGTCCGGGACGTCATAGGTGGTCGGCTTGCCCAGGCCGTCCAGGAGCACGAACCGCAGCTGGTCCCCGCGGTTCTTCTTGTCCCGGCGGATGCCGTCCAGCAGCGTCTCCCAGCGGCCGGAGGAGTACGACGTCGGCAGGCCGAGCGACTCGAGGATCGTGCGGTGACGATCGGCGGTGGCATCGTCAAGGCGACCGACGGAACGCGCCAGCTCGGCCGCGAACACCAGGCCGACGGACACCGCGGCCCCGTGGCGCCACTGGTAGCGCTCGGCCAGTTCGATGGCGTGGGCCAGGGTGTGGCCGTAGTTCAGCATCTCGCGCGCGCCAGCCTCCCGCAGGTCATGGGAGACCACCTGGGCCTTGACGGCGATCGAGCGCTCGATGAGTTCACGCAGCTGGTCCGAATGCGGGTTCTGGGCCTGCTCCGGAGAGGACTCGATGATCGTGAGGATCTCCGGGTCCGCGATGAAGCCGCACTTGACGACCTCCGCGAGTCCGGACACCAGCTCGTTCGGCGGCAGGGTCAACAGTGTGTCCAGGTCAGCGAGCACGCCGGCGGGCGGGTGGAACGCTCCCACCAGGTTCTTGCCCTCGGCGGTGTTGATACCGGTCTTGCCGCCCACGGCGGCATCCACCATGCCCAGGAGGGTGGTGGGGAAGTGCACCACGCGGACCCCGCGCAGCCAGGTGGCCGCCACGAAGCCGGCAACGTCGGAGACCGAGCCGCCGCCCACGGACACCACGGCGTCCGAGCGGGTGAAGTCGTTCTGGCCCAGGACCTGCCAGCAGAACGCGGCCACCTGGATGTGCTTGCCCTCCTCGGCATCCGGGATCTCCGCGGTGAGAGCCTGGAAGCCGGCCGTCTCCAGATCGGCCTTGACCACGTCACCGGTGGCCCGCAATGCCCGAGGGTGGATGACCAGGACGCGCCGGACCGAGGGCCCGAGCATGTCCGGCAGGCGCCCCAGCAGACCCCTGCCCACCACGACGTCGTAACCACCGGTGCCCGCGGCCCCCGATCCGCCGGCCACGGGGATGACGGTGGCATCGTCCGGGACGGGTTCGGTGGACGGGGTGTTCGGCTCAGTCATGGGTGGACAGCTCCTGTGGTCGGCGTGGTGGTCTCGGCCTGGCGGACGAGGCGGATGATGTGGGTGGCAAGGTCTTCGGTGGAGCGGCCGGTGGTGTCCACCGTCCACTGCGATACCTCACGGTACAAGGCATGGCGTTCGGCGAGGATGCGGCGCCAGGTGCGGCCGGGATCCCCGGCGAGGACCGGCCTGCCGAGGCCGCCGTTGAGCCGGGCCAGGGCCGCGTCCTCCTCCACTGTGAGGTAGACGACATGGGACCCGTGCCGCAGTCGGTCGCGGGTCTGGGCGCTGAGCACCGCTCCCCCGCCCAGTGAGAGGACGCAGGGTTCGGCGCGGGAGAGTACCTCTCCGATGACGCCCTCCTCGGCCTGACGGAAGGCCGGTTCACCGTTGCGGGAGAAGTACTCCGAGATGGCGCCGTGCTGGGCCACGAAGAGGTCATCGGCGTCCAGGCGCTCCAGGCCGAGCCGGCGGCCCAGGACGAGTCCGACGGTCGACTTGCCGGACCCCATGGGCCCCACGAGCACGATCCGCCGGCCAGGTGACCAACCAGGGCCGCCGCCGGTTGCTGAGCTCACTGCAGCGGGTCACCCATGGGCGAGGCGGCCAGCTCGGCCACCGCGTCCGCGTCAGCGACCGGCAGCGGTTCGAGCGAGGCCACGAAGGAGTCCAGGTTCCGCTTCGTCTCCGCCACGGAGTCTCCCCCGAACTTCTGCAGGACGGCCTGGGCGAGGACGAGGCAGACCATGGCCTCGGCCACGACGCCGGCCGCCGGCACGGCGCACACGTCCGAGCGCTGGTGGTGGGCCTTCGTGTCCTGGCCGGTGGCCGTGTCCACGGTACGCAGGGCCTTGGGGACGGTGGCGATCGGCTTCATGCCCGCGCGCACGCGGACCACTCCCCCGGTACTCATGCCGCCCTCGATGCCGCCGGCCCGGTTGGAGGTGCGGATCGGATATCCGTCTGGGCCGCGGACGATCTCGTCGTGAGCGGCGGTGCCGCGGCGGGCGGCCGTGGTGAAGCCGTCGCCGACCTCGACGCCCTTGATGGCCTGGATGCCCATGAGGGCGCCGGAGAGCAGCGAGTCCAGGCGGCGGTCCCAGTGCACGTGGCTGCCCAGCCCCACGGGCACGCCGTAGGCCAGGACCTCCACGACTCCGCCGAGGGTCTCGCCCTCCTTGTGGGCGGCGTCCACCTCGGCGACCATGGCGTCCGAGGTCGACTTGTCGAAGCACCGCAGCGGATCGGCGTCCAGCGCGGTCACGTCCTCCGGCAGGGGCAGTGCGGCGCCCTCCGGCACGGACACCGTGCCGACCGCCGTGGTGTGGGAGACGGTGCGGATGCCCAGCTCCGCCAGGAAGGATGAGGCCACGGTGCCCAGGGCCACGCGCGCCGCGGTCTCCCGGGCGGAGGCGCGCTCCAGCAGGGGACGGGCCTCGTCGAAGCCGTATTTCTGCATGCCGGCCAGGTCGGCGTGGCCGGGGCGTGGCCGGGTGAGGGCGGCGTTGCGGGCCAGGCCGTCGAGTTCGTCCGCGGCCACGGGGTCGGCCGACATGACCTTCTCCCACTTGGGCCATTCGGTGTTGGCGATCTCGATGGCGACCGGGGAGCCCAGGGTGGAACCGTGGCGGACACCGCCGACGAGGGTCACCTGGTCCTGTTCGAACTTCATCCGGGCACCACGGCCGTACCCCAGGCGCCGGCGCGCCAGGGCGTCCTGCACCATAGAGGTGGTCAGGGGGATGCCCGCGGGCATCCCTTCAATGATTCCAACGAGTGCGGGCCCATGTGATTCGCCCGCTGTCAACCAGCGCACCATGGATTCGATTCTCTCATGGTCCGCACGGGGCCCCCGACCGTGTGACCGGGTTCAACGCTCCGGAAGGTCGATGGCGGCGGCCATCGCGGCGATGACGGCGGGCCAGTCGGGCTCCGTCCCGACCGGGCGGATCCGCGCCGTGAACAGGCGGACCTGTTCGACGGCCTGGTACAGCAGCATCTCCAGGCCGCTGACCACCTGGCCACCCTGGTCTTGCCAGGACCGTGCCAGCGCGGACGGCCACGGGTCGTACGCCGCGTCCAGCAGAGGGGGCAACGGTGACGTTTCCGCGGTCGCTGCGGCTGCTCCGGACAGAGCCGTGGCCAGGGCCCCGGTCAGGGCCCCGGCCGTGGGGTCTGCAGCGCGCGGGGGCAGCGTGGCGACGACGGCGCGGAAGCCACGGGCCGCCGTCGGGAAGTCCTCGAGCAGCCGGACGTGCGGGATCAGGCCGAAGCCGCGCGCGAGTTCGGCGTGCTCGGCGGCCTTGGCCGGGGTGCGGACGAACAGGTCGACGCCGGCCAGCCCCAGCTTCTCCGCGGCGGCGATGGCCGCCGCGGCGGTCCCGCCACCGCCGAGGATGCCCATCCGCCCGCCGGCCACCTCGCGGCTGTAGCCGGCGAACACGAGCGATTCGACGATGCCCTCCACGTCCGTGTTGTAGGCCGTGGAGACCCCCTCCCCGTCCCAGACGACGGTGTTGAGGAACCCGAGCCGCTCGGCCCGCGGCGAGTAGCGGTCCGCCAGCGGCATCATCGCGGACTTCAGCGGCATGGTGACCGAGAACCCGAGCCAATCGAAGCCCGTCGCCGTACTCCGGTCCAGGCCGGCCATGAAGGCCGGCAGCGCCTCCGGTGTCACGTCATGGGCGTCATAGGCGACGTTCACGCCCAGGGCACGGTAGGCGGCCCGGTGCAGGGCCGGTGACTTCGAGTGCGAGATGGGGTGGCCGAGGACGCCGGCGGACGGCCTAACCACAGATCTCCGCATTCTCGGCGCAGTAGTCGCGGTATTCCTGCTGGTAGACACGGTGCTGGGCGTAGTCCTCTGCGAACTTCGTCTCGCCGGTCTCGATGTTGGTGGTCACCCAGTAGTAGTAGTCGTTGTCCTCCGGGTGGGCCGCCGCATCCAGGGCCTGGGTGGAGGGGGCACCGATGGGTCCGGGGGGCAGTCCGCGGTGGGCATAGGTGTTGTACTCGTTGGAGGCATCCTGCTTGTCCTCTTCCGAGAACTGCAACTGGCGCTGGCCGAGCCCGTAGATCACCGTGGCATCGATCTGCAGGTAACCGCCGGTCTCCTCATTGGACGGATTCAGGCGGTTCTCGATGATGCCGGCGACCATCGGGTAGTCGTCCGTCAACGCCTCGGCCTCCAGGATGGAGGCGATCGTGACGGTGCGGAACTGCTCGGACTCGTCCGTGATCCCCTGCTCCTCGAGCTCGGCCATGGTCGGTTCGATCATCATGGCAAAGATCTCGGCCGGCTCGGCATCCACGGGGAAGCGGTACTCCCCCGGAGCCAGGTAGCCCTCCAGGCTGGGGGCCTCGGCGGGAAGCCCGAAGTCAGTGGGGTCCGCCGCGGCAGCCTCCAGGTCCTGGACGGAGATACCCGTGGACTCGCTGACGGCGCTCATGGCCTCACCCAAGCGCATGCCGCGGTTCACCGCGACGTAGTGGACCTGGCCCTGACCGTCGCGTTGGAGGATGGCCGCCGCGTCAGCGGCCTTCATCTGCTTCCTCAGCGGATATTCCCCCGGCTGGATGGAGTTCTCCGACCGCGACTGGTTGACGGCCTCGATGAAGGCGGCGCCGCTGGCCACGATGTCCTCGTCCACGAGGCGGTTCCCGATGGCGATGGCACCCTCGCCCTCATTGACGGAGAACACCACCTCGGCGCCGCCGGGGCCCGGGTAGTCCTCGGCCGCGGGATCCGGCAGGATGGCCTTCAGCGCGAAGGACAGGCCCGCCACCAGCAGCACGAACACGGCGAAGGCGGAGGTCAGAGCGATGTTGCGGCGGCGGCGGCGCTTCCGGCGCGCCTCCTTCTTCACCTGTTTCTCGGCGTCCAGGGAGCGGTCCCGGTTGACGGTGACGGTCTGGTATCCCTTGCGGCCGGCCGGGCGGACGATGACGGGGGTCCCTGAACTGTCGGTACCCACGACGACGGCGTCGTCATCCGCCGTGCCGTGGTTCTGATCCTGCTCCTGACCGCTACCGCCGTCATGACCCTCGTCGCCCTCACCGTGCTGACCGGGGAATTCGCGGCGATCCTCGTCCAGGGAGGGTTCACCGGCTGCGTCGGACCGGCGGGCCTCCTCGCGGCGGCGCAGTTCGCGCCGGGTCAGCGGGGACTGCTGGTCTCGGGAACCCTCAGGAGTCTGATCGGCCACGTGTTCCGTCCTCTCCCTCTGGTCCTTTTGGCACAGGAACTAGCACGGGGCGCCCGGCGTCCCGCTGGAGTGATTGTTGCATATTCAACGCGTGCTCGAGTATCTGCACGGCCGCCACCTGGTCCACGACCTCGCGATGGGTCCGGCTCCCCCGGCCGGCCTCATGCAGCTGCCGGTGAGCCGTGACGGTGCTGAGGCGTTCGTCCACGAGGTGCACCCGGGCCGGGCTTCCGGCCTCGAGCAACTCCGCTGCCAGGTCCTCGGCATAGCGGTGGGCGTCCTCGGTGGATTGCGTGAATCGGCCCTGCATGTTCACCGGAGACCCGACGTAGACCACCACGGCCTGGCGCTCCAGGGCCTCACGGACGATCAGCCGCCGGTCGAACCCCTTCTTGAGGTCCCGCCGGAGTGTCTTCACCGGGGTGGCCAGGATGCCGTCCGGGTCCGAGGCGGCGAGGCCGACGCGGGACTTGCCCACGTCGACCCCGAGCCGGACCCCGCGCTGCAATGCACCGCTCACGCGCCCGCGGCCCCGACCGTCGACTCGATCGTCGTCCGCACGGCCACCAGGGCGTCATCGATCCGGGCGGCCTCCTGGCCGCCGCCCTGGGCCACGTCGTCCTTGCCACCGCCGCCTCCGCCGAGCACTCCGCAGGCGGTCTTGACGAGGGCACCGGCCTTGAGTCCGGACTCGCGGGCGGCCTGGTTGGTGCCGACCACCACGAGCGGACGGCCCTTGGCGGTGCCGGCCATGGCCACCACCACGGGGGTGCCCGCGGCGTTGCCGGACTGGTTCTCCAACCGGGATCGCAGGTCCAGCACCAGGCTCCGCAGCTCGTCGCCCGAGCCCACCGGGCCGGCGTCGTGCGCCAGGACCGTGATGGTGGCGCCGGGACCGGACACGGCCACGGCGTTCTCGACGAGGCGGCCGGCCTCGGCCTGCAACTGGGCCGAGCGCAGGACGGCGAGCTCCTTCTCGACCTCCTTGAGCCGGGCCAGGGTGCCGGTGATGCGGTCCTTGACCTGGTCCGCCGGGACCTTGAGCAGGCCGGTGAGCTCATTGACGAGCGTGCGCTCGGTGGCCAGGTGGCGGAAGGCGTCCAGGCCGACGAGGGCCTCGACGCGACGGTTGCCCGAACCCACGGACTGTTCCCCGAGCAGCGCCAGGGAGCCGATCTCCGCCGTGGCGCCCACGTGGGTGCCGCCGCACAGCTCGCGCGACCAGGCGCCGTTGACCTCGACCACGCGCACGCGGTCTCCGTACTTCTCGCCGAACAGGCTCATCGCCCCGAGATCGCGCGCCTCGTCCAGGCCCATCTCCCGGGTGAGCACGGGGTGGTTGTCCCGGATGGCCAGGTTGGAGACCTCCTCGACCTCGGACCGGGCCATCTCGCTCATGGCCTCACCCCAGCGGAAGTCGAACCGGAGGTACCCCTCCTTGTTGAAGGAACCGGACTGCGTGGCCTCCGGACCGAGGATCTGGTGGAGGGCAGCATGCACCAGGTGCGTGCCGGTGTGGGCCTTCTGGGCGTCGAGGCGCCGCTGGAGATCGATGGCGCCGACGGCGGTGGCGCCGGCCGGCACCTCACCCTCGGCGACCTTGATCCGGTGCACACTCAGGCCGCGGACCGGGGACTGGACGTCGAGGACCTCGAGCACGAAACCGTCACCGGTGATGAGACCGGTGTCAGCGGCCTGGCCTCCGGACTCGGCGTAGAAGGGCGTGGCGTCCAGCACCAGTTCGAGTTCCTGCCCGGCGGTGGCCGAGCTCACCCGCTGGCCACCGCTCAGCAGGCCGCGGATGCGGGCCTCGGTGGTGTGCTCGGTGTAGCCGGTGAAGACCGTGTCCCCCTCGGCCTGCAGCTGGCGATAGGCCGAGGAGTCCACGTGACCGGACTTCTTGGACTTGGCGTCCTGGCGGGCACGGTTGCGCTGCTCGGTCATGAGCTCCCGGAAGCCGGCCTCGTCCACGGCCACCCCGGCCTCCTCGGCCATCTCGAGGGTGAGGTCGATGGGGAACCCGTAGGTGTCATGCAGCTCAAACGCGTCGGCGCCGGAGATGCCGGGAGCCGCGGCGTTCCCTTCTCCGGCGGCGCGCGCGGCGGACTTCGCGGCCGTGACGGCCGAGTCCATCCGGGCCGTGCCGGCGGCAATGGTCCGCAGGAAGGCCTTCTCCTCGTTGTAGGCGATCCGGGAGATGCGGTCGAAGTCCCGCTCGACCTCCGGGTAGGTGCCCTTCATGGCGTCGCGGGAGACCGGCAGCAGTTCCGGCAGCACCGGATCGGTCACACCCATCAGACGCATGGCCCGCACGGCACGGCGGATTAGGCGGCGCAACACGTAGCCGCCGGCCTCGTTGCCGGGCACCACGCCGTCCGTGATGAGCATCAACGCGGAGCGGACGTGGTCAGCGATCATCCGCAGGCGCACGTCGTCCGTGTAGCGCGGGTCCGTGGGGTCCTCGGTGGAGGAGTATTCCTTGCCGGCCAGCGCGGCGGCGCGGTCCAGGACGGGGCGGACCTGATCCGTCTCGTACATGTTCTCCACGTCCTGCAGGATCATGGCGAGACGTTCGAGGCCGAGCCCGGTGTCGATGTTCTTGTGGTCCAGCTCGCCCGCCACCGTGAACTCGGTCTGCGAGGTGACCTCGGAGAGCTGGTACTGCATGAAGACCAGGTTCCAGATCTCCATATAGCGGTTCTCGTCCGCGGAGGGGCCGCCCTCGCGGCCGTACTCCGGCCCCCGGTCATAGAAGATCTCCGAGTCCGGGCCGCCGGGGCCGGGCTGGCCGGTGTGCCAGTAGTTGTCCTCCTTGCCCAGGCGCTGGATGCGCTCGGCCGGGAAGCCGACCTCCTCGCGCCAGATGCGCTCGGCCTCGTCGTCCTCCTCGTACACCGTGACCCACAGCCGCTCGGGGTCCAGGCCGAAGCCGCCCTGGTCCTGAGATGTGGTCAACAGCTCCCAGGCGTAGGGGATGGCCTTTTCCTTGAAGTAGTCGCCGAAGGAGAAGTTGCCGCACATCTGGAAGAAGGTGCCGTGGCGGACCGTCTTGCCGACCTCTTCGATGTCCGCGGTGCGGATGCACTTCTGCACGGTGGTGGCCCGCTGATAGGGCGGGGTCTCCTGGCCCAGGAAGTACGGGATGAAGGGAACCATGCCGGCGATGGTGAACAGCAACGACGGATCCGGGGAGACCAACGATGCCGAGGGAACGACGGAGTGGTCCTTCTGGGCGAAGAAATCCAGCCAGCGGCTGGCGATGTCCTGGGACTTCATGACTGCTCTACGACTGCTTTCGGGGATCGGTGGGACGGGCGGTGGGCCTCTCCGCGGGGGCCTCGGTGGCGGACCCCGTGATGGTGGTGTGTGCGGCATCCGGGACGTCCGTGGCGGCTGCAGCGTCTGCGCCCCGGGACTGTCCCTGCTGCGGGGCCGGGTCGGCCAAGGACGATGCCATCGTCTTCCAGGCCGGGACCTCCTCGCGCAGCTGATAGGCGAAGGAACGGGCGCTGGCGGCCAGGGCGGTGGCCGCGGCCTGACCGGCGTTGCGCCCGATGTTCTCCGGGTTCAGCGTGTGGCGGATCGTCTCCTCCGCCCGCACGGCTGCGGCGTCACGTCCCTTGCTGAACACGGTGTGTCCGAGCCAGCCGACCGCTGCCCCCACTCCCACCAGCATTACGCGCTTGATCACGGGATTTCCTTTCGCTTCAGTGCCTGGTCCACCCTACCGGGGCCGCGGCCCCGGCGTGGAACATCAGCGCCCGACGCCGGCCCCGGCGTCCCCAGGCTGGGTTCCGGGACCGCTGTCCATCCTGAGCGCTTTAAGGCCCTTAAAGCCGAAACCCGGCGTCCCCTGGAGGGGACGCCGGGTTCTCAGGCAGTTTCCGCCGCAGCAGATCCGGAAGGGATCAGCGTGCGTAGTACTCGACCACGAGCTGCTCTTCACAGGTCACGGGGACCTCGGAGCGCTTCGGGCGGCGGGACAGCTTGGCCTGCAGCTTGTCGATCTCGACATCCAGGTACCCCGGGACGGCCGGCAGGACATCCTGGTGGGCGCCGGTGGCGGAGATCTGGAAGGGGACCATCTTCTCCGAACGCTCGTGCACGTGGATCAGCTGGCCCTCCTTCACGCGGAAGGACGGGCGGTCCACGCGGGCGCCGTCCACCACGATGTGGCGGTGCACGACCATCTGGCGGGCCTGCTGGATGGTGCGGGCGAAGCCGGCGCGCAGCACGAGGGCGTCCAGACGCATCTCGAGCAGCTCGACCAGGTTCTCACCGGTCAGGCCCGAGGTGCGCTTGGCCTCTTCGAAGTAGCGGCGCATCTGCGCCTCGCGGATGTTGTACTGGGCGCGCAGACGCTGTTTTTCCTTCAGGCGCACCGAGTAGTCGGAGTCAGCCTTGCGACGGGCACGGCCATGCTGGCCGGGGCCGTACGGACGGCGCTCCATGTACTTCTCGGCCTTGGGGGTCAGGGCAATGCCGAGTGCGCGCGAGTGGCGCACGGTGCGGCGGGTACGGAGGTTGGAAGCCACGAGGGACCTTTCTTGTCAGGCGGCACGATTCTGGTTTGTCTCCGGTCCTGACACGAGGCGGGGGCTCCCGCGGTGTGACAAGGGTGGACCGGAACCTGGCCTCCCGTGCGTCCTTCGGGAGAGCTGAGGGGCATGCCGCTGCCCGTCATTGCTACAGCGCCGCAGGACCCGGACGGGGCCTCCGCACCTCTCCGGCGCAGGCCGGAACGGGACAGGGAGAACTGGCGGCGCTTGCCAGACAGCAGACGAGTCTACCAGTTCTGCCCCGTTCCCCAGACCGCCGGGCCCGGCTCGGCGACTAGGCCTGGGGGCCCGGTTCCGGCAGGGGCTGCCCGTTGGCGACCTGTGCGGCCTGGTTGATGTGGGAGGCCTCCACGAGCACATCGTAGGACTCGGCCTCCATGACCTGGACGGAGGAGAAGTCCCGGCGGCCTCGGGTGGCCGCATGGCCGAGCGCTCCGAAGATCGCACCCCACACCGCGCCGAAGCCCAGGGTCATCAGCAGGATCATGATCCAGCCGGCGGCCGGGGCCAGGATGAGGAAGAGCAGGCCGATCATCAGGCCGAACCACAGGCCGGTCAACGCACCCTGGAGGGCGGCCCGGCCCGTGGTCAGCCGGCCGGTGATCTGTTCCACGGAGCGCAGGCCGGTCCCGACGATCCTGGTCTTCTCCACGGGGAAACCGCCGTCGGAGAGACGGTCCACCAGCTCCTGGGCCTGTTCGTAGGCGGCCACCGACTTGAGAATCCGGTAGTCGACCTCGGCGGTGTTCGGTACGAGCCGGCTGGCCGGGTTGTTCGCGGGAGTGGACATGGTGGATACTCCGATCTCCGCGGCCGGTGGCCCCTTCACATGGGCTGAGGCCGAACCGCGGTGCTGGCGGGTACGGACACCTCCAGCTTAGAGGCCTACGTGCTGGAATCACTCTGGTCGGAGGCCGGTGGCGCCGGTGGAGCCGGTGGTGCCGGGGGTGGAGTGCCCCGGATGATCGACCGCAGGTGCTGCACCCTCTCCCCCAGGTTCCGTTCCACGCCGTTCTGTTTGGGGCGGTAGTAGTCCTTGCCGCGCAGCGGATCCGGCAGGTACTGCTGCCGGGCCACCGAATGCGGGGCGTCATGGGAGTAGATGTACCCCTTGCCGTGACCCAGACCGGCCGCCCCCGGGTAGTGGGCGTCCCGCAGGTGGGGCGGCACCTCCCCGGACAGCCCGGCGCGGACGTCCGCCACGGCCTCGTTGATGGCGGCGTAGGAGGCATTGGACTTAGGTGCGGTGGCGAGGTGCACCGTGGCCTCCGCCAGGACCAGCCGTCCCTCCGGCATGCCGATGAGCTGGACCGCTTGGGCCGCCGCGACGGCGGTCTGCAGGGCGGTCGGATCGGCCATCCCGATATCCTCGGAGGCCGAGATGATCAGGCGCCGGGAGATGAACCTCGGGTCCTCCCCCGCCTCCAGCATCCGTGCCAGGTAGTGGAGAGAGGCATCGACGTCTGAACCGCGGATCGACTTGATGAACGCGCTGATGACGTCATAGTGCTGGTCGCCGGCCTTGTCATAGCGCAGCACCGCGCGGTCCATGGCCTGGGCCGCGTCCTGGAGGCTGATCGAGGGCAGTTCGGGACGGTCCCCGGACTCGTCGGACCCATCGGGCTCGTCTCCCTTGCCGCGGCCGGCTGCCTCCCACCGGTCCAGGGCCACGCCGGCGCTGGCCTCCAGGGTGGTCAGCCCCCGGCGGGCATCGCCCTGGGCCATGCGCACCAGGTACTCGCGGGCCTCGTCCTCCAGCACCACGGTGCCGTTGAGCCCCCTCTCGTCAACCACCGCACGGTCCAGCACGCCGCCGATGTCCGCGTCCGTGAGCGGCTTGAGGGTGAGCATGATGGACCGGGACAGCAGCGGTGCCACCACGGAGAAGGACGGGTTCTCGGTGGTAGCGGCCACCAGCACCACCCACCGGTTCTCCACCCCGGGCAGCAGGGCGTCCTGCTGGGCCTTGTTGAACCGGTGGATCTCGTCCAGGAACAGCACCGTGGTCCGGCCGTAGAGGTCCCGGTCGTTCAGCGCCTGGTCCATGACCGCCCGCACGTCCTTGACGCCGGCGTTGATGGCGGACAGCTCCACGAACTTGCGGCCCGGACCGCGGGCGATCACGGTCGCCAAGGTGGTCTTGCCGGTGCCGGGCGGCCCGTAGAGGATCAGCGACGACGGCCCGGCACCGCGGCCGCCCCGGCCACCGGCCGCGCCCTCCGCCAGCTTGCGCAGCGGTGAACCCACGTGGAGCAGGTGCTGCTGGCCGACGACCTCGTCGACGGTGCGCGGGCGCATGCGCACGGCCAAGGGGGCACTGGGGCGGTCCCGGCCGCCCGAGGAGGCGCCGTCGTCGTGCGTGGCATCCGCCTCCGCGTCACCGTCGTGATCCCCGCCGCCGAGCACACTGAACAAATCACTCACCGGCCCAGCCTAGCCGCCGCTCCGGACGGGCTAGATCGCCCGGGGCGGGCAGAATGCGGGGAGAATGGAGCCATGAGAGCTGTGCTGCAGAGGGCCACGTCCGCGTCCGTGAGCGTCGATGGCCGGGTGACCGGGCGCCTGGACTCCCCCGGGCTCGTGGTGCTGCTGGGGGTCTCCGTCCAGGACACCGAGGCGGAGGCCGTGCAGCTGGCCGAGAAGGTGGCCCACCTACGCATCCTCGACGGCGAGGACTCCGTCGTCGGGGCCGGCGCCGCCGCCCTCGTGGTCAGCCAATTCACCCTGTACGGGGACGTCCGGAAGGGACGCCGGCCCTCCTGGACGCGGTCCGCGAAGGGCGATCAGGCGGAGCCGCTGTACGAGCGGTTCATCACCACGCTGGAGGGCCTCGGCGTGCCCGTGGAACGCGGGGTGTTCGGGGCCATGATGGACGTGGCCCTGGTCAACTCGGGCCCCTTCACCGTGTGGGTGGACACGGAGGACCTGGCGGGGCCGCGAAGGAGCAACCCGCCCGGCGGCCACCCGCCGCCCTCACCCGAGGACCGTCCTGACCGTTAGCGCTGGCGCGAGGCCCAGAGGCGCAGCACGACGAACTGCGCCGCCATGCCGCCGGCCAGGGCGATGCCCCAGCGCAGCAGCATCGGCCACTGAGTGGACTGGTCGATCAGCACGTTGAGCGCGAACGTGACGATCAGGACCGGCAGCAGCCGCACCGCCGTCGGCGGGATATTGTCCCGGCGCTGATCCTGACCGCCCTCGGGCGCCATGTCAGGCCACCGTGGTGTCGGGTGAGTCCTGAGCGGCCGTGGTCTCCTGCTCGAGGGCGGCCGCCTTCGGCTCCGGGGTGGCGTCCACCCCGGCCTCCTTGCGCTGCTGGCCCGTGATCGGAGCCGGGGCGGCAGTGAGGGGGTCATAGCCGTTGCCGGTCTTCGGGAAGGCGATGACGTCCCGGATGGACTCGGTGCCGGCCAGCAGGGCGACGATGCGGTCCCAACCGAAGGCGATGCCGCCGTGCGGCGGGGCGCCGTACTTGAAGCCCTCCAGGAGGAAGCCGAACTTGGACTGCGCGGACTCCTCGTCCAGTCCCATGAGCTTGAACACCCGCTCCTGGACCTCGCCCTGGTGGATACGGATCGAGCCGCCGCCCACCTCGTTGCCGTTGACCACGATGTCGTAGGCGTAGGACAGGGCGTTGGCCGGATCCGTGTCGAAGGTGTCCATGAACTCGGGCTTCGGCGAGGTGAACGCGTGGTGCACCGCGGTCCAGGCACCGGAGCCCACGGCGACGTCACCGGAGGCCACGGCCTCCGCGGCGGGCTCGAACATGGGGGCGTCCACGACCCACACGAACGCCCAGTCGGCCTCGGCGGCGGGCACGTCCGGGCCGGCGTCCTTGATGAGGCCGACGCGGTGGCCGATCTCCACGCGGGCGGCGCCGAGAATGGCACGGGAGGGGCTGGTCTCGCCGGCGGCGAAGAAGATGCAGTCCCCCGGGTTGGCACCGGTGGCGGCGGCCAGGCCGGCCTTCTCCTCCTCGGAGATGTTCTTGGACACCGGGCCGGTCAGCGAGCCGTCCTCCTGGACGAGGACGTACGCCAGGCCGCGGGCCCCGCGCTGCTTGGCCCACTCCTGCCAGGCGTCCAGGGTGCGGCGAGGCTGGGAGGCGCCGCCGGGCATGACCACGGCACCCACATACGGCGCCTTGAACACGCGGAACGGGGTGTCCGCGAAGTACTCGGTGAGGTCCGTCAGCTCGAGGCCGAAGCGCAGGTCCGGCTTGTCCGAACCGTACTTCTCCATCGCCTCGCGGTAGGTCATGCGCCGGATCGGGGTCGGCACGTCCACGCCGACCAGCGACCAGACGGATTCCACGATCTTCTCGCCGAGGGCGATCACGTCGTCCTGCTCCACGAAGGAGGCCTCGATGTCCAGCTGCGTGAACTCCGGCTGACGATCGGCGCGGAAGTCCTCGTCCCGGTAGCAGCGGGCGATCTGGAAGTATTTCTCGATGCCGCCGACCTGCAACAGCTGCTTGAACAGCTGCGGGGACTGGGGCAGGGCGTACCAGGAGCCGGGCGCGAGGCGGGCCGGGACCAGGAAGTCGCGGGCGCCCTCGGGGGTGGAGCGGGTCAGGGTGGGGGTCTCGACCTCGATGAACCCCTCCTCGTGCAGCAGGTTCCGGGCGGTGCGGTTAACCTCGGAGCGCAGGCGCATGATGCGGGCCGGCTCCGGGCGGCGCAGGTCCAGGTAGCGGTGGCGCAGGCGGGCCTCCTCGCCGACCTCCACGTGCTCGTCGATCTGGAACGGCAGCGGTGCGGCGGCGTTGAGCACGGTCACGGTGTCCGCGATGAGCTCGATCTCGCCGGAGGGCAGAGCCGGGTTCTCATTGCCCTCGGGGCGGCGCTCCACCGTGCCGGTGACCTGCAGGACGAACTCGTTGCGCAGCGGAGCGAAGTCCTTCTCGTCCCGCACCACGATCTGGGCGAAGCCGGAGGCGTCGCGCAGATCCACGAAGGCCACCCCACCGTGGTCACGGCGGCGGGCCACCCATCCGGTCACGGTGACGGTCTGTCCGATGAGCGAGGCGTTGAGTTCGCCCAGCTGGTGGGTGCGCAGCACTTCAGGTCCTTCCGGTCCCGGTTCACCGGGAGGTTTTCTTGGCGTGGTAATGACATACAGGTCCGGCACTGCCAGGACATTTCCCGGTTGATTCTAGTAGGTGGAGCGCATGGGCGATCACGCAGGTCTGCAACGACGCCTGGGGTTGCCCGGGTCCGTGGTCATCGGCATCGGCTCCATGGTCGGCGCCGGGGTGTTCTCCGCTCTCGGGCTGGCCGCGGCGCGGGCCGGTGGCCTGTTGATGGCCGCCCTGTTGGTGGCCGGGGTGACGGCCTGGCTCAACGCCATCTCCACGGCTCAGTTGGCCGCCGTGCACCCGACCTCCGGCGGGGCCTACACCTTCGGCCGGCGGCAACTCGGCGAGTGGGCCGGTTTCCTGGCCGGCTGGGGCTTCGTCACCGGCAAGTCCGCGTCCATCGCGGCCATGGCCTACACCGCCGCCCTGTACATCGTGCCGGTCGCCGGGTCTTCCGGCACGGAGTGGACCGCACGCTGGGTGGCGATCGCCGCCGTCGTGCTCCTGACCGGCGTGAACCTGCTCGGCATCACCCGGACAGTCCAGGCCACCGTGGTCATCCTGGTGCCGGTGGTCCTGGTCCTCGCCCTGGTCATCGTGGCGGGTCTGGCCTCCGGGCCCGACGCCGGCTCCCCGGCTCCCCCGGTCGGTTCGGCTGCGCCGGTGGAGCCGTCGGTCCTCGGGGTGCTGCAGGCCTCGGGACTGCTGTTCTTCGCCTTCGCCGGCTACGCCCGGATCGCGACGATGGGTGAGGAGGTCCGCGATCCCCGCCGGACGATCCCCCGCGCGGTGCTGGGAGCCCTCGCGTTCACGCTGGTGCTCTACGTGCTGTTGGCCTGGAGCCTGACCCGCGTGCTGGGTCCAGGCGGGCTGGCGGCGTCGGAGGCACCGGTCCGGGATGCCGTGGGCGTGCTCTTCGGGCCGGATTGGCTCTGGCTCGCCGTGGCCGGAGCCGTCCTCGCCAGCCTGGGTTCCCTGCTCAACCTCGTGGCCGGGGTCTCCCGCACGGGGCTGGCCATGGCGCGCGAGGGCGACCTGCCGCGGCCTCTGGCACGGGTGTCCGCCCGCACCTCGGTCCCGTGGGTAGCGCAGCTGGCGGCCGCAGCGGTGGTGATCGTCCTGCTGCTGACAGCGGACGTGCTGACCGTCGTGGGCTTCTCCTCCTTCGGCGTGCTGGTCTACTACGCCGTGTCCAACCTGGCGGCCTTCACCCTGACCGAGCGCGTGGTGCGTTCACCCCGCTGGCTGAACCTCACCGGCGCCGTGCTCTGCCTGGTTCTGGCCTTCACCCTGCCGGCGATGTCCGTGGTCATCATGCTCGCGGTATTCGCCGTGGGACTGCTCGGCCGCCTGGTGGTCCGGCGCGAGCGGTCCTGGTGAGTTGGGCGGGTGGCGGAGTGCGCTGGGGACTTTTGTGCGTGTCAGAAGACGCCCGCGTACCGGACATATCTCCGGACGGGTCTTACGGGACTCTCTCAAGGCGTTCTCCCGTTCGTGCAGGTCAGCGTTGGGCTTGTTCGGTGGGGGTTCGGCATACGGAGCATTCTTGCCCGGGCGATTGAAGACCCCGGCCAGTTTCCACCCAGACCGACGCGCAGAAAAACTCAGTGCGATTGCTCCCCGAGCCGGTTTGAGTGCCTCCCGACATGGTTCGGGTAGGTCGCCCGCGAGTGGATCTGTCGATGTATCCCCCGATACTGGTCATGTGTGGATAAAGAACGTTGACGTTGCCGCTGAGTTGGTCGCTGCCGCACGAACCGGCAATCTGGTGTTCTTTGTCGGAGCGGGCGCTTCTCGCGACGAGCCGGCCGGACTGCCCGACTTTCGCTCCCTTATCAAGGAAATCGGGAGTGTGGTTGGTAGCCCCCCTAGTGCCGAAGAGGTACAACACCCCGACGTATATCTCGGGCGCCTGGCCGACAAGGGGATTGATGTTCATCGCTTAGTTGCGAACGCCATCAACAAGACCGAATCTGAGCCGAACGCCCTCCACAAGGCGATCGTGAGATTGGCCAGTGTGCACCCGTCACCGCGTATTGTCACGACGAACTACGACGTCCACCTCACCACGGCGGCTGTTGCTGAGGGACTGTCACTTCCCGTGTACGGAGCGCCAGCCCTTCCCGTCGGTGACGACTTCCAGGGAATCGTCCATCTTCACGGCTCGCTCGAGCAGGAGCCACGTCGACTCGTAGTGACGGACAAGGACTTTGGTCGGGCATATTTGCTCGAGGCCTGGGCGGCACGCTTCTTGGAGCGGATGTTCTCTGCCTTCACCGTCCTCTTCATCGGATACAGCCACGGCGACGTCGTCATGCAGTACCTGGCACGGTCGCTTGGGCCGTCCGGCAAGAGGTTCGTGTGCACGAGTGATGGGAACGACCCGGCTTGGCGACAGTACGGACTGACGCCCATCACCTACGAAGTGGTTGACGATAGTCACGCAGCTTTGCCAACGTTCATGGCCCGCTGGGCTGAATTATCGTCGATGGGCCAGACGCAGCACCGTGCGCTGATTGCCGACCTGGTCGCTGCGGGCCCCCCAACGATCCCCGAGGAGGTCTCCTACCTCGATGAGGTGCTCGAGCATCCGGAGCGAATCCGGTACTTTGTGGAGACGGCATGGGGCCGGGACTGGTTCGTGTGGGTCGCGGAGCGGCCGGCCTTTCAATCGCTGTTCGACAGCGACACGTCGGGAACGGATGACGCACGGACCCTCATGTCGTGGGTCGCTGACACCGGCATGCTCGACGCGTCCACGTCGCCGCTCGCGTTGCAGGCGATGGCGGACAGTCCCTGGCCCCCGGACACGCGGCGGACCCTCGTGCACCGTCTCTTGGGTTACGACGGTGAGATGCCCTCCTGGCTGTCGCCGTGGCTTCTCCTCGCTGTTCAGAACGCCCCCGGTTCCCGAGACGACCTGCTCGACATGCTCCTTGCGGAAGCCGACTGGCGGGGCAACGTAGGCCTCGCCATCACGCTGTTCGAGGATCGCACGCGGCCAGTTCTCAAACCGGCGATCAGCTTCGATCCCGAAAGCGCCCGCTTCGAGGTCGACCTACCCGGGGACGAGTATTGGCTATCCGAAGCATGGTCCAAGGTCTTCGTCCCAGCGCTCGACAAGCATCTCGCGCCGATCACGGCGTCGGTGGATCAACAGATAGCCCGCGTATACCGCGCGCTGCATGGTCTCGGTTCCGAATTCGACCCCGTCAGCTTCCGTCGGTCGGCCGTCGAGCCGCACGAGCAGGACTCCTTTTCGGAGCCGATTGATGTGCTCATCAGTGCCGCACGAGACTGCATCGAGTACGCCCTCGTCCACGATATGCAAGTTGCCGATCGCAACATCGACTCGTGGGCGACCCGCCGTGAGGCCATTTTTCGTCGTTTGGCCGTTCACGCTTGGCGGGTAAGGGCCGATCGGACACCCGATGAGAAGCTCCGCTGGCTCGAAACGCAGAACTGGCTGTGGGAAATTCCCCTGCAGCACGAGGTCTACCTCCTTCTGCAGGACGCCCTCCCCACGGCAAGTGATGAGACGGTGCAGGCATTGCTAGATGCCGCAAAGGCCGGCCCCCCGACCGATGGCGACGATGAGATCTCGCCCTACCGCTCTTACAACCTTCTTGCGTGGCTGGCCCGTTCGGCACCGGCCCGGCCCGTCGTCACCCAGGCATTCGAAGACTCCCAGTCCACGCATCCCGACTTCGCACCCCGGGCGCATCCAGACCTGAACAGCTACATGACCTCAGGTTTTGTCGAGGATGCATTGCCGTACTCGGCCGACGAGTTGCACGCCCGAATTGCCCAAGGGCCCGGAGCTGCGATGGCGGCGCTTCGTGACTTACAGCCCGACTCCTTCGCCTTGACAGGACCGGCCCGGACGGGGGCGTTGCGGTCGCTACAGGCATGCGTGTCCGCCTACCCCGGCGACGGACTGACGCTGGCGACCGCGCTGCAACCCGGCGACGGAGATCTTCGAAACGCGATCATCCACGGGTGGGATACCGCGGACCTCGATGGGCAGGAGTTGGGCAGCGTGCTCGCCGCCATCGACAGTTGGGACCGCAACGAGATCCGACGTGCTGCCGCCAAAATGCTCGCCAATGGCGGCACCCAGACGAACCCGACCCCATGGCACCGCTACCCGCGGGCCCGGGAAACCGCCCGAGATCTTTGGCCGACCGAGCCGGTACTGGGCGCCATCAACGATGACGGAGATCTCGTCATGGAAGCCATCAATCATCCCGCCGGAGACCTCGCCCAGTTCTGGTCCAAGGCTGTGCAATGGGAGTGGACTCAGGCTGGCGACACGTGGGACGGCCTCACGGACGAACTAGCCAGCGAGCTGAACCGGATGTTCTCCGCTGACGACCGCAACGGTCTCCTCGCAAGCACCTTTCTCGCGTCGCAACTGCACTTCTACTTTGTCGCCGACCAAGAATGGGCCACCTCCCACCTGATTTCACTCTTCGACTGGCGCGGTGACGAGGACCGAGCTCGTGGGGCGTGGCAGGCGTTCCTGACATGGGGCCGCCCCCATGACGGACTACTCGCCGCGGGACTCCTCGACGCCTATGTGGAGACATGTCGTCACACGGATGCGCTCGGATCACGGATCTCTGCCCGGCTCAGCACCCAGCTTGCGTCGATAGCAGCGCACGCCGGCCATGATCCGCTGGCATGGCTCCCACGCTTCGTGCTTGCCGCACCCGAGGAACTGCGCGTGTCGTGGGCGAACCAAATTGGCCGTCTCCTCGAGAAACTCGCTCCGGACGAAGCAGGCAGGCAATGGGATCGGTGGATCAACGACTATTGGTCAGGTCGCGTCCAATCGACACCATTGCCACTCACGAGCGCCGAAGCATCAGCGATGGCACCCTGGCTCATCGGCCTCCCCACCGCGCGCGAACAGGTGGTCACCCTTCTCGTACAGACCCCCGCCGGACTGCCTCAAAATGGGGGGTTCATGCGTCGCGTCCGCGATCTTGACCTCACCCCCGATGCGGCAACCTGGGCGACTGCCATCACACATCTGCTTCGAAACACCACCGGATCAAACTGGAACCTCGGCCACAACCTCAAGGCCATCGTGGAGCAACTTCGAGCAGCGAGCCCAGTGCCGGACCTTTCCGAGTTGACCGACGAAGCGTTGAGACTCGGTGTAACAGATGCGGCGGCGGAATGGTAAACCAGGATCTGCGGCATCACTCCCTGACTGGTCCGCCGCGAAATTCGGGTACGGGTAAGCGTTGGACACGTCTTCCCGCCGCGAGTGACTGTGAAGGAGAACGCCGATCCAGACGCCGTGTCCCGAGCCGCCGCGTCATGCACCGTGGCCGTTAGGGGATCCCTATTCGGACGCCTCCAGTGAGTGACAGCGTTGAACGCGAGTCCACCTTCCAGTAGATGACGGTCCACAGTTGAGAGCAGAGGTCCTGTTTCACTCGGGCAGTTTCGCCCTACAGTGTGGCAATGACCCAGCACGGGGTGCCTGCAGGCGAAGTCGAGGACAGCCCGGTCAACAAGGGCCTCTGGGAACGACTGCTCGATTCGGGGTGGATACCGCTCCTTGGCGTGCCGGTGGGAGTCCTGGCCATCCTGATAAGTCAGAACACCCTCACCGGGGCGATCATCGGCGGCACCCTGACCCTCGCCCTAACGGTGATCCTCCTATGGGCGCGAAACAAGCAGCGCCGCCAGCGGTTGACGCTCGTGGCCGCCCGGGACCGCAGCTTCGAGTGTTTGGTCCGGCATCCCGACGCGTCCCAGGATTCCCTCAATCACCGTTGGGCGTACGGGATCTCCACGTTGAAGGCGGGCACACTCACGTTCCAGCCGCTAGCTGGCCCGGACGGCCTGCCGATAGGCCGCTCCTCGGTCTTCACCGATCTTGCCAATCTCGGGCAGCGCGAGATCCCGGCATCGCAGCGTCGCGGGGCGAACCGATCCTGGCAGTGCATCGCGTTGAGCACCGACCACGGAGTCATCGAGCTCTTATGTCCGGCTGAGGCAGGGTCAGTCCTGGCAGGCGTGGCCCCATGATCGCGGCAATGAAGGATCTCGATGAAGATCGGCCATGCCCATAGATCTAGAAGCGACCTGCCCTAACGGTCGAGCCCGTTTCAGAAGGCCCCTGCGATTTCCAACGTTTCGGCAGACGTCGAACATCCAAGCTCACTGACGTTGTGCCACTTGAGGATCCTCAACCGGGTGGACGTTCACGGTAGGGGAGTTCTGCAAGAAGTCCTCCGCTTCCCTCTGCAAGTCATGTACAAGGCGGGCGGGTCAGGGAGAGCAGTCGGTGGGACGCGGGCTGGCAGAATCGGCGCATGACGTGGAGCCCTCCTGAGATGCCCGAGCCCGAAGAGGTTCCACACCCCTGCTTGGGCTCGTATCGTCGTCGAGCCGGACGCATCACAGACCCCGCCGGGTCTTCCGGCCTGATCTATGTCGATGTGGACGTGGCCTGCACCCAGGTAGGGGGCCACCTGTGGTGGCGCCGCTGGTCGGAACCGTGCGAAGTCGTCATGCTCTATATGCGCTTCCCCGAAGGGCTCTTTCAGGAGGCCTGGATGGAGGGTGAAGACTTAAACGCTGAAATCGGCACGTGGCAGCGTGGCGAATTCCTTGGTCATCCGTACCGAGACGATGAGCCAACGCGGTATCAACTGGAATGGCTCAACGACGAGGAGACGGCCCGTGCGCGCACCGAATTCGTCGGTGACTGACATCCCCTTTCAGCTTCCGGGCAAGAGGGTTTCGTGTCCTTGACTACCGTCCTTGGACTAGTCCTGACTGTGGCCTTATTAATGGGGGTGGTGATCCATGCCCGGTCCGAACGCCCTGGCATCTCAAGCGGGACATTCCCTCGATCCCGACTATGGGAGGGCATGGCCTGGGTGCTGGTGTTCGACCCCGTGGTGATCTTCATAGGATTCTGTTCATACGCGGGTGGCCAGGAATTGGTGCAGTCCGGTCTGGTCGGCGTGACCGCGTGGGGTGTGCTGTGGCCGCTGGCCGTGGAAGCGGCTTCTTGCGGGCACCCGTACCGGATGGCCCGACTGCTGCGGCTGTACTCGGAGTATCGATTGACGCTGCCGTTCACGGCTGAGCATCAGGTCTACCGGCGGAAGATGGGTCCGCTGCGTCCGACAGAGTGGAAACTCCTTGCGCTCGTGCTGCCCGTTATTCTTGCCGGAGTGATCCTGACCAGCTTGTTCTCCGGGGCCGCCTTCACGTAGCAACCCCAGGTGGAACCTCAGCAAGTGCCAGCCCACGGGTTCACGAAGGGCGTCGACACCGTGTCAGTTGAGGATCGTCACACGGGAACGGGCCGGTCGTAGTGGTCCGCGACCGCCCGGCGCAGACTCGTCACCCTAGAACGTTCGTCTTACAGAACACTTCCGCGACGGGTGCGCATTTGGTTGTGGCTCTAGGTGTACCCGGCCATCACGTTGGTGACAGTCGGCTGATCGGGGGCTTGCCGCCGAGTGCGCTGTGGTTTCGTTCAGTGTTGTAGTGCTCCAGCCAGGGGGCAAGGGCGGCCTGGCGCTCGGTGTTGGAGGTGAACACCTGGCGGTAGGCCCACTCGCCGGCCAGGGTGCGGTTGTAGCGCTCCACCTTGCCGTTCTGCCATGGGCAGTGCGGTTTGATGAACTTCTGGCCGATGCCGTGGGCGGCGCAGACCTCGCGCAGCGACCACCGGTAGGCCCAGGCGTTGTCGGTCATCAGCCGCTCGATGCGCCCGATGCCGTGAGCGGCGAAGTACTCGATGGCCCGGACCAGGAATCCGGCGCAGGTGGGGCCCTTCTCATCGGACAGCACCTCGGAGTAGGCCAGCCGGGAGTGGTCATCGACCATCGAGTGCACGTAGTCATAGCCGAGCCTTGTCGAGCGGTCCCGTCGCTGTGATCCGGCCTCGCGCCCGTGGGCGCGCCAGCCGCCGCCGTCCGGAATTCGGCCAAGTTTCTTGACGTCCATGTGCACCAGTTCCCCGGGCCGGGTCCTCTCGTAACGCACCGCGGTGGTCTTGGACGCCCGGATCACCTCACCGGTCATCGGGTCGCAGTCCCGCAGGTAGGGCATGTCGTGGCGGGCCAGGATGCGGGAGATCGTCCGGACTGGCACCCCGGTGACCGAGGCCAGCACGGCCGGTCCGGCCCGGCGCTGGGCCCGGGCCGCCGCCACCTTCGCCTCGGTGGCCGCGGAGGTCTTGGTCGGCATCATGTGCGGACGCGAGGACCGGTCGGCCAGTCCGGCCTCGCCCTCGGCGGCATACCGGCCGATCCACTTGTACACGCACTGGCGCGAGACGCCCATCGCCGCAGCGATATGCGGAGGTTTCCACCCGTCCTGGTGGCGGCGGATGATGAGGGCCCTGCCGTGGACGGTGAGGCGGGCATTACGGTGGGACACGGAGCCTCCTGTGTGCTGGTGCAGCCTTCGACAAGCCACACCTCACCGGGAGGCTCCCCTCACGTCAACCCACCCGAACCGTCACCAACCTCCTGGCCGGGCACATCTAGGTTGGTGAGCTCGTGGGCGTTCGTCTGTCGATGTCTGGCGCTCATGGTTCGGGCCATGTCCGGTCGGTGGCGTCAGTAAGCTCTGACGCATGTCCATTTCCTTCACACGGCTCGATCCCACCGGGGAAGATCATGACGCCCTCATAGAGTTCATGACCCGGAACGAATTTCCGTTCCATGTGCGCGCTCGTCCGAGTGTCGAAGACGTCGAGGGCAAGATCAGCGAAGGCGCATATCGAAACGAGGACAACGACTCATTCTGGATTGATCACGGCCAGCTAGGACGTATCGGCTTCTTTCGACTCGAGGACTTGAGTGAGGACAGCCCGGTATTCGACCTCCGACTGGACACCCCGTTTCGGGGCCGAGGCCTCGGGTCACCGATACTCCACGAAGCAACCAAGTACGTGTTCAGCGCCATGCCGAGCATCAATCGATTCGAGGGGCAGACCCGCGAGGACAACACTGCCATGCGCATGACCTTCGTACGCTGTGGCTGGCTCAAGGAAGCACACTACCGCGAAGGCTGGCCGGTAGAGGGCGGCTCTCCGCTCGCCTCGGTCGCTTACAGCATCATCCGGCGTGACTGGGAAACCGGGCGAACGACGACGTTCGTCTGGAATGATCTAGCCGTCTGAGTTATCGCCGGCCAAGGTCCAAGGCGTAGGGGCGCTGTGCCTTCGGTTGGGGATCCCCGATCGGAACGCGTGGGTCTCTTCTGCCAAGCTCACATTGTCCGTATCGGAAGTGGTTCCCTATTCGGACATCGCACTGGTGCGAGTGTTTCCCTCAGTCGCCTGCGCTTCGCGGCAGGACGTCCCGGCCAGCTCTGACCGATGCGCTGTCGAGGCGAGGGTCGTTTCTCAGTTGTCGAAAGAGGGGCATCTCCGCGGCGACGATCAGCGAATCTGGATACAGTCGACTGCCCCAGGCGAGACGGCCGTCCGCGTCCCAAGCGAAGTCCGGGGCTCTTCGACCAGGGCGCACATCGCCTGGGCCTAGATCCGCCTCGAAGTAGTCCTCGCCGAGCACACGCGTAGGCGAGGCGGTGTGCGGGGTCTCGCCCGCATATCCCAACCACCGCAAACAGCGGAGCTCTACATCGCCAATAACGTCGCGTAGTGCGTTGGCGGTCGTCTCGTCCAGCTCGCCCATGCAGGAAACCAGATCACCAACGGAAGAATTTGTAGTTGCGAGCTGCTCCACAGCCTCGAACCAGTCCAGCGATGCAGGCTGGTCCTCTACCGAAACGTACTGCGACCATCGCACGATGTCATGGCCCTCGCGGAAGCCGGCGTCGCGAAACGGGAGGTAAATTCGCAGCATCGGCAACCCTCGGTGCGTTTCCGGAATGACATCTCGAGCCAATCTTGCGTGACCAATTTCCGCAAGCTCCACGCCCTGACCTTCCTTCATCCATTCAGCATAGATAAGAACGATGGTCGGACATCCATCCCCGAACGGCAACGGCACAGTAGATGGCCTGAGCCGCCCTGCGATTCACATGCCAGGACCCAAGCCGGTTTACCAGGTCGTGAGTGGCCGACTCGAATGAGGCTGACGCCGGGCCTACTCGAACCGGCGGTGGACGATCTCGCCGATCAACTCGGCCAGCTCATCGTCCCCGTCGGGGAGGTCCACCAACTCCACGCCGCGCCCGTCGGGCGTCACCCTGGAGGGCAGCTCGAGGAGCTTGTAGACCTCGTGCGTGCGCTTGATGCGCTCGGTGTCCGGCAGGTACCGCTTGCGGGTTACCGGGAGCTGATCGATGTCCATGCCGGAAGTCTCCCAGATGGGAACCTCCAAGGCTGCCCACAAGGGGATCCCCTAAAGCGAGGTGAGGCCAAGTTTCGCCCGGTGGCCCAAACACACGAGTCCAAATCGGAGCGGCGGCGGTAGGCTCCGACCATGGGGGACGCTCAACATACTTTGACGCATCATCGACGCCCGCTGAGAACAGCGACTACGGTTCGGGCGATGGATGCCTGGCATGCGTGTCTGTTGTTGGCCTGTTCCGCGGTCGGGTGCCTGGCAGGAGTCCTGGCGCCAACATTGTGGATCGATTGGACTGGGTTGCCCTGGGCAGGGGCTGTGGTCATGTCCTGCCTGCTGGTGCCGTTGGCCGGCTCGGTGAGTCTGGCCGGGCTGACTGGACAACTCGGATCCGGCCTAATGCTCCTGGTCGGCGCCGTCGGGGTGAGCGTGACCCTGCTGGCGCTCACCTGGCTCGCTGTGGGTCCCAGTGCCTTGGTCGGCTTGTGGCTGCTCGGGGCTGGACTGTTGTCTTGGCCGGACCGACGATCCCGCAGGGCGGTGGTGTGGTCGGGATCAGTCGTGCTGATCGCCGGCCTGGGGCAGCTGCTCATGTGGTGGATATTGCCGTGGGCCCCGGAGGTCGGTGCGGTCGTCCTGAACGTCATGATTGTCGGATTCCTGACGTGGCAGGCCGTGCGCCGGGCGCCAGCGCCGAACCGGCAAATCACCATGGCATGACCCGACGGCTCCGCACTGTAATGAAATGAGCAGTAGCCGAGCTGAGGTGTCAGTTTCCGACACAGCCTGCAATAACCTCAGCAATTTTCTGCCCCGAACGTCAGTGTTCCGCGGTGGGATGGTCTACCGATGTGGTTTGAAGACGGCACCCGTTAGCGGCGCAACGGCGAACCACTCGGAGCCTTCTCCGCCGGGGGCGCTTACAGCCTCAGCAAATCTCTCGCGTTCCGCGTTCAGAGCCGCCGCAAGCTCTCCGAAGGCAGCAGCTGCCCGAGGATTCAGGGCAGGGCGTTTCCCACGGAAGCTGCGCGGCGGTACGTCTGGCTCGTAGGAGCGGAACTGCACTTCATAGCCGTCACCCAGTTCGTCGGCCACCCGCCCGGCCAGACGGTTGCCTGCTGCGGTGAATTGGCGGGCCAGTTCTGCTGACTTCCAGTCCTCATCGGGGCGTCAGCGAGTCATAGTAGGACCGTTCCCAAGCCTCTAACTCGCGGACCAGCCCGTCAGTGAGGCCGGAGATTCCATACGGTATGGGCTCACCGAACCACAGAACGGTATCGGCGTAGTCCGGGAACATCCGCACCATCTGAGGCTGGCCCTCACGGTCGTTCATACTGCGACGCTACTACGGGGGGCGCACACAAGCCCTGCTTTAAGGTGATCCGGACGGAACGTCACCGGCCGTCCCGTAAGCCGAACGACTCACGGCACCTGTTCGAAGTGCCCGCCGAAGGCCATATGTGCGACGACCCCGCCCGCAAGGGGATCCCCTTCCGTGCGCCCGGGCAACACGTCTAGCGAGTATGTGGACTGGCGTCAGGACGATGTCCGGCGCCAGTGGCATGCTCGAGACGTGGATGTTCCAGAATTACTGATCGGTGGCCTCTTGGGCGTGCTCCTCGGCGCATTCGTGCGACCTCTTTCAGCGCGTCTTGAACGCCTCGCCAGGTCCGTCTGGCGAGAAAGCCCCCTCTTGGTCCACGTTGAGCAAGATCCGGCGATCATCTGGGTGGGAACTCCCGACTGGGTTCCGTTCTCTGTGTACTTCCGAGAGGTGCTTCACCTGCCCCCGCCCCCGGATGATCGAACTGAGTGGCTGGCATGGGCTAAGCGGCAAGGAGGCAAGGACGTCTTTGTCACCCAACTGTCTGTCACGATGCAGGCAAAGACAGACGTCGCGGTGGTCGTTGAGGGCGTTCGAGCCAAGAGCCGAACACGGCCGGTGACCGAGGGGTACGTGGTTACTCGACCAACGGGCGGGGCTGGCTTGAGTCCCCGGCATTTCAGTGTGGACCTCGATTGGGGTCCAGATCCGGTTGTCACCTTCTATGGTGACGGTGGTGAGCCCGCCCCAGTACCTACCATGCGTATTGCTGCGGGTGACATTGAGCGATTCCAGATCTGGGCCGAGGCAAGCCAGGGATGGCACGACTGGTCTCTCGAACTGTTGCTGCTGGTCGAGGGACGACGAATGACGGTCCCCATTAACAACAACGGCGCGCCATTCACCACGGTCGGACAAGAAGGTCTTACCCACTTGTCCACCGGTCCCAGCGCCGATGAGCCTTGGCCGACGTAAAGCTCGGAATTCGGCTTCCGGGGTGGCAGGCCATTGCTACTGGCCTACTTCGTATCCCCAGGAAGTGGGTGAGACCTGCAAGCGAAGAGTCGAAGTTTCTCCGTTCTGCCGCTTCGTGCCTCCTTCGAGCACTTTGAACGACACGCTGCCATCATGAGTAGTTTCTGTTGTGACGGAGAGTTCAACCTCCGCTGAGCTGAAGACGATGGTGCCGTGAGGCCTCTCGGCCTCGTGGGCCCTACGGAGCTGCTCCCCCAGGGAAACGAGGACGTCTGAGAGGGAACCGACAGGATGCGCTGCCCGTGACATGGCGGCCCTAGGTTGCCTCGCAAAGAAAAGCAATAGCAATGCCACGGTAATGGAAGTCAGGGCGAAGCGCAGACCGTCGTTCATTTCCGGGGCAGACCAGACGCCCACTACTGCTCCTGCCGCCAGCAAGAGGGCTCCGACAAGCCGCAGGACTTTTCTGATCGTTTCCACGGCTTTGCCTAACGCTGGAACTTCGATATCTGATGTGGCCACTGTGGTCGACCCTAGCGGGGGTGCCGCTGCTCGGCGTCCGGAGAGGGTTCCCGCTAGGGCACACAGAGACCTTGCCAGGGATCTGCGGTCACTAGTGCCCAGTGATGGTATCCCGAGCGCGAGTCGTTGGTGGGATCTGGCTCGTGACGGTGGACCTGTGTCTATGGTTTCCAGATGGCCCTCACGCTCGTCTTCCTGCCCAGCCCGCTCCTCGGCCCGTCGGTGTGGAGGCCCGTCGCCGAAGCGGTTGAGGACCGAGGCTTGCACAGCGTCATCGCTTCGGTACCAGCCGGCGTGCAGACAAGCGAGGATGTACTCGACGCCTTCCTCGAAGCGAGTCCGGCCGACCGAGATCTCGCCGTCGTGCCCCACAGCAATGCCGGCGCGTTCGTACCCGCTCTCGTCGAGCGACGCGCAGTGGTGGCCACGGTGTTCGTCGACGCGATCCTTCCGCCGCCTCACGGTTCGGTCCCGCTCGCGCCACCGTCCTTCCTTGCCATCCTGCGCACGAAGGCAGAAGCCGACGGTCTGCTCCCGCCGTGGACGAGTTGGTGGGCGGAGGAGGTCGTGGCAGAACTCTTTCCTGACGCAGCTACGCGGTCCGCCGTGGAGCGGGAGCAACAGCAGCTCCCGCTGTCGTACTTCGAGATGGCCATGCCCGCTCCCCGCGGGTGGGACCAGCGATCCGGGGCCTACCTCGCCTTAGGCGACACCTACACCGACGAACGCGATGACGCCGTACGCCGGGGGTGGCCCACGAACACGTTGAGAGGTGGCCACCTCCACCAGCTTCACGATCCGGAGTCCGTCGCTGACACGATAGTGGCCCTGCTCGGTCAGGCCATCAGAGAGCACTGACGCATGATCCGAACCCGTTGTGGGTCACCGCACGACCATCGGCTACCGGTCAAAGAGCCGTGGATCGGGTGACATTGAGAATTGTGCCAAAATCCGGTACGCACTAGCCATGAGCACCTACCCCACCACGCACAACCTGGGGCGCATCGACGTCATCACTCTCGACGACAGCCCTGCCCTCAGCCGAGACGTCCAGCTCGACCTCGCCACGATCCAAGACGCGTGGCCCGACTTCGAGAGCTCCTTCGACTTCCTCCAGGGCCGCAAGATGATGGGCCTGTTCTACGGCGGCAACGCCGTCTACCGCATGTCCACCCTTCGCCTGGACCGCGACCACGAAAACCCCTTCGGCCACGACGAAACAGTTATCCCGGGCGGTCACTACCTCCGTCTACGTCTGCGAGGCACCGCCCCGGTCATCTACGAGAACATCGCCCCCGCGTTTGACGCGCTCTTCTCCCACGCCGACCACGACCCCGCACGGCCCCACATCGAGTACTACCGTCGCGAGGGTGAGGTCGACTGCCTCGTCCCGATCAACCCACCCAGCTAACATCCCCATGGCCCAGGCGAGCGTCACCGATCTCTAACAGAATCGCGCTGGTCACTTTTCGGGTCGTGCTCGACTCCTAGCTCGCGCGCGTCCCGTTCAGTGCGATATGTGGGTGATGCGCGCCGAGCCGCCGGAGTTCATGCCGCGAATCACTGGTTGCCCGTATCGTTCGCGGCCAAAGCTCAACAACGGATGCTCATCACGGTGAAGTGGACACGGCAGGCAGGCACCTATGTGAGCATGGCCTCATGAGCGACGCTGTGACATTACGTCCGCTGGCCAGGGGCGACGTTGAGGATGTCCTGGCTGCCTTCCTGTCCACCGGCGACATGCAACGGCAAGGTGATGTAAGGACGGCTGGGGAGGCCATGAACTACGTCGAGCGATTACTGGGGCCGGACAGCTCTCATTGTCCCTGGGCCGTGGTCGATGAGACCAACACCCTGAGGGGGTTGGTCGTGGTCAGCGTCGATGAGGTGAACCTCAGTGGTTGGTTCTGGTACTGGATGCATGTCTCCCGCCGGGGCCGAGGGTGGACCAGTCGAGCAGCTGCAACGGTGGCCAATTGGGCGCTGGGTGATGGTGGTCTCCATCGCCTGGAGTTGGGCCACCGGGCGAACAATCCGGCGTCCCGGGCGGTGGCGCTGGCCGCGGGGTTTGTGCAGGAAGGAGTGGAGCGGGAGAAGTTCTTGGTCGACGGGCAGCGGGTCGACGTGCTCACATACGGTCGCGTCCGCTCAGATCCCGTACCGTCGACCGTTCCTCTGCCGACGACCACGCCGGACGAAGGTGAGCACCACATCACTGCCGAACAAGCACGCTGACTGCCAGTGGACCGTGACCGGTTGGGGATCGCTAATCGGGACAAGAATCGAACGGTGCTAGGCCAACTGCGCACTCGGGGCGATTGAATATCGCACGGCCGAACTTCATGCGGGCCCGTCTCGGAATACGAAGTGATCGTCTGGAGACCACTGGTGCTCGTCGTCGCAGCGGTACCCCCGCAGCCAAGCCTGCCTATCGACCACGCGGAGATAGAACCCCTTCGGGTACTCATCGTCATTGCTGATTGGGGCCGAAGCTATTGTCAGCGAGCCTTCCGGTGCATACCCCGAAGACATCAGAGGGTCAGACGATGTCGTCTGCTCGTGCAAGGCGAGGCGCAGATAAGGCCCGGTGTCTACCGGACAGAGTGACAAGCCCTGGTGTTTGGCCGCCTGAAAGATACGGGAAAGCGGCGCACCGTTGGCCAGACCGAGTTCGGCCACCGTACGCTCGGTGACCACGATCGGTCGTGCCACCAGATCATCGAATGATTCGCTCGCGAGGAGAGCTTCTGCGTAGGCGTTGAGATGGATGCCGTGCGAACTCAGACTGCCCAGCAACTGAGATCGGGAGAGCCCTCCCACCCAGAGCTCACGCTGTTCGATGCGCAGGGGCTCAGGCACGAAACTCGTCGCAGTAGGGGGCCGATTCACGCCAACATCTCATCGCAACAGTCTGACATCAATGCCTGACTAAGGAATGTCCCTCTGGACACGAAGTCGACGCAGGGATGCCGTAGCACTTCGTCTCGCGATACCAACGACCTACGGCGCCAGTACAGAGAGGTTGCCGCGGGTCATACGGGCGATAGTGCGAAGCCGTATGGGGCCCCTAAGACCTTGCCACGCACCGGTCGCGTCGCCGATGAAACAGAAGAATCAGCGGGGGAATGGCGATGCCCACGAAGCCCGATCCATTCATGAAACCGAACTGGAACGAGTGGAGGATTGCGGAACCGGATGCCTCGGGAGACGCCGGCAACACGTGCGCTAAACCCACGGCGCTGAGATAACCGAACGTCGCGAGCAGGCCTGCCATGAATGCCTGCCGAGTCGCGAAGCCCCGTGAGCCCAGCGCGACGGCGACCAGGACGAGTACCTAGACGCCGACACCGATCAGCCACGGCAAAGACCCAATAGGCCAGCGCCTCGGTCAAGGGCGACCCGTTCTTCACACTGCCCAACGCTGCGAGGAAGAACCCAGGTACACCGTGCAGGAAGTACATCAACAATCCGCTGAGCAAGGCCCAGCGCAGCGGGCCCTTCAAGCTAAGGCTGATCAGAGAATCCCTACCGAGCCGGGTCCGGCGTGGACTCCGGCTCAGCTTCGGCCTCCCGACGCTTGTCGGCGGCGCGGATGCCATCACGGACGCCGGCGCGGATGACGCCGTAGAGCAGGTAGAAAAAAATCGCGGTGAAGACGACATACAGCACCAGCACGTTAAGTTCCCACATGGTGCGAGCCTACCCGTGCCCCTCGCCAGTACAGGCCGAAGCCTCCTGGTAAGGCCTAGTCAGTGGCTCAGAAAACGTTCCCTTCTTGCGAAGGATGCGGCGGTCGCAGGATGCGATACATCTCAAGACAGCCCGGGAGGCGTGACGACCGTCAGCGTCTCCGCAAAGGGATCCCCAAGCGAACACGCGAGCCACAGCTATCCCAGCCTCTCGTGTGAAGGGCTGTTAGAGGTCTCTGCGCAGACAATCCGCCGCGGGCTGCTCTGTCTGGAGCTGATTTTCCGTGGCAGGCAGAATGGCGTCATGCTCAGCACCCGACGTGTCCGTCACGAGCTTGCGTCAGCTTCGCTCGCCGCCCGCAAAGACGACGAGCTTTCCACGCTCCTTCATGCTGTACCCATCAGTGCTGTGGGCGCAGGCGGTGGTACCTCTGTGCTCGAGGTCGACGGCATATCGGTGTTCGCTAAACGTGTGCCGATCACCGACCGTGAGCTGGCGCATCCGCACAGCACCGCGAACCTGTTTGGCCTGCCGACCTCGTGTCAGTACGGCATGCACCGCCTCGCAGGCCCAGGCTTCAACGCCTGGCGTGAGCTGGCCGCGAACGTCACTGTCACCGAGGGAGTACTCGGCGGTGAGTCGGAAGCGTTCGCGCTACTGCACCACTGGCGGGTACTTCCGGGCCGCCCACCCATCGCATCCGAGCATCAGGACATCGAATCGGTGGTTGCCCAGTTCGGAGGCGACTCGGCGGTCCGGACCCGCTTCGGAGAGCTGGCCGAGGCGAGTTCAAGCCTCGTACTCTTTCTTGAGCACCTGCCCGACCGACTGGTCGACTGGCTGAACGACCCATTGGTCAGTGCCGAGACGGTCGAGCGGCAGTTATTCGAGGCTGTCGCGTTCCTGCGTCGCCGCCAGGTGCTGCACATGGACGGGCACTTCGGCAATATGCGGGCCGACGACCATCAGATCTACCTCGTTGACCTCGGGCTGGCCACTTCGCCTCGGTTCGACCTGTCCACCGCCGAGCGTGACTTCGTTACGAACAACGTCGACCACGATGCCGACTATGCGGCGATGCGAATCATGAATTGGCTGGTCACTACGGTGTGTGAGTTGCCTGCTTCGACCAGAGGCGATCTCGCTGCACGCAACGCATACGTGCGTCGGTGCGCGAGTGGCGACATCCCGCACGACGTGCCGGCGGTAGTGGCGGGCATCCTCGCCCGGCATGCGCCCGCTGCTGCCGAGATGAACGACTTCTGCTGGCGCTTGGTCGATGGAGATATCCACGCGCAGTACTCCGGGGTGCGGTCAGGCCCCGCATGTGACCGATAGAGCATCCTTGAACGGTGGCGGTGGGCAACCCTAAAGCTACCGCCGATCATGGCCTCGTTCACTCCAGGAGTCTTCCCGCCGCCTGCGCACCATACGGACTGGGTGGGTCTCCCAAAGGCCTTGCGGCGTGCCCTTTCTGATACCGACGCGACGATTCGGTGATGAATGAAGTCAGGAACAGTCCAGGTCCGCGTAGGTCTCGATGAGGCGGGCCGGGGCATCCGGGAAGCCTGCCTTGTCCAGTTCAGAACGCACGTCTTCCCTCACTGCCTCCATGTAGGCGTGACCCTCCAGCTCGTTGGGGGGAATCTTCTGGTCACCGGACTGGGCATTGAGCAGTGTTTCCTCCCAGTCCATGATGTCCGTGGCGGAAACCGTCGCCTCACTCAGCGCACGTTCCGCCGCATCCGATGCCTCGTCGGGAACGTCTTGGGCGAGCGGCTCGAGCCACCACTCGGCGGTGCACTCTCCTCCGTCAACCGCAAAGGTCTCTACGCGGTCCGGCTCGCCGTGTGCGGAGGCACAGCCCGTCAGGGTCACGACGCAGGCCAATGCAATTGCAAGAAATGACCCGTTTCGCTCCATAAGCTCACCGTACTGCCGTGCGCCTTCTCGATCTGCACAGCCAGGTGAGGATGGCACCCAGAATGGATTGGCCTGTGCAACGGCGCAGCACGGTCACCTCAATTCGCTGTGTGCCGCAAGTGGATCCACTTCTGGAATAGGTGATCGTTCAGCCCAACGGCGGCCAGTTCGAGAAGCGCGGAGCTGCAGGACGGGGAGGGTGAACCGCCTTGTGGTGTCCGTTCCGGCCACGAGCGTGCGCCAGTAGGGTGAAAGACCCGGACGACGATCAGAGGGGGTTCATTTGGCGGGGAAATTGGGTTCAATTCCGGCCGGAAGCGCAGTGCTGATGTTGACGGCTGGGTTCGTCCTGACGGGCTGTGGCAGCGAGGCGGGACAAGGGGCACCTGAGACCACGTCCCCAGCCACCATCCCGAGTGAGTCGACGTCCGCCCACCCCGAATCGTCGCCATCCTCGACGATGGTCACTCCCGTGGGCAGCCTGGATGAGTTGTTCGAAGCCGTCGATGAGCGGTTCGACTGCCCGGGTCCCTCAGATGGTTTCTCCGGGGAGGACCACTTTTTCATGGTCGAAGGTGGTGAGCAGCTCGTGGGGCGTCAGTGTGGCGAGACCGTTGTCATGGCATGGTCCGACGACGAAACCCTGATTCAGGGTGCCCGCGAGCTGCTGGATTCAACCGTCGCACCCGTACCCGTGGTGGGCACGGAACAGTGGTTCGTCGCTGACACTACCGAGGCCGGGGAGGGCGGAACAGGTGCGCCGGAGCACCAAGCGGCGTCTAAGGACTTGGACAGGCTCGCTGCCGAGCCCAACGCCGACTTCACCGACGGCTGATCGGCTCCGCCCTCCCGCGGTCACACCGCACTTATTCAGCATCAGTCTGACTATGCGACATCCAAAATTCGGTGAACCAATGCCAGACGGGGATCCCCAATGCACACAACGACGGCGAACTCGGGGATGGATGGATCGCGGCTCCACGTTGAACGATGCAGAGGTGACCTATCCTGAACGCATGCCCGACCGCATCATGTATTTCCAGCTCAAGACCGGATATGACCTCGACCGTGGGCCCGCGTGGATTGGGTCAGTGCGCTTTTCTAAGACGTGGCGAACCGCGTATTTCCATGACCGCACTCTTGCACGAGTTACCGGCACAGCCCGGGCCAACGTGGACGGGGACGCGAATTTCTACGACGTGGATACTGGGGACCTCTACTGGATCTCCGGGCCAAAGCGGGACCGTACGGACGGGCGTTACTCGGCTCAGCAGCCGACGGTTGAGCCCGAGGTGAAGATCCAGTACGAAGCATTTCTGACCGGTGCCCCGTTGCCAGGACGTGAAGAAGGGTAGGCCCAGAACGTCCGGAGGAATCTTCTCCGTCACGTGTGCCCAGGGGGGATCTCTAGCTGGCACGGTTCGAGAGAGCCCATCAGCGCAACACCGTGAATGCATGAATGCGGCTCAATGGAACTGGTGCAACCGCCATTCAATGCCGTCGCTCGAGAGCATGGACACGTAGGGCTTGCGCAGGATCCAAGTCTTGCCCCTGGTGAGGTCCTTGTCGCTGAGGACGAATCCGGCGATTTCGTCCAAACTCTCTTGGATGAAATCCAGTTGGTCATCCATGCCCGGGCCGATAAGATGGTGGTGGATGTACTGGCCGTCGTAGACGATCTCCGGGGCCTCACTGCCCAGGACTAGCGTGAACGTCGCCCATCGGGGGCCACGAACCTCTACGTAGACACTCCTGCCGCGGATGCTGGCGGTCGCCTCCACCTTAAGCGGCAGCCTCGCGGTAAGGCCCTCAACTTCTCGCAACAGGGTCGCAAGGTAGTGGTCGACTTCAGAGGACTCACCCATGGCTCTCGCCCCCTGTCATCGCATCGGCACCGGCCGACGTGGAGCCTTGGACCAGTTGGTTCAGGCGGACGACGAGGTTCTCCGCGGCCCCGGTGCCGGTGACTTGGCTGAGCGATTCGCCGAACCAGTCCTGCCAAATGGCATCCACCTGTTCGAAATTGATCGCCCGGTGGGACAGCAGGTGTCGCGCGATGGCATCGGCCTCGGGGGCGTACTCGTTCTTCGGCGCTCCATCGAGCGTGCCGGGGTCGAGTCGATAGGGGTCCATCTCGCTGAGCAAGGCCAGCACTCCTGCGGTCACCTGTTTCCACGACCGGGTTCCGTGTTTCATTCAGCAATGATCCCCGATGATGAGAGCGGCTTGCACACGTCTCCGCCACTACCCCATATGTGGATCCCCATACGGCAGGCATTCAGCAACTGGCTGGCGCTTTCTCGTCATTCCACCCACTCGCGCCTCGCGTGACTGGGCCGCCCCCAGGAACCGGTTAAGTTTCAGTAGTCAGCATGTGGCGGGTCGTCCCGGGTATTGCATTCATTCGTGAAGAACAGGACGCCCAGGCTCACTGCCGCGATGGCTGCCAGAAGGATAAGTATCCAATCCTGGACGGCCAAGGCGAAGATAAACATCCCCAGCACCCAGGCAGCGCCGATGCTGCAGACCAAGCGGGATCTTTCCCTCACCGTCATGTCCTGGATCTTCTTCATGCTGCAGATGTCCCATACGCGAATTCCCACCCACAGGCTGCGACCGGGCGGATCGCGGCGCGGACCCGAGGCCGTCCGCCAGGGGATCCTCGTTCGAGGAGGCTCATCTCAATCCCCGTTGGGCGTCGTCCTCACGCGTCCGGTACGACCTGGCAGGCTGGTGTGGCGAGTCAATCGTCGAGAAGCGCCATTAGCCGAGTCACTGTCGCCCAGTTGCGCATCGTGTTGACCACGTCCGTGGCCGTGGCGGCCGGTGGGCGGGACAGTTCCGCGGCCAGCACGCTACGACCCAGGCCATCCGGGGTATGCAGGTAGAGGAAGTTGCCGATCACGGTGGCATCGTCGCGACTGCCTTTGTCCCGGGCGCGCTGCACAGCTGCCGCCACGGTCTCGGCTGTGTCGGGGCTGATCTGGTCTCGGTGGAACACCACGTGCAGGAATTTCGGGTTGGTCTCTCGCGGGTAGGGGTTGTCTGCCACCACTGACCTCAGGTGGGGTCGAGACAGCACGACGACACCCGTTCGCACGTCTGACCGATCAGCTATCGCCTGCTCGAGCTTGGTGGAGAGTTTCGTGCCCTCAGTCTCGTCGCAGCTGAACACCACGTTGCCGCTCTGTATGTAGGTCACGACATCACTGAAGCCGAGCCCTCGCACGATCTCGCGCAGATCCGACATCGCCAACCGGTTGTGCCCTCCGACGTTGATGCCGCGCAAGAGACCGACATGGGTTCGCATGACCACATACTGCCAGTTCCCAGAGGGTCTCATCTTGGTTTCGAAGACGGTCCTCAGCCGACTCATCAGGGTCTCGTTTCACGAGGAGGACGCCATGCAGCACCCATGGGGTCAGAGGACGTCGTAGGTGATATGAACGGCGCTGGTCGAGACGCCGATGTCGACCTGCTTGAGCTGTCGCGGCGACACCCCGTCGAAGAGTGGGATACCCGCGCCCATGATGATCGGCGACAGATGTAGGCGCAGCTGGTCGAGCAGCCCGGCCTCGAGACAGCCCCTCACCGTTGCGCCACCACCCATGACGTACACGTCTCGACCTGGAGCGGCTGCACGCGCCTGATCCACGGCAGCCTGGAGTCCGGTGGTCACAAAGGTGACCTCGTACAGGGATGCGATCCGGGGAGTATCGGGCTGGGTACTGGTGACGACGAAGAGGGGCGGCCGAGCGTCACGGTCGGCGCCGTAGCCCATGCCCTCTTTCCAGCCGTCTGGCGCGTTGACAACGTCAAACACGTTGCGCCCCATGACGACTGCTCCGGCCTCGGCGGCGCGATCCAAGGCCCGCTGGTCCGCTTCTTCGCCCGCGAACACCCAGGCATGTATCTGCTCTCCACCGCTACCCAGACCGGCGTGAGGGCCGGCATCAGGGCCGGCCACAAAGCCGTCGATGCTGACGCTGATATCTCCGATGACCTTGGCCATGTCCTTCGACTCCTCGAGTGATGCCGGCGCACGACGCCATGGACTTCCAACGGCTTAGCCCACGGTCACGTCCGGGTCTCCGATCTTCTACCGCAGCAGGGCGGCATGTCTACCCAGTGACCGCTGGACCGTCCTCTTCCGGACGGCACCAAGGGCTTGTCCCGCTATAGGATCGGACCGTGAGTCGGCACCTCAGAGTCATTCAGCACGCTGACCTGTCTGAGGTCGACATTCGACTCTTGCGAGATTTTTTCAATCGTCAGTACTTTGCAGATTTCGGCCCTTGGAACCTCGACGCACCGTACGGGTATTCACCTGCAGACATGCACACCCTGATCTGTGATGGCCCGGCTCTCGTCGCCCATGTGGGTTTTCAAGTCCGCCTCATCGGGGTCGGCAGCATCGATGTCTCGGTGGCCGGAACGGGCGGGGTTCTTGTCGACGAGTCGTGTCGTGGTACTGGCCTGGGCCGGGAAGTGATGCAGGACGCTCAGCAGGCGATGCGTAATGACGGCAGGGTGCAGTTCGGGTACCTCGGTTGCCGCGAGCAGGTCGTGCCGTTTTATGAGAGCACGGGGTGGCACCGAATCCATGCGACCGAACATCACGCCTCCCGGATCGACCACCACCGTGTTGTGACCTCGACAGGCGACCCTCTTCTCATCTACCCCGTGAGGAAGGACGTCACCGAGTGGCCCCCTGGCGACATCAACTTACGCGGGACCCCGTGGTGATTCCGTCCGTTCAGGGATCCCTCGGCGGCATATGGAGCGATTTTCTGACTTCGCCGACTGATAGTGGACCAGCTGGCAACTAAGAATCCGGGTAAGGAATGGCCAGATCATGCCTTGGTGCGCGGCCGGTCCCGTGCCGGCGTCCAGCGCAGGGCCTGCCATACGAGGAAGCCGACGATCAGGACGTTGAGGACGACTGCACCTGCCCCTGGGGCTCCCGGCACGAACCACCACGCGCCCACGGCGAACCTGGTCAGCACCAGCAGCGCCATGCTCACCCCGACAACGCTAACCAGGAGCACCAGGCCGAAAGCGCTCTGGCCGGTCAGTCCGGCCAGGATCACCGAGCCGGGTCAGGTAGGACTTGAACGCTCCCCTGATAGTGACCACGCTGGGATACTGAGATCATGCATGACCGGGCATTTCCCATCATCACTGTTCAGGACCTGTCAGCGACGCGCGCGTTCTATGAGCAGCTCGGGTTCACGCAGACGTACCAGTTCCCGCCCAACGGTGAGCCCGGATTCGTGACGATGGAGCGCGGCAGTTCGAGCATTGGCATCGGCGCAGGCGGAGATAGCGGAGATACCGCAGAGGACACTTTCAGCCTCTGGGTCTACGTCGATGACGTCGACGAAACTCTTGCGGTGCTGGGCACGTCGGGGGCGCCTGTGATCTCTGCGCCCGAAGACCAGCTGTGGGGTGAACGCGTGGCCCGGACCAGGGATCCGCAGGGGAATCTGATCATTCTCGGAGCTGTCCTCTGACGACCGGGCGGCCGGCCCACCCTAGCGCTTCCCCGCCACGGCGGCGAAACCTCCGCCAAGACACAGGCCCGCGGCCAACACGGCCAGGGATCCCGGGTTCAACAGTTCTTGGGCAGCACCAAAACCGACAGACCCCAGCGCTTGGCCCGTGGCCAAAGCGATGAAGAGTACAGAGGTGCCAGCGCCGGCATTCTCAGGCCACGCCTGGCGGGCCCAGAGGATGAGAACCGTGGTCAGACCCATATACCCGGCTCCGAACAAGGCCATGCTGGCGTAGGCGAACCAGACGTCACCAGTGGCCACGGACAGTGCGATTCCGGCGCTCGCCAGCGCCAGCCCGCCGGTACAGACGTACCATCCGCCTCGACGTCCGATGCGTTGCACCACAGCACCAGTTGTGGTGCCGAGGAGTCCACCCAGGCCCAGTGCTATCCATAACCCTCCGACCTGTCCCGACACCACAGGGCCCGACTCGGTCAGGATCAGGGGCCCGAACGTCCAGAGCAGCGAGGACCCCGCACCGGCGAGAATCGCAGCCAGGCCCGGGATCGCCAAGGACCGCAACCGCCCGATCAACGGTGCCGACGTCGGCCGGGACACTCGGGATCGCGACGAGGCCACATCGGAGCGCGCTCGGACGAACAGCCACATCGTGATCGCGGACGCCGCGCAGGCCAGAGCCATGAGCAACCAGGCCGGCCCGATCACGGGGAACGCCCACACCAGCAGGCCCGACGCGACCACTCCGACGGCGGTACCCGTATTGACCACGGATTGCGCCGTCGAGGAGAGGCCAGGCGCTACCACCACGTCGATGATTGGTACGAGTGCAGGCGAGGCGAAGCCTCCACCCATGCCACCGATGAAGACCGCGATGATGAACAGTGTCGGCTCGGTGGCGACCGCCACTCCAAGACACCCCACGGTGGCCGTCACCCCGGCGAGGATCAGGCCCCTTCGCGGGGCGTGGGACACCAGGCGGGCCGCCAGCGTGGCTGCCACAGCGTAGGACGTGAACTGGGCGCCGGCCGCCCACCCCAGCACCGGCAGTAGTTCCGGACGGTCGGCCGCCAGGTACGGGGCGAAAAGTCCCACTCCGAAACGAGCCATCCCATAGGTGGCGGCGATCAACAGCATCCCGGCCACGGCAGCGCCCATTCCCGAGCCGTGTCGTACTTCCGTCGAACATGCAGTCATCCTGACTCCTTCTTGCATAACGATCGTTTTGCTGTAACGAACGTTATACTAGAGGCATGGCCAATCCACAGCACACCAGGAACCGCCTCCTTGATGCCGGGGAGAACTTGTTCTTCAACGAGGGCATCGCCGCCACGGGCGTGGACCGGGTCGCCTCAGAGGCCGACGTCGCGATCGTGACGCTGTACAAGCACTTCGGTTCGAAGGACAACCTGTTGCGCGAAGTCCTGTCCCGCCGGCTTGAGGCATGGACCCAACACTGGGATCAGGCCCTCAGTGCCGCCGAGGGCCCGCAGGAACGCCTGCTGGCGGTCTTCGACGCCATCGAGACCTTCCGGGCCTCAGCCGGATCCACGCAATGGTGCTGTTTCCTGGCGACCGCCTCGGAACGCCCCGCCCCGGAGAAGGGGACCAGTGACCCGGTCTTCGACCTGATCGATCAGGACACGCACCAGGTCCAGACGCGACTGTCAGACCTGGCTCGAGAGGCTCGATGTGCAGATCCGGACGCGATGGCCTCGATGCTGCTGTTGCTCTACAACGGCGTCCTCAGCAGTCTCCTGAGGGGGGCGCCCTCCGATCCGATCACCCATGCACGGCGCACCGCGCAGATGCTCCTCAACTCGGGCACCGACTCGCCCTAGTTGGCAGGCGTGCTGCCGAACTCAAGCATCAGCCCAGATCTTTACCGAGTCTGTTCAAGGGTGGAATCATGACGATTCCAGACCGGATCACCCGGATCTCCACCCAACGCCACCATCGCCAGGACCCTGCTCATGTCCATCACACTCGAGAACGTCGGCATCGCCGTCCGTGACCTGGAGGCGACGATCGCCTTCTTCACCGACCTGGGACTGACCGTCCTGGGCCGGGACACGATCAGTGGTCCGTGGGCAGACACCGCGGTCGGACTCGACGGAAATCACGCCAACATCGCCCTGCTCCAGACGCCGGACGGGCACGGCCGCCTCGAGCTCTTCGAGTACCTCCACCCCGAGGCGATCGAGACGGAGCCCACCCGGCCGCACGAGATTGGCATGCACCGCGTCGCCTTCTCCGTGGACGACCTCGACGCGGCCCTCGAGATCGCCGCGCGGCACGGCTGCCACCCGCTGCGGGGCGTGGCGACGTACGGGGACATCTACAAGCTCACCTACGTCCGCGGCCCCAGCGGCATCCTCGTGATGCTGGCGCAGGATCTGACCAGGGGCTGACCACAGACCGAGTCGAATGGGATCTCGTCACCACCGACGACTTCTTCGAACGCCGACCCGACCGGGATTGGTGCTCTGCGGCCGCGCTCTGATGAGGCAGGATCGGGTGCATGGGTACTCGACGCACCGACATGACCGAGATCGTTCAGGCCGTCCTGATCGGCACCGCCATCCTGTTCGCCGGAATCGCCCTGCTCACCGGAGACATCGTCATCCCCCGCAGCGTCGCCGGCGGCGGCCTGCTGGCCGTGGCGGGCCTGTGCTATCTGGCCAGCGCGCTGCTGAGGATCCGGCACCGTCCCCGCAAGGATCGGTGACGGTCACGCCGGTGTGGCCTCAGTTCAGTTCGCCAGGACCTGAGGCCGCAGGTCCTCGGCCGGGGGCGTCCACGTGGCCGGGTCGGCGTCGACCTGCTCGCCGGAACGGATGTCCTTGACCTGATGCGTGGCGGTCCCGTCCTCCCCCACGGAGGTGAACCAGACGAACGGGATGCCCCGCTTGTCCGCGTACTTGATCTGCTTGCCGAACTTCTCGGCGGACACCGCCACCTCGGCGGGGATCCCCCGGCCGCGCAGGGACTGCGCGGTGTCCTGCGCAGCCGACCAGTCGTCGTCGTGCGTCAGGGCGATGTAGACGGCCGTGGGCACCGAGCGGGAGGCGCGCGCCATGTCCTGCGAGAACATCCGCATCATCAGCCGGGTCACGCCGATCGAGAGCCCCACCCCCGGGAACGTGCGATTGCCCTTGGACGCCAGGGCATCGTAACGGCCGCCGGAGCAGACGGACCCGAGCTGCTCATGGCCCACCAGCACCGTCTCGTAGACCGTCCCGGTGTAGTAATCGAGGCCGCGGGCAATGGACAGGTCCGCCACGGCGCGCCCGGGGGCACGGCGGTGCAATTCCCCGACGACGCCGGCCAGCTCCTCGAGCCCTTCCTCCAGCAGCTCGTGGGTCACCCCCAAGGCACGGACCTGTTCCACGAACGTGGTGTCCTCGGTGCGGATGGCCGCCAGAGCCAGGGCCTGCGCGGCCTGGTCCTCAGTAGCACCGAGTTCGGACTGGAGCAGGCGGGACACCTCGGCCGCCCCGATCTTCTCCAGTTTGTCGATGTTGCGCAGCACCCCGGCGGTGTCCTCGAGGCCGAGCCCGCGGTAGAAGCCCTCGGCCAGCTTGCGGTTGTTGATGCGGATGGTGAAGTCGCCGATCGGCAGGGCCCCGAGGGCCTCGGCCATCACCAGGGCGACGTCCACGTCCGAGCGGAACGGCAGCGTGCCGTCCCCGACCACGTCGATGTCCGCCTGGGTGAACTCACGGGCGCGGCCCTCCTGCGGACGTTCACCGCGCCAGACCTTCTGGATCTGGTACCGGCGGAACGGGAAGGAGAGGTGCCCGGCATTCTCCACGACGTAGCGCGCGAAGGGCACCGTCAGGTCGAAGTGCAGGGCGAGGCGATTCGGGTCCTGAGCGTCCTGGGGCTGGCGCGATGTCGCCGCCCCCGGCTCCGAGTCCGCCTGCAGTCGCGAGACGGCATAGACCTCCTTGTCGATCTCTCCCTTGCGCAGCAGCTGCCCCAGGGTCTCCACGGCGCGGGTCTCGATGGAGGAGAAGCCATGCAGCTCGAAGGTGTTCCGCAGGGTGTCCAGCACATGCTGTTCCACGATCCGTTCGGCGGGAAGCCACTCGTGGAAACCGGACAGGGATGCCTTGCGGGACATGGGCCACCTTCTGTTGTACCTGCTGGGGGGACATTCGGCTCCCCATTCTAGGTCCAGCCGGTACGCTGGACGTGACCGTATCCACTATTCCCTGCGGCCGCGCGCCGGTGCAGGGCACCAGCAGAGAGTTCTAGCGGTGACCACCAGTCAAGAATCCGACGATCAGCAGTCCATCCAGCAGAGCCCCGATGAGGCCCCCGCGGCAGCGTCCGAGCAGTCCGCTCCAGAGGCTCCAGAGGCTCCAGAGGCTCCAGAGCAGGAAACCGAGCACGTAGCCGAGCCGGCTACCGACGCTATGACCGAACCGGCGGCGCAGGCCGAGACCGAGGCCGTGCTGGCCTCCATCGAGGCGACCGAAGCGCCCTCCGTTGACCCCGCCCCCAGTGACAAGGTGGCCTCGGAAGCGCCCGCCCCGGCGCCGGCATCGTCCACCGAAGAGGCCCCCGCCCCCGCGTTGCCCAAGCCCGGCGTGCCCAAGCCCGGCAAGGCCCCGAAGCCCTCCAACCTGCCACGGCCCGCCGCCCCGGCCGGTCAGAGGAAGACACCTTCGGCCGCCCCCGCCTCGCCGATGCCGGCCCCGAGCTTCACGACCCCGGTCGAGGACGCCGCGAAGTTCGCCAAGGTCAGCGACGACGGCCACGTCATCCTGATCGACGGCGCCGAGGAGCACCCGGTCGGCCAGTTCCCGGACGGGACCAAGGACGAGGCCCTCGCCTACTTCAGCCGCAAGTACGACGAGGTCGTCTCGCAGGTCATGCTCCTCGAGCAGCGCGTGGCCACGGGTGCCCCGGCCGGCGAGATCCAGAAGACGCTGGGCCACCTGCGCCAGACCATCGGCGAACGCGGCATGGTGGGCGACATGCCCGCCCTGCGCGCCCGCGTCGAGGCCCTGCAGACCCGGTTGGACGATCTCAAGCTGGCCGAGAAGCTGGCCCTGGAGAAGGCCCAGGCCGAGCAGCTGGCCACCCGCGAGGCGATCGTGGCCGAAGCCGAGGAACTGGCTGCGAAGGACCCGCAGCAGGTGCAGTGGAAGCAGGCCAGCGCCCGCATGGCCGAACTCTTCGAGAACTGGAAGGCCGCGCAGAAGGCTGGTCCGCGCCTCGGCAAGTCGGTCGAGGACGGCCTGTGGAAGCGATTCCGCACGGCCCGTACCACGCACGACAAGCACCGCCGTGCCTTCTTCTCCCAGCTGGACGCCACCAACTCCAAGGCCAAGTCCGCCAAGGAGAAGCTGATCGCCCGCGCGGAGGCCCTCTCCACCTCCACCGACTGGGGACCCACGGCCGGCGCCTACCGGGATCTCATGGACGAATGGAAGGCCGCCCCGCGGGCTTCCCGCAAGGAGGACGACGCCCTCTGGGCCCGCTTCCGCGCCGCGCAGGACGTCTTCTTCAACGCCCGCAAGGCGACCAACGACGAGATCGACAAGGAATACGGCGAGAACCTCAAGGTCAAGGAGCAGATCCTGGCCGAGGGTCAGCAGCTGTTGCCCGTGAAGGATGTGAAGGCCGCTCGCAAGACCCTGAACGACCTGCGCGGCCGCTGGGAGGACGCCGGGCGGGTGCCCCGCAAGGACGTCACCCGCATGGAGTCGGCGTTCCGCAAATTGGAGGAAGGCCTGAAGTCCGCCGAGGACGAGCACTGGCGCAAGACCAACCCCGAGACCAAGGCACGGACGAACTCCGCCCTGACCCAGCTCGAGGACAAGGTCGCCGAACTCGAAGACGACCTGGCCAAGGCCCAGTCCAAGGGAGACGCCAAGGCCATCGCCAAGGCGCAGGAAGCACTCGATGCCCGCAAGATGTGGCTTGAGACCCTGCAGAAGTCGGCCCAGGGGCTGCGCTGACCCGCTGGCCGTGAGTGGGTCGCCGTGTGGGCTCCCGCATGGATTCCCGTGTGGATCCCGCGTTGAGCGCGGCGTTGTCCACAGTGGTGGGGGGGGGGGGGGGGCCCCGGCCGGGGCCCCTGCCGGGGCCCACTCCCAGCCCACCGGCGGACCGACCGCGGTGATCCCGGGTCTCGTGCCGATGGACTTCCTGGTGCCCGGGCTCCCCTATGCCGGCCCCGAGCTCCAGGCCATGGCACGGTCCGGCCTGGTGGTCCACGTCATCGGGGACCTGTACGTGGAAACCGACCAGGGGCAGTCGGGAGCAGCGGGACTGAGGCTCCGGGCGGCGGCGGTGCACCGGCTCGCCGCACCCGTGCTCGCGGGCCGGTGGGCGGCCAGGGGTTTGACGGCGGCCTGGGTGTTCACTGGAGGTCCGGCACTGGCGATGCTGGAGGCCTCCGTGGAGCGTTTCCACCGGATCCCGCTGCAGCCGCTGTCCGTGACCTTGCGGTTGGAGCAGTCCGACGCCGCCGGCCAGCCGGCCGACATCGTGCACCTCCACGGGGTGCCCTGCACCAGCGTGGAGCGGACCGTCGAGGACCTGCTGCGCCGCCCCGGCGACGCATCCCGGGCCGCGGCCGCGATGACGGCGGTGAGGCAGCTGCTGCCGCTGACCGATCCGGTCTCGCTCCGGGACCGGTTCGAGTCCCGCCGGAAACGTCCCGGCATGGCAGCCGCTCGGCGCGCGTTGGAGGGTCTGTTGCCGGCCTGAGAATACCGCCGGTCTCAGTCCTCCGCTGCGGGGCGCCCCTGGCCGGCGGTGCGGTACACGTCGTAGACGCCGTCGATGCGCCGCACCGAGGACAGCACGTGGCTCAGATACTTCGGATCGCCCATCTCGAAGACGAACTTGCTGATGGCCACCCGGCTCCGGGACGTGTTCACCGACGCCGAGAGGATGTTGACGTGGTGTTCGGCCAGCACCCGCGTCACGTCAGAGAGAAGTGACTTGCGGTCCAGCGCCTCGACCTGGATCTCCACCAGGAACACGGAGGACTGCGTGGGGGCCCAGGAGACCTCTACGATCCGGTCCGGTTCCTCCTTGAGGTGGTCGATGTTCTTGCAGTCGGTGCGGTGCACGGATACGCCGGATCCGCGGGTGACGAAGCCGATGATCTCGTCCGGCGGCACGGGGGTGCAGCAGCGGGCCAGCTTGGCCATGACGTCGCCGGAGCCCTGGACCATGACCCCGGAATCCGACTGCCGGGTCGGGGCCGCGATACGGGTGATCGGGATCGCCGAGGTGTCCAGGGACTCATCGGTCTCCTCCACCACGGCATGCAGCTTCTGCAGATGCTCGATCACGTTCTGGACGGAGACGTTGGCGTCCCCGATCGAGGCGTAGAGGGTGGCGATGTCCGGCAGGTTCAGCTGCCCCGCCACCTCGGTGAGCGAATCCGAGCTCATCATCTGGTGCAGCGGCAGGTTCATCTTGCGCAGCTGGCGGGTGAGTTGTTCCTTGCCCTTCTCGATGGACTCCTCGCGGCGTTCCTTCGAGAACCAGTGGCGGATCTTGTTGCGGGCCCGAGGACTACGGACGAATCCGAGCCAGTCCTGGCTGGGCCCGGCGCCCTCGGTCTTGGAGGTGAAGATCTCCACCCAGTCGCCGTGGTGCAGTTCGCTGTTCAGCGGCACGAGCTTGCCGTTGACCCGGGCGCCGATGGTGCGGTGGCCGACCTCGGTGTGCACCGCGTAGGCGAAGTCCACGGGAGTCGAGCCGGCCGGCAGGGCCATGACCTCACCCTTGGGTGTGAACACGAAGACCTCGGCGGCGTCGATCTCCGCGCGCAGCGACTCCAGGAACTCGTTCGGGTCCGTGGTGTCCTTCTGCCAGTCCATGACGGACCGCAGCCACCCCGGCGTCTGTTCGCCACTGGACGGAGCGCCCTGGGCCGCCTGGTCCTTGTATTTCCAGTGCGCCGCCACACCGTACTCCGCGCGGCGGTGCATCTCATGCGTGCGCAGCTGGATCTCCACGGGCTTGCCACCCGGGCCGATCACCGTGGTGTGCAGCGACTGGTACATGTTCAGCTTGGGCATGGCGATGTAGTCCTTGAAGCGGCCCGGCAGGGGGCTCCACTTCGAGTGCAGGACCCCGAGCGCGCCGTAGCAGTCCCGGACCGAGTCGACCAGCACGCGGACACCCGTGAGATCGTGGATCTCGTCGAAGTCCTTCCCGCGGACGATCATCTTCTGATAGATCGAGTAGAAGTGCTTCGGCCGTCCCGTGACGGTGGCCCGCACCCGGGCCTCCTTGAGGTCTTTCTCGATCTGCCCGCGCAGCACGGCCAGGTTCTTCTCCCGCTCGGGGGTCCGCTCCCCCACCAGCCGCACGATCTCCGCGTACACCTTGGGGTACAGGGCCGCGAAGGACAGGTCCTCCAGCTCCCACTTGATCGTGTTCATGCCGAGCCGGTGGGCCAGCGGCGCGTAGATCTCCAGCGTCTCCTTGGCCTTGCGCGCGCTCGAGGCCGGGGCAACGTACCGCCAGGTGCGGGCGTTGTGCAGCCGGTCGGCGAGCTTGATGACCAGGACGCGGACGTCATCCGCCATGGCCAGCACCATCTTGCGGACCGTCTCGGCCTGCGCGGCGTCCCCGAACTTGACCTTGTCCAGCTTGGTGACACCGTCCACCAGGACGGCCACCTCGTCACCGAAGTCCCGGCGCAGCTGCTCCAGCGAGTAGCTCGTGTCCTCCACCGTGTCATGCAGCAGGGCCCCGGCCAGGGTGGTGCCCGTCATCCCCAGTTCGGCGAGGATCGTGGCCACGGCCACGGGGTGGGTGATGTACGGATCACCACTCTTGCGCTTCTGGCCCGCGTGGGCCCTCTCCGCCACCTCGAAGGCCCGGATGATCAGGTCAAGATCTTCCTTGCCCTCCTTCGGCTGACGGACCTTGAGGGTGCGGACCAGGGGCTCCAGGATCGGCGAGTAGTCGTTGGTGACGCGGCCGGTCAGGCGCGCCAGCCGGCTGCGGGGACGCCGCGAGACGATGGCGCCGCCCGCCGGGCTGCCTGCGGTCGCCGCAGGTGACGACGCGCCGGGCTCGGTGCCGGGCGGAGTGCTGGGAACCGGGCTGCTCGTCGGTGCGGTGGCGCTCCCCTGGACGCTGCTCGTCCTGTTCGTGAC
>NZ_JALDXU010000007.1:0-70153 GCF_032154715.1 Citricoccus sp. | reverse complement strand
GGATCATGGTCCCAATGGGTCACCGGATAGAGCAGGATCTGCCGGGCGGCCCGGCGGTGACCACGCTCCCGCAGCAACAGGGAGACGGCGGCAGCGAGATTTCCCCCGGCGGAATCGCCCACCAGGACGATGTTCCTCGCGTCCTCGATGCCGGCCCGTTGCGGATCCTCCAGCAACATCCGGGCGACGCGGTAGCAGTCGTCCAGGCCCGAGGGAAACGGGTGCTCCGGTGCCAGCCGGTAATCGACGGAGGCCACGACGCAGCCGGTGAGATCGGCCATCGTGGCACAGGCTGGGGTGTAGCTCTCGATGTCACCGGTGACCCAGCCACCCCCGTGGAAGAAGAGCAAGACCTCGTCGCGCCGCTTCTCCTTCGGCTGGAAGACCCTCACGGGGACGCGATGGGTCCCCACGTCCGCCGCCGTCTGCCGGTACACGGGACGGTAGCGCGGCCCCGTCAACGCGGCGACGTGCTGCTGGAAACGCCGGACCTTCGCGTAATCCTCCCGGACGTTGAGTCGCGGTGCGGCGAACAGGCCCAGGACGGACCGGAACAGCCGGTTCACGGGCGCGAGCGGGGTGGAGCGGTGGACTGTTCCATGTGCTCAGCCTAATGGTCCCATGGCCGTGGCCATCGACTCAGTCGGGGGTATCGAGCCCGGCGTCACCACCGTCCAGGTTCTACCGCCAGATCCTGAGATGCTGGAAGGCATGTGGCAACAGGCAGCGGGTGGAGTGGCGGTCACCGTTCCGTGGCTGGAACGGCACCAGGTGGTGCTGTACGTCGCCGCGCTGCTGGCCGGGGCCGGCGTCGGGCTACTGGTCCCGGCCGTCGCCGGACCGGCGGGACACGCGATCAACCCCGTGCTCGGACTGCTGCTCTACGCCACCTTCCTCGCCGTCCCGTTCCCGCGGCTGGCGGGGGCCTTCCGTGACGGCCGGTTCCTCCTGACGGTCCTGCTGGTGAACTTCGCCGTGATCCCCCTCGTGGCCTTCGGCCTCTCCCGCCTCGTGGCGCCCTCCCAGGCGCTGGAGGTCGGCGTGCTGTTCGTGCTCCTGACCCCGTGCGTGGACTACGTCATCGTCTTCACCCGCCTGGCCGGTGGGGACGCGGACCGCCTGCTGGCGGCCACACCGCTGCTCATGCTCGCCCAGATGGCGTTGTTGCCCGTCTACCTGCGGCTGATGGTGGGCGAGAGTTTCCTCCAGACGGTCGACGCCGGCCCCTTCATCGAGGCCTTCGTCCTCCTCATCGTCCTGCCGTTGGCCGCCGCGTGGCTCACCCAGGCGGCCGCCACCCGCTGGCGTGCCGGGCGGTGGCTCCGGGACGGTGCGCTCGCAGCCATGGTCCCGTTGATGATGGCGACCCTGGCCGTGGTGGTCGCGTCCCAGATCCACGGCGTCGGGGCGCACCTCGGGGGTCTGCTCGCCGTGGTCCCGGTGTTCGTGGCGTTCGCGGTGGTCATGGTGGTCATCGGCCTGGCCGCCGGCCGGCTGGCCAGCCTGGACGCCCCGGGGCGCAGGGCGCTGGTCTTCAGCGGCGTGACCCGGAACTCGCTCGTGATACTGCCGCTAGTGCTCGCTCTGCCGGCCGCCTTCGACCTCACACCGCTCGTGGTGGTGACCCAGACCCTGGTGGAACTGGTGGTCATGGTGGTGCTGACCCGTGCCCTTCCCCTGGTGGTCCGGGAGCGTCTCCGGAACTGAGGCCTCAGCGTCAGCGGGCCACCCGGCCGCCCTCGGACTGCTTGTCCCGCTCGACACCGCCGTGGACCTCTGCGGGCAACTCCTCCACGAGGGCGACGACCACGTCCTCCAGCTTCCAATCCAGATCGACGATGCCCTCGGCCAGCTCGCGCAGGCGTGCGGGAGACTGTGCCGATCCCTCATGGGGGACCACGAACATCTCGGTGTGGAACACGTGCCCCTCATCGCGAATACGGGCCCCGGCCGCCTGCACCCAGTCGACGGACCGGGCGTAGTCCTCCGCCTTCGCCACCAGCGGGTGCGGATCCTCGCCCGTGATGGTCCGGGCCCGGGCATCGGCCAGGTCCGTGATCGCGGTGCCCACGTTGGTGATGCCGTCCTTGAGGATGCTGGCACCCACGAAGATCGCGGCGGCGGCGTCGAACCACCAGAGTCCCAGCCCGACGCCGGCCACCCCGACGGCGGTGGCGACCCCGGTCTTCCAGTCCGCCTTGTTCATGTCCGCGTCAGCGTAGAGAACCTTGTCATGCAGCTGCTCAGCGATCCTGATCTTCATCCGTCCCAGGATCACCGGTCCCGGGATGGACAGAACCATGACGGCGATCATGAACCAGCCCTGCCACACCGTGTGCCCGAACAGGTGGAACGTGCCGATCGGGGGATGCTCGGCCGACACCAGGCCGCTGCCGGAGTCGATGATGAGGTACGCACCCATGACCAGCAGGGCGACTGAGGCCACGAGATGCCCCACCCCCGCGGCGCGGTGGTTGCCATAGGGCCGGCTCCGCGTAGGAGGGCGCTTGATGATGCGGACCGCCACCAGAAAGGCGAGAGGGGGGATGAAGGACAGCATGTCCTCGATCCAGGCCGCCTTCATGGCCTGGGAATTGCCCATGACCACGATCACGAGTGTCACGGTCACCGCGAGCATCCCCAGGGTGATCCATTCCAGGCGGGTGGCTCGTCGCAAGGCTTGCTGTAGTTCGGGTGTGAGTTCGGTCCGCCCGAATCGGCGCACGGTCATGATCACGGTGTGATCCCCGGGTGACGCTCGTCGAGGAACCGCTCGAGCTCGCCGAGCATCTGGTTCTCACCCAGCGGGACGGCCAGGACGAGCTTGACGGTCTTGCCATCGGGTCCGGTGTCCTCGGCATAGGGGCGGGTCAGGGCGGCCTGGGAGGTCCAGGGCGATTGGTCGGTCAGTCCACCGGCCATCAGGTCCACGTCCCCGGTCTCAAGGGCAGTGATGAGGGCCTCCTCGCCGGAGGCGGTCCATTCGATCTCCGCGTCGATCTCCTCGGCGAAGGCCTGGATGAGTTCCACCTCGCTGCCGGTGGGCTCGGCACCGGTGGCGTCCACGTACGGGGGGTGGTGGACCACCCCCACCGAGAGTGTGCCACCCGAGACGTCGTCAAAGGTCCCGTCCGGGTCGGCCGGATAGGCCGAGGACGTGCAACCGGTCACCGTCAGGGCCACCGCAGCGACCACGAAGCCGCTGGTCATGGCCGATTTTCTGGACATGTTCATGGATCCTCCTCCTCCTGGGCCCACTGTAAGGAGAACCGTCCCCTGGTGGCTAGTTCCGACGCAGGCGGCTACAGCGGCAACCGGGCTTTCACGGCGAAGCCGCCCTCGGACGTCGGACCGGCCTTGACCGTGCCTCCCAGCGCGCTCACGCGCTCGCGGATACCCTTCAGGCCGAGGCCGGCGCCCGGCGAGGCCACGGACCCCCCGCGGGAGGCCGGTCCGTTGGCGATGCGGACCCCGATCTGGTCTCCCACCGAGACCTGCACGTGGATGGCGGCGCCGGGCGCGTGCCGCAGGGCGTTGCTGATCGCCTCCTGCACCACCCGGTAGGCGGTCAGGCCCGTGGCCGGAGGGACGACGGCGGACCAGTCACCGGCCGCACTCGCCGCCCCGAGGGCCCCGGTCCCGGGCTCCGCGGCCGCCCCGCCGAACGGGAGGAGTTCCGGATCGATCTCCAGGTCCACCTGCGCTCCGGAGGACCGCGTGGTGGCCACCAGCTGGGGGAGGTCCGCGATGGTCGGTTGGGGCCTGGTGTCGGCGGCGTCGTCTCCTCGCAGGACGGAGAGCAACCCGCGCATCTCGATCAGCGCGCGGCGGGAGGAGTCGGCGATCGAGCCGAACTCGCCCCGCGTCGGCTCGTCCATGCCGGGGAGCCGGTAGGGGGCGGTGGTCGCCTGCACGGAGATGACGGACATGGAGTGGGCCACCACGTCATGCAGTTCCTGGGCGATGCGGTTGCGCTGCTGCAGCTCGCGGCGCTTGGCCTCCTCCTCGGCCGTGAGCTGGCGTTCGTGGTCCAGTTGGCTGCGGCTGGCCAGGAGAACCCGCAGGGCGCTGCCGACGGCCAGCGCGCCACCGGTGAGGGAGGCCACTGTCGTGACGTTGGAGATCACCCTGCCGGGGGAAAGTCCTGTGTCCGGGATCAGCGCGAGTCCGAGCCCCCCGACCACGGCGCCGGCGAGCCAGGCCGCGGCCCCCAGCCGCCAGGGATGGCGGATCGCGAGCACCAGGACGAGCAAGACGTAGGCGATCAGGGTGGTGACAGGCCAGGGCCACGGGCCGGAGTCCGGATCCACAGCGGACATCGTGCCCAGGGCCGCCGCCAGACCCACGCCGATCGCGGGCACGGGCCGCCGCACCGCGAGTGGGAGGGCGACGGCCTGGGCGACGGCCAGCACCATGGCGATGGCGACGTGGACGTGGTGGACCGCAGCGAGGAGGGGCCACCCGGTGGCGATCAGGACCACGGCGGCGCAGGACGTCAGCAGCCAGGCCCACCCACTGCGCGAGAAACTGGCCCGGGCGGGGGACGATCCAGGGGGATGTCCCTCACCCGAGAAAGGCGGGGAGGAGACGGACGAGGAAGCAGACGGCTCGGCGGCTCGCATGGTGATCACGCTACCCGCGCCACGGCCGGCAGCGGGTATTCCTGCGCCGGTCCGGCACCGAGCGCCGCCACCGTGGTGGAGGCGTCCAGCAGGGCGAGCCCGCGCATCACGGCGGGCAGGGTGAGCAGGAAGAGCACGCCGACCAGGAAGTTGACGACGGACTCGACCGCGTAGCTGGTGGCCACGGCGTCCGGGATGGCCCCACCCGTCAAGGCCTCGAGCATGCCGGCGGCCAGGGGGGACTCCTGCTCGCCGCGGGGAAGGTAGTGGCCCCACAGGACGTAGGTCGCCCCCCCGAGGCCCCCCGCCGTCCAGGTCACGGACACCACGAAAGTGAAGGTGCGCACGGGGAAGGCGATGAGTGTCTCGAAGAGCAGGTCCAGCCAGCGCCGTGGGTCGGTGAGATAACGGAGGGAGCCGGTGACTCCGGCGCCGCCACGGCGGTAGCCCGGCTGGTCGATCCGTCCGCCCCAGAGCCGCACTCGGCTGCGGGACAGTTCGGCGAAGCCGGTGGCCATCAGCAGCACGACGGGCACCAGCCAGACGCCGATCCAGATGACGGCGGTGCCGAGAGCCAGCGTGAACAGGGGAACGAGCAGGACGAAGGCGAAGAGGGAGATGAAGAAGCCGGGCAGGACGAAGGCGAAGTCACGGCCGAGGCGGGACAGTATGGAAGGTGTGGTGTTCATGGTGGCGAAGCTACGGAGCCGGCCACTCCTGGTCATCACCCGGCAGGGTGAACGTGGGGGCTACCGGGGGGTGACGGATACGCTGGGCGGGTGAGTCAGCGACCTGCGGAGCCGTTCTCCGCCGCACACCCGATCCGGATCCTCATCGTGGATGACCAGGCCATGGTCCGTCAGGGCTTCGGGGCCCTGCTGGACGCCCAGGAGGACATGGCCGTCGTCGGGAGCGCGCCGGACGGCGCCGAGGTGGTGGACCTGGTCAAACGGTCCCGGCCTGACGTGGTGCTGATGGACATCCGGATGCCAGTGGTCAATGGGCTCGACGCCACGCGTGCGGTCTTCGCGATGCCCGGGGACGCCCATCCACGGGTGATCATGCTGACCACCTTCGATGCGGACGAGTACGTCTTCGCCGCCCTGCAGGCCGGTGCCAGCGGGTTCCTGCTCAAGGACGCCACCGCTGAGGACCTCGCGAACGCCGTGCGGGTGGTCGCGGCCGGTGAGGCCCTGCTGGCACCGTCGATCACCCAGAAGCTGATCGCGGACTACGTCAACCGGCCGGTGACGCGCGCCCCGGATGTGACCGTGCTGGGGGAGCTCACCGAGCGCGAGCTGGAGGTCATGCGGCTCGTGGCCACCGGACGGTCCAATGCGGAGCTGGCCGGTGAGCTGTTCCTCTCCGAGCAGACGATCAAGACCCATGTGTCCCGGATCCTCGCCAAGCTCGGCCTGCGGGACCGGACACAGATCGTGGTCACCGCCTATGAGTCAGGGCTGGTCAGCGCCGGGCGGTGAGAGACCGCCAGAACGAGTCCGCCCGGTGCCGGCCACCCGGGCCGGCACCGGGCGGCACTATCGCTAGAGGAACGGCTCGTCTCAGCAGTCGTCCAGCGGCGTGGCCTCCGTCAACCCGTACTCGGCGCGCTCATCGAGCAGCAGCGGAATCAGGGTCTTGCCGGGCTGCGCCATGGTGACGAAGGCACCCTCGGCGTTCTCCTCCCACGTGATCTCGTGCAGTTCCAGGGTGGACCCCAACTCGGACAGCTGCGCCTCCGTCAGCTGATATCCGCACATGGGGTGGGGCTCGGCACCGTCACTGGTGGTCGGGAGCATGTTGTCCTGGCCGCTGAAGTAGACGACACCGGCCTGCTCGGCCCCGGCCTGGGTGGCACGTTCGGCGGCCTGGGCCGACTGGCGGGCCAGCCTGGTCCGGTTCTCCGAGATCATGGCCAGCGAGCCGACGGCGCTCGCGTACTGCACATCCACGGCACGGCGGTTCGCCAGCTGCGGGTCGTTCTCCTCCTCCGGGGTCACGGGGCCCTGCGCCGCCTCCGTCAATTGCCCGGTGATGTGCTTCAGGCCGGTGTAGTTGCGCAGGATCCTCGCCTGGTGGTCACCGGCCACCTGCTGGAACGGTTCGCCGTCCTTGACCAGCAGGCCGTAGATCCCGCTCGTCATCCCATTGGCCTCGATCTGTGCCCCCGTGTAGTTGTTCACCATCCGCTCGGACAGATCATGGATGGTGGCGTCCACGTTCCGGTTGCGGGGCCACAGGACCAGGGCCTGCGTGTCATAGAACTCGCGCGGACCGAACTCGTGGAGGTCGTTGATCACGTCTGGATTCCAGTCCCGCATGACCGTGGCCAGCGCCTGAGCCTCCGGGGTGGCCAGGGCTAGGAAGTCCCGGTTGATGTCCACATCGTCGGCGTTCTCGCGGGTGTCAGCCTCCCAACCGTCCGGGTTGATGAAGGTGAAGCCCACCGTGGTCTTGTTCAGCAGCCGCTTCCACGCCGGATCAGTGGTGGTGCTCAGGTCCCGGGCCAGTTGGAGACACCCCTCCCGCCCGGAGGGCTCATCGCCGTGGATCGAGCAGTTGAACAGCATCATGGAGCCGTCGGCGACCTCCTCCTGCGATTCCGGCGCCGGGGAACCGACCGTGACGAGGTTGAGCGGCCGGCCCTCCACCGACTCGCCCACCTGCTGCAGGGCGACGCGCTTGCTGTCCGCATCGAGTTCCTCCAGGAAGGTCTGCGCCTCCTCGACCGTGGTCCAGTTCGCCCCGTTGCTGGCCTCGAACGGTGTCTGCAGGCCCTGAGAGGGAGCCGCGGCCAGCGACTGTTCCAGAGCCTGAGAGTCGGCCGTGGCGGCCGTTGCCGATGCCTCGGACGTGTCCGGTGCGGCGGCCGTCGGGCCAGCCACCAGTGCCGTGCCGGCCAGAGCCAGCACGCAGCCTACAGCGGTCAGTCTTTTCTTGTGTCCCATGGGAAATGCCCTCCTCCTTGGTTGAGGCCGGGTCCGGTGGGACGTCCTCGTCCACGGGCTCAGCCTCTTGAACCCGGCCAGTAGATGTGACGCGTTCAGGGAACGTCAAGGTTTAGTCTGTGGCGAGGAGGCAGACCATGACCACGTTGTTCCTCATCCACGGGCGCGGCCAGCACACTGATCCGGGCATCCCGCCCGGTCAGGTCGTGGAGCACGCGGAGGCCCTTCGCCGCCGGTGGCTGCAGGCCCTGAACACCGGACTTCGCGACGCCGGCCGCCCGACGATCCCGGACGCGGCCCCCGTGATGTTCCCCTTCTACGGCGATGCGTTCCGCGACGCCGTCGCCGAACGCGAGGGCACCGGCCCGGGGCCGGACCTCGCTCGCTGGAGTACGGGCCAGCCGATGCCGGCCGGCGTGCAGGAGATCTGCGAGGTCAAGGCCGGCCTGCTCCAGGACATCACCACACCATTGCGATTCGACCCGGACGCCGGGCGCAATCCCGTCGCGGCCCCGCACCCGACGGCGGCCCTGCGCCCGATGCCCGGTGAACCGACCGACGAGGGGGTGCCGGCCGGCGTCGGACGCCCCTGGTGGGAGCTGGACGAGCTGCTGAGGGTGCCGTGGTTGCGCGCGGCCCTGCAGTTCGTGGCCGAGAGGGCGGGGGTCTCCGCGCGGGTGATCGAGGAGTACTTCACGGACGTGGCCTACTACCTGGGCTGCGCCGACGTGCGTCAGACCGTGCTGGCGATCGTGGAACGGGCGCTCGCGGATGTCCCGCGGGACGAACCCGTGGTGGTGGTCGGCCACAGTCTGGGCAGCGTGGTCGCCCATGACGCGCTGACCCGGGGTGCACGGGGCCGGCCGATCGCCCTGGTGGCGACCACCGGGAGCCCGCTTGGTCTGCCGGTGGTACAGCGGCACCTGCTCGGGGGCGCCGGGAGCGCGGGGGAGGGACCAGCACCGGTGCCCGCGGTGGTCCCGGACCGGCGTTCGGCCTGGGTGAACGGCTATGACGTGCGTGATGTGGTGGCGATCCTCAACCCGCTGGGCCCCCGCCTGAAGCAGGCCCTGGCCGGGCAGGTCCGGGACGTGCCGGTCAACGCCGGCGAGGAGCCGCATGCGGTGATCGGGCACCTGGAGAACGCGGCGGTGGCGGAGCCGATCGGGCGGGCCGTGCTCGCCGGTTCTCGTGCTTGCCCGTGAGCGGCCACGGCGTCTTCACACTGCTGAGCGGCAGTTCTAGGGTGAGGGTATGCGGTGTACCTGATGCACGTGATCTTCCTGATCCGCCGTGGTGCACCCGGTCCGATGCAGGAGGTCCGAGATGGTTGTCTCCCCTGGCCCACAGCCGGCCACCCGCCGGCAGGAGCCACTCAGCCACATGAGCCCGTATCGCCACCCGGGGCATGCTCCGCCGGAGCCGCACGGGCCGATGACCCTGTTCCGGGCCCTCTTCGAGTTGAACGGGAACCAGCGGATGTCGAGGGGCTTGGCCCGTGCCATCTATGCCGTGGTGGTGGTGGGCATCGTGGTGACCTGGGTGGCTGCGGTGGTCCTCGGGTTCAGCCAGGGAACCACGCTCGGGATCCTGGCCCTGTTGCTCGGCTGGGTTCCCGCCGTGCTCTGGATCGCGTGTGCCCGGATCATCCTGGAGTTCTCCACCGCCATGGACGCCCTGATCGAGCGGCCCACCGGCGGCCGTGCCGCGCACTAGCACGCCCTGGTCGATTCACTCTCCGGTGTCCTGGGCCGGTGCCCAGTCCGTGGCACACCCGAGTGGCCACCGTACGAGGTCGATAGCATGAGCGCATCATGCGGACACGAACAGGCCATCTGCCAGGGGCGAGCATTCGACGGCGCGAGGACGGCGCCAGCGGCCTGACCGCCGATATCCTCGTGGTCGGTGCCGGTGCGGCTGGATGCGCGACGGCTGCCGCCCTCGCTGAGGATCCGGACCTGCGGGTCCTGCTCGTGGAAGCCGGCCCGTGGAACCCCAACCCCCTGGTGGCCGTGCCGAAGGGTTTTGTGCGGACCATGTTCGACCCGCGGATCAGCCTCGAGTATCCGGCATTCCCGGCACCGGAGCCGGGTCCCGTGGACGTGTGGCGGCGGGGCCGGGGCGTCGGCGGCTCCACGCTCATCAACGGCACCATGTACCTGCGCGGAGAATCCCACCTCTACGACGGCCTGGCGGAACACCTCGGCCCGGACTGGTCCTGGTCTGCCTTCGGACGGGCCTTCGACCACCTGGAAGCCGTACTGCCCGTCCCGCCGCCTCCGTCCGAACCCTCGCCTGAACCTCCATCCGCGGTCCTGCGGGCCCTGATCGCCGGCCTCGGGGAGACCGGGGTGCCGTTCGTGCCGGACGTGCGCGCCGCCGTCGGCCCCCGGGTGGGAGGCACCCCGGCCACGCTCCAGGGCGGAAAGCGGCGGAGTGCGGCCACGCTGTTGCGGCCCGGACTCCGTGCGGGGAATCTGAGGGTGCTCACGGGGCAGACCACCGTGCGGGTGCTGACCGCCGGTGACCGCGCGGTCGGCGTGGAGACCGTCACCGCGGACGGTGGCCGCATTCGTCATCACGCCCGATACCAGGTGGTTCTCACCGCCGGGACCGTGGAGACACCGCCGCTCCTGGAGCGCTCGGGCATCGGAGATCCGGACCGGTTGCGGCACCTCGGCATCGATACCGTCGTCGCAGCGCCGCGGGTGGGCGAGGGTCTCAGGGAACAACGCGGGGCCACCGTCAAGGCCCGGATCCGCCCGGGACTGGGGCTCAACAGCACGCTCGGGACCACCCGAGGCCTGCTCGGTGCCGCAGTCCAGTACCTCGTGGCCCGGACCGGACCGCTCGCCTCGGGCCCCTACCCGCTCGCCGCCTCCGTGGACTCGACCGGGGGGAACCGGCCGGATCTGCAACTGCTGCTCACCGACGTCTCAACGGACGGCACGGGCCTTGCTCCCGCGGACCATGCAGGGCTGATGATCCAGGCCTATGCCCTCAGCCCGTACTCCACCGGGTCGGTTCACGCGGTGAGCACCGACCTCCGCCGGCCCCCGCACGTCCGTGCACCCCTGCTCGAGGATCTCCGCGACCGGGCGGCGGCCTCCCATGCCCTGACAGCAGCCCGCGCCGTGCTCGCCGCACCGGCGCTCTCGGGCGTGGTCATCGGCGAGGACCTGCCCGGTGCCAGTGTCACCGACGGCGATGACGAGGCCGCCGCCGCCTTCGTCCGCACGTCCGGCGGCGGCATCTACCACGCCGTGGGGACGTGCGCGGCTGGCGGACCGGAGGCCGTCGTGGATGAGCACCTGCGCGTCCGGGGCATCGACGGTTTGCACGTGGCGGACCTCTCCGCCCTGCCCGCGCATCCCTCCGGAGGGACGGCCGCGGTGGCCATGGCACTGGGTCACCTGGCCGGGTCCCGGATCCGGGAGGGTCGATGACGGCCATCGCCCGGACCCAGGGCTCCTACACCCGCCGCCACGGCGAACTGGTGTTCGGCGGGTCGCCGTGGGGACTGGCCCGGCTGTCCGCTCCGGCCCGTCCCTTCGCCAGGAAGGTCCTGCGCCGCGGTGCCGGGGCCGTCGAGCCGGCCGACGACGTGGAACGTGCCACCGCACGACTGCTCGTGGACCGCGGTCTGGCCCTGCCCGTCCACCACCCACGCCGGCCCCGTCCGGGCGAGGTGGAGGTGATCGTGCCGGTCCACGGTTCGGCCGTGCCCCTGGCACGTCTCCTCCCGGCCGTGCACGGCCATCGCGTGACCGTGGTGGATGACGCCTCGGCCGTGGCCGACGCCCGTGGCATCGCACGGGTCTGTGCTGCCCACGGCGTGCGCCTGGTGGTCCTGCCCGAGAACGTCGGGCCCGGCGGCGCCCGCAATGCCGGCCTGGCCGCGTCGAATGATTCATCCGAGGGACCGGCCGACGTCGTCGTGTTCCTGGACGCGGACACCGTGCCCACCGAGGACTGGCTGGACGTCCTGCTTCCTCACTTCGACGACCCAACAGTGGCCGTCGTCGCTCCCCGGGTCCGGGGAACCGTCACCGGCGCCGGCCCCGGCACCGTCCTGGAACGGTTCGAGTCCCGGCGCGGCGGACTCGACCTCGGACCCCAGGCCCGACGCGTGGCCCCCGGGGGCCAGATCGGCTACGTCCCCACCGCTGCCCTGCTCGTGCGACGGGCGGCCCTGCCGGATCCGCCCTTCGAGCCCGGGCTGAGGGTGGGGGAGGACGTCGACCTCATCTGGCGCCTTGTCGCCTCCGGTCACACCGTCCGGTACGTGCCCTCCGCCGAGGTCCATCATAAGGTCCGGGCGGGGCTGGCGCAGTGGTCCCACCGCCACGCGGCCTACGGGACTTCTGCCGTCCCGCTCGAGGACCGGCACCCCGGCCGGCTCGCCCCGGCGACCTGTGGATGGCCCGGGCTGGCGGTGCTTGCCGGAGGCCTGGTGGCTGCCGGTGGCAGGGATGTGGTGCGGGGGATGGGCCTGGCGGTCGCCGCAGGGGGTGTGGCGGTCCAGTTCGGCGCCAACGTCCGCCGCTTCCACCGTCGGGGTCTGCCCTTGTCCGGCGGCGCCGAGGTGGCCCTGCTCGGACTGCGGTCCGAGATCACGGCCGTCGGCAACGCCCTGCGCCGCGAATGGTGGCCGCTCGGGGTGGCCGCGCTCGGGGTGTCCGTGGCGCCGGCGAGCCGTGCGCGGCAGGTGGCGCGCACCGTCGTCGTGCTGGCCCTGGTTCCGACGGTGCCGGACACTCTGCAGGCCGCCCGGCACTGGGTTCAGCACCGTGTCAGCCGGGACAATCCGGCGTGCGACGCCCGTGCGGCCCTCGATCCCGTCCGGCACCTGGCCCTGCGACTCGTGGCGGACGCGGCCTACGGTACCGGCGTGCTCCGTGCCGCGGTCCGGTCCCGGCGCTGGGCGGTGCTGCGCCCGAGGCTGCGCCGGCGCGGGGCGTAAGTTCTGCCGCCTCGGCTGTCTGGCCGTTTATCCCGTGAGTTCGTCGAACGCTGCGATGGCCCGGTCCCGGAGCCGGACGAACAGGTCCGCTCCCTCGGTGGCGCTAGCACCGGTTGGATCGCCGAGCACGCCGTTCGGGCTGACGCCGCGCACCCCGTGCGCCCTCATCTCGGTGAGGAGCTCCCGTACGGGCGTGGTGTTGCCAGGCTGCGCGCGATCCAGCCGCACCCGCTCCGGGCTCAGGTGCAGCATCAGCGAGGTCTCCGTGCGGCCGGCATGGGCGTCCATCCCCGGCAGGCCCAGGTGGTGGGGCAGGAGCCTGCGTCCTTCGGCCGTGCACAGTTCGACTGCGGACCGGAGGGCCTCCATGTTGCCGCCATGGCCGTTGACCACCATGACCGCGGAGAACGTCGGCGTGGAGCTGCGGACCACCTCGACGATGAGTTGACGCAGGGCCTCGATGCCGATGGACAGCGTGCCGGGGAAGTCGGCATGTTCCCCGCTGGCACCGATCGGGAGGGTCGGGGCGAGGGCAGCACGAGGCCGGGCCTCTGCCACGGCGGTGGCCACCGCGGTGGCGGTGACGGCATCCGTGTCCAGGGGAAGGTGTGGACCGTGCTGTTCCAGCGCCCCGACCGGGAGCACGAGCACCGGGGGTGCGCCGCCGAAGGTCTGTGGGTGGATCTCCGGCCAGGTGGCGTCAGTGAGTCTCATCGGCGTTCCCCTCGTGGATGCTCGCGGTGTCCCTGGTCCTCCCGTGATGCTGTCCCTGGGCGTGCGGGCGTCCGCGCGCGTGGACAGCCGTGGTGGAGAGGCGAGCGGTCAGTGGTGCGGCGACTCCCTGCTCCAGCCGGTCCAGGTCCACGATCGCGGCGAAGGCGGTGTCGATGAAGGTCGAGAGATCGGCATCAGGCGAGGGGATCCACTGCCGATAGGCGGCGACGGCCGCGCTCAAGGCGACCTCGCCGACCAGTTCGGGAACAAAGGACGTGGGATCCAGATCGAGGCGTCGAGCCGTGAACTCCGCGATGGCCCGCCGCCAGTCCAGGAATTTCACCAGGGACCGGGCGATCAACTCGGGCTCCGTGAGGAGGAGTCCCAGCCGGGCGCGGTGCTGGTCGACGGCGTCCGGCGGGACGCGGTTGAAGTCCACGACGGCCTGGCGCACGGCGGCCATCAGGGGAATGTCATCCGGCATGAGGGCCAGTTCTCCGCGCAGCCGTTCCACCTCCCGGCCGAAGTCGCCCCAGGGCAGGTCCGCCTTCGTCGGGAAGTAGCGGAAGAAAGTCCGGCGGGACACTCCCGCCGCATCGGCGATCTGCTGGACCGAGACGTTTTCATACCCGTGGCGGGTGAAGAGCTCCACGCCGATCTCGGCCAGCACGTCATGCGTGGTGGCACGGGGACGGCCTAGCGCTCGGTCAGGTGTCTCGTGGTTCTCGGTCATGGCCCGTCCTCTCGCCTCTAGGAAGATTGTTCACCAGGTTGTCAACGATCCATTGCATTGGCACCCAGTGTCATTTAGTCTCCCATCATGCGAGTGATCCAGCTCACATGCTTCCAGCACTTTCCAGGGAGGAACTATGGAGCAGTCCAGCGCCCACGCCCAGAGCACTGACCCCGAGGTCACGGCGGACGATCTCGTCGAGGACGTCTCGATCGACGGCATGTGCGGGGTCTACTGACCTTGGCCACCACCACACACCCGGCTGTGGATCCGGGATCGGGGCTCGGCCTCGATCCCGGGACGGCCTGGATCCTGAATCCCCGCGTGGCGGTGCGGCCAGAGCCCTTCGGGGCCCTGCTCTACCACTTCGGCACCCGCCGCCTCAGCTTCCTCAAGGACACCCGACTCGTCGACCTGGTCACCGCACTGGCCGACTTCCCGAGCGTGGACGCGACGTTCACCGCCCTGGAGATCGAGGAGAAGGCCCGTCCCGGATACGTGTCCGCCCTGCAACGGCTCGCCGACACGGACATGCTGCTGCCCTCCACCGACCACGCCTGACGACTCAACCACCGGGAGTATCCCTTGACCCTCGCCCCCGAGCGCCGTCCTTCCCTCATCGACCACTTCGAACGCGGTCTCGATTCCCCGATCTGCCTGACCTGGGAGCTGACCTACGCCTGCAACCTCAGTTGTTCGCACTGCCTCTCCGCCTCCGGACGCCGTGATCCGAACGAGCTGTCCACCGCACAGTGCAAGGAGATCATCGACGAACTCCAGCGGATGCAGGTCTTCTACGTCAACATCGGCGGCGGTGAGCCGACCGTCCGATCCGACTTCTGGGAGATCGTCGAGTACGCCACCAGCCACGATGTGGGCGTGAAGTTCTCCACCAACGGGGTCCGCATCACGCCGGAGGCCGCGCAGCGGATCTCCGACAACGGCTACATCGACGTGCAGATCTCCCTCGACGGGGCCACCGCGGAGGTCAACGACGCCCTGCGGGGCAAGGGCTCCTTCGACCTCGCGGTCCGGGCGATGCAGAACCTGAAGGATGCCGGCGTCGAGGGATTCAAGATCTCCGTGGTCATGACCCGGCACAACATCCCGCAGCTCGACGAGTTCAAGGCCCTGGCGGACGAGTACGGTGCCACGCTGCGCATCACCCGCCTGCGGCCCTCCGGACGCGCGGTGGACGTCTGGGATGACATCCACCCGCGTCCCGAGCAGCAGCGCGAGCTCTACGACTGGCTGGTGGCCCACGGCGAGGGGGTGCTGACCGGTGACTCGTTCTTCCACCTCTCGGCCTACGGCGAGACCCTGCCCGGGCTGAACCTCTGCGGTGCCGGGCGGGTGGTGTGCCTGATCGATCCGGTCGGCGATGTCTATGCCTGCCCCTTTGCGATCCATGATGAGTTCAAGGCGGGCAACACGGTGACCGATGGCGGCTTCGCCGCCGTGTGGCGCGGATCCGAGCTGTTCACCGAGCTGCGCGAGCCGCAGACGGGAGGGGCCTGCGCCGGGTGCCAATTCATCGACACCTGCCGCGGCGGCTGCATGGCCGCGAAGTTCTTCACCGGCCTGCCCCTCGACGGACCAGACCCGGAATGCGTGCGCGGTCTCGGCGAGGAACTCCTCCAGGGACGGGAGGCGGACCTGGAGTTCCCACGGCCCAGCGTCGATCGATCCCACCGGACCTCACCGCCCCGCCCACGCGCGAAGTCCCTGCCGGTGCCGGTGAGCATCGGGATGGGTGCACCCGCACGCCCGCCGGTCAGTGCCTGCGAGATCGACCCCCTGGCCGGATTCGTGCCCCCGGGCGCCTCCACGGCCGCCTCGTCCTGACCGGATCCCCCTCCGCCATCACCCCACCGCAATCAGAACAGCAACCAGAATACGGAGTCACATCATGGGTGCACGTCTCGAAGGCAAGGTCGCATTCATCTCCGGAGGAGCACGAGGGCAGGGCAGAAGCCACGCCGTGCGTCTCGCGGAGGAGGGTGCTGACATCATCACGTTCGACATCTGCCAGGATGTCGAACACGTCCCCTACGCGGGCCCCACCGCCGAGGATCTGGCGGAGACGGTACGTCAGGTCGAGGCCCTGGACCGGCGCATCATCGCCCGCCAGGCCGACGTCCGCGACTACGCGGCCGTCAAGGCGGTCGCTGACGAGGGCTTCGCCGAGTTCGGACGGCTCGACATCGTCTCGGCCAATGCCGGGATCTCCGGCGAGATGGCCGAGGCGGACGTCATGTCCGAAAGCGGCTGGCAGACCATGATTGACATCAACCTCACGGGCGTGTGGCACACGGCCAAGGCTGCGATCCCACACCTCAAGGCCGGCGGCAACGGCGGCTCGATCGTCCTCACCAGCTCCCTGGCCGGACTCAAGGGCATGGGCAACATCGCCCACTACGTTTCGGCCAAGCACGGAGTGGTCGGCCTGATGAGGACGCTCGCCCTCGAGCTGGCCCCGCACAGCATCCGGGTGAACTCCATCCACCCGACCCAGGTGGACACCCCCATGATTATGAACGAGGCCACGAAGAAGCTCTTCCGGCCGGACCTGGAGAACCCCACCGACGAGGATTTCGCCGCGACGTCCCAGTCCATGAACACCCTGCCCATCCCGTGGGTCGAGCCGGTGGACATCTCCAATGCGCTCCTCTTCCTCTCTTCGGAGGAGGGCCGGTACATCACCGGTGTCCCGCTGCCCGTGGACGCCGGCGCCGGTCTCAAGTCCGTCGTCTTCTGAGCCCGTCACCTCACCTTTTGCCGCTCTCGGCACCATCACCGCATCACGAGACAGGAGTCATACACCATGACAGGACGTATGGAAGGCAAGGTCGCCTTCATCACCGGCGCTGCCCGCGGGCAGGGCAGGAGTCACGCCGTCCGGCTGGCTGAGGAGGGCGCGGACATCATCGCGGTCGACCTCTGCGCTCCGGTGGACAGCCTTGAAGGCTTCTACGAACTGCCGGGAGAGGACGAGCTTCAGGAAACCGCGCGACAAGTGGAGGCGTTGGACCGTCGCGTGGTCACGCGCGTCGCAGACGTGCGCGATCTCGACGCACTGAAGTCGGCTGTCAACGATGGCGTGGCCGAACTCGGGGCCGTGAACGTCATCGTCGCCAATGCGGGGATCTTCACCTTCGGAGCGAACACGCATGAGGTCAGCGAGACATCGTGGAACGACATCCAGGACATCAATCTGACGGGCGTGTGGCACACCTACGCCGCGGCTGCCGAGCACCTGATCAAGGCCGGCAAAGGGGGGTCCGTCATCATCATCTCCTCCCTCGCCGGATTCAAGGGACTGGCGAACGTCGCTGCCTATACCACTGCGAAGCACGGCATTGTCGGTCTGATGAAGGTGCTCGCGAACGAGCTGGGCCCACACGGCATTCGGGTCAACACCATCCATCCGAACTCGATCGACACACCCATGGTCAAGAACGAGAGCGCGTACCGGCTCTTCCGGCCGGACCTGGACGAACCGAAGGCGTCTGACGCCGAATCAGCATTCGCCGGTTTGAACCCCTTCGGGAAGGCCTGGATCGAGCCCGTTCACGTGTCCAACGCGGTTCTGTGGCTCGCCTCCGATGAGTCGTACTACGTCTCCGGCGGCCAGATTCCGGTCGACGGAGGCGCGGCGATCAAGTAGGAAGAACATGAGCGCCCAATCAACGGGTCTGCGGGACAGCAGCCACGTGGCCCGCGTCCGTGAGAGCCTCGGACACCGCGTGGTGGGCCGTGAACGCGAACTCGACCTGGTCCTCGCCGCGGTGGCGGCCGGGCGGGACATTTTGCTGGAAGGCCCCCCGGGGACGTCCAAGTCCACGATCCTGCGCGCCATCGCCGAGGAATGGGGCATCCCCTTCGTCCTCGTCGAGGGCAACGCGGACCTGACCCCGTCGAAGCTCCTCGGAGGTCATGACCCCGCCCGGGTCCTGCGGGAGGGGTACCGGGATGAGAATTTCACGGACGGCCCGCTCGTGCGGGCCATGCGCGAGGGCGGCTTCCTCTACATCGAGGAATTCAACCGTGCGCCGGATGACACGCTCAACACTCTGCTGACGGCCATGGCGGAGCGCCAGGTCACGATCCCGCGGATCGGAACCATCACGGCCCAGCCGACCTTCCGCATCATCGGATCGATGAATCCCTATGACCATGTGGGGACCACCCGTCTGTCCACCTCAGTGCATGACCGGTTCAACCGCCTCGTCCTCGGGTATCAGGATGCCGCGGCGGAGCACCGGATCGTGGCATGGCGCACCGGCCTCGGGCCCGACGCCGGCCAGGACGTCCCAGCGCGGCTCGCCTCCGCGTTGGTCTCGGACGCCGTCGCCCTGACCCGGGCCACCCGGGAGCATGAGGACACCCGTCAGGGCAGTTCGGTACGGGGGGCCATCGACCTGGTCCTGGTGGCCGCACAATTGCTGAACCTGCATGGCCTGGACACTCCGGGTGAGGGGCGGGTGAGCGCGGAGGACACCCCGCGACGCCGTTATGCCGACGCCCTCCTCGACGCCGCCATGGTCTCCCTGTCCGGGCGCCTCCACGTGGACGAGGCAGCGGGGACCACGCCCGAGCGCGTGCTGCGCGAGATCTGGGAGGACCACTTCATTCTGCGACCCGCGGCGGCTGAGCCGGGTTGAAAGCGGATCGAGGACGACGCTCCGATCGTGCGCCGGACGCAGAAGGCGCCGGGCCGGCGTCGCAGGCCGAAGGTGCTGGATCAGGCCCCGACGGTCTTCGAGCCGGCCACCGGCGAGGGCGGAGGTCAGGTGCTGACGGCCAGCGGGGCCGAAAGGGACGCGGCCACCGCCCGGGTCCGGGGCTCGGCTGCGCCGGGGGAGACCGGCGAGGACAGTCAGGTCATCGAGCTGGAGGACCTGGACGAGCACGCGGACCGGGAGGCGCTGCGCCGGGCACACGAGATCGCCCTGTCCTTGGCGATTCCCCAGCCGCCGCGGCGCGCGACGGCGCGGCGTGGCCTGGGCGATCTGGAGCAGCTGCCCTTCCGGGGCAGTGCCGAGGACATCGACCTGGAGGCGACGGTGGAGAACCTCGTGGCCAAGCCGGTCCCCGAATCCTCGGACATCGTGGTGCGCGAGCGCATCCGGCAACGCCGGGCGATGGTGCTGCTCCTCGATGTCTCCGGCTCGATGCGCGGCGAGAGGGTCCGCTCGGCCGCCGCTGCCGTGGGTGCCATCGTGGGAGAGTTCGCCCGGGACGATCTGGCCGTGATCGCCTTCTGGTCCGATGCCGCCCGCATCGCACCGATGGGCCAGGGAGGTACCCCGGGAGGGATCCTCGAGACGCTCGTGCGCATCCCGGCACGTGGACTGACGAATGTGGAGCATCCCCTGCGTCTGGCGCGCGACGAACTGGCCAGGGTTCCGGCTGCCGAGGGTCGGGTGCTGCTGCTGTCCGACTGTGTGCACAACGCCGGACCGGACCCCCGCCCCGCAGCCGCCAGCCTGCCCCGGCTGGACGTCCTGCTCGACACCTCGGGGGAGAAGGACGTGGACCTCGGACGCGCCCTGGCCCGGCACGGGAGGGGACGGCTGGAGACCGTGCGGACTTTTCGGGACCTGCCACGGGCTCTGTCCAGGATCCTGAGTCCGTGAACACCCGCGCGGCACCAAGACGAACACCGACCAACAGCGACCAACGACACCCAACAGTGAGGACGGCATCACCATGACCAATCCGTGGTTCGAGAGCGTGGCAGAGGCCCAGCGCCGCGCGCAGAAGCGCCTGCCGGCGTCCGTGTACATGGCCCTGGTGGCCGGTTCGGAGCGCGGCATGACCGTGCAGAACAACATCGACGCCTTCGCCGAGCTCGGCTTCGCGCCCAAGATCACGGGCAACCCGCTCGCACAGGACACCAGGACCACCATCATGGGTGTGCCCGTCGAGCTGCCGGTGATGATCTCACCCACCGGGGTCCAGGCCGTGCATCCCGACGGTGAGATCGCGGTCGCCCGGGCGGCGAACAACCGTGGCGCTGCCATGGGGCTCGGTGCATACTCTTCGAAGGCCATGGAGGACGTGATGCCGGAGAACCCCGGCCGGACCTTCTTCCAGCTGTACTGGTCGGGGGGCCGTGACCAGATGCTGGCGCTCGCGCAGCGGGCCAAGGACGCCGGGGCGGCCGGGTTGATCATCACCCTCGACTGGACGAACGGCTACGGCCGGGACTGGGGCAGCCCCGAGATCCCGCAGGAGATGAACCTCAAGACCATCCTCAAGTACGCCCCGGAGATCATCCGGGGCGGCAAGTTCAGCTACGCGCTGGACTGGGCCAGAACACTGCGCCCGCCGGAGCTCTCCGTGCCGAACGCCGTACCGAAGGGCGAGCCGGCTCCAGGTTTCTTCGAGGCCATGGGCTGGTGGCGTCAGACCGAGATCCCCTCGTGGGATGACATCGCCTGGTTGCGCCGGCAGTGGGACGGACCGTTCATGGTCAAGGGCATCACCCGGGTGGACGACGCCAAGGCCGCCCGGGACGCCGGCGTCAGCGCCGTCTCCGTGTCCAACCACGGCGGCAACAACCTCGATACGACGCCGGCCACCATCCGCCTGCTGCCCGCCGTCGCGGAGGCCATCGGCCACGACGTCGAGGTGTACCTCGACGGCGGCATCCGCCGTGGTTCCCACGTGTACAAGGCCCTGGCGCTCGGGGCCCGCGGTGTGCTGATCGGCCGGGCCTACCTGTGGGGCATGAGTTCCAATGGGCAGTCCGGAGTGGAGAACGTGCTGGACATCATGAAGGACGGGCTGAAGGCGGCCATGATGGGCAACGGCCATGCCGCCCTGTCCGAGATCTCCGCCCGAGACCTGCTCATCCCGCCGGGATTCGCCATCACGGCCGGCGGCGACGAGGGCCATGTCTGGGGCGCCCCGGCCCTGGGATCCTCTGCCGTTGAAGGGGCCGCTGGCGGCCTGGGCCCAGCCACCCGTCCACCCCTCAGCTTCTAGCCTCCTGAGCTTCTACCCCCAGAAGGAGTCACCACCATGTCCAACGAACTCGAGGGCAAAGTCGCCTTCATCACCGGTGCTGCCCGCGGCCAAGGGCGTGCCCATGCCCTCAAGTTGGCGGGCATGGGAGCGGACATCGTCGCCGTGGACGTTGCCGGTCCCATCGGCGACTTCATCCCCTACCCCGCCGCCACCCCGGACGACCTCGCGGAGACCGTCCGGCTCGTGGAGGAGCTGGACCGCCGGATCCTGGCCTTCGAGGCCGATGTGCGGGACCGCGAAGCACTGATGGCAGCCGCCGACCGGGCGGTGACGGAACTCGGCAGCCTCGACATCGTGGTGGCCAACGCCGGCATCTGTGAGCCGGCCAAATGGCAGGACATCACTCCAGAGTCCTGGCAGGCCACCATCGACATCAACCTGACCGGGGTCTGGAACACCATCACCGCCACAGCCCAGCACATGATCGATGCCGGCCGGGGCGGGGCGATCGTCATCACCTCGAGCTATGCGGGCAAGAAGGTGCAGCCGATGATGATCCACTACACCTCCTCCAAGCACGCTCTGGTCGGCCTGACCCGAGGCTTCGCCATCGAACTCGGTCCGCACCGCATCCGGGTGAACTCGGTGCACCCGGGAGGTGTGGCCACCCCCATGGGCGGCGGAGACATGATGAACCGGATCGAGGCGTCCACGCGGGAGAACCCGAAGGTCAACCAGATGGGTCAGGCCTTCATGGAACCCGGGTGGATGGAGCCTGAGGCGATCGCCGACGCGGTCGCCTTCCTCGTCTCTCCGGCGGCGGCGAACATCACCTCGGAGCACCTCAGCATCGACCAGGGGACGCAGTACTTCTGAGCTGGGCGTCTGACCCGGAATGCTGGCCATCCGCCTCGGCGACTATCGTGTGATGGGAGGCACACGAGGAGGAGGAGCCCTGGCTGGCGAGGATCACCGAAGCATGCTGTCCAGGATGGCGTCCATCCTCCGAGCCTTCGAACGGGGCGCGGAGGAACTGACCGCCACCGAGGTCAGCCGCCGGACCGGGCTGCCGGCCTCCACCTGCCACCGGATCATGCGTTCCCTGGCCGAGGAGGGGGTGCTGGAGATCGGCGAGGGGCATCGGTATCACGTGGGTTTGTGGCTGTGGGAGGTCGCCGCCCATGCGCCGCGGTCCGGCGGGGTGCAGCAGGCGGCACTGCCGTTCATGCAGGACCTGATGGACATCACCGGCCACCCGGTCCACCTGGCCGTGCGGGAGGGGGCGAAAGCCGTCTTCATCGAGCGAATGTCGCATTGGCGTGCGCGGAACTCCCGGCCCTACATCGGAAGCCACTATCCGCTGCACCTGACCTCGGTGGGACTCATGCTGCTGGCCCATGCGCCCGTGGAGGTCCAGGAGGACTACCTGTCGAGCCGTCTGGAGCAGCGGACGCCCCTGACCGTCACCAGTCCTCCGGAACTGCGGCGGATGCTGGCCTCGATCAGGTCACGCGGCTTTGCCGTCAGTGACCGCCAGGTCGTCATGGACGCCATCTCCGTGGCGGCGCCGATCCGTGACACCCATGGCCAGGTCATGGCCGCCCTGTCCGTCAACACACCCCTGGGGAGCCTGAACGAACAGACCATGGCGCATGCCGTGCAGACGACCGCCCTGGCCATCACGAGGTCCATGGCACTGAACATCCAGATGAACCGCTAGTTCCGGCGCCAGGTGTGACTCAGATCTCACTGGCTGAGATCTCTGTAGAGCGGCGACGCCCCCCGTTGGCAGAGTCGTGTTCGGCGATCCATCCGAACAAGGAGTCAACGATGTTCCTGCAATCCCCACCCGCCCGATCCCAGGTCAACCGACGCGGCTTCCTTGCCGGCACCCTGGGGCTGTCGGCACTCGGCATGACCGGACTTCTCAGCAGCTGCGGTACCGCATCCTCCGGCACCGCCGGCGCCAGTGCGGGTGGAACCGCACCGTTCACGTACCTGAGCTACCTGCCGATGGAAACCCTCTCGGTTGCTCCCGAGCTGCTGGCCGATGCCGGCGGCCACTTCGAGAACCACGGCCTGACGGTCACGTTCCAATCCACCAAGGGCTCGCCCCAGGCCATCCAGACGCTCGTCGCCGGGGCGGGGCCCCTGACCCGCGTGGGGGCCATCGACCTGATCACAGCAGCTGCCGACGGACAGCCCCTCGTCAACGTGGGCAGCATCGTCCGCGGCTCGTCCATCCGCATCCTCAACTCCACGGCGAACCCGCTGGAGAAGCCCGAGGACTTCCTCGGCAAGACCATCGGGGTGCCCTCCGAGGGCGGTACCAGCGACAAGTCGCTCTCCTTGATGCTGCACCAGGCCGGGCTGAACCCCGATGACGTCGCTCGCCAGGTCGTCGGTCTGGGTCCCGGGACGTTCGAACTGGTCAAGCGTGGGGACATCGCCGGGTACATGGTCAGCATTGACCAGTCCATCGTCACCCAGCAGCAGTTCGAGGGCGAGGCGCAGGCCTTCGACGCCGGCGATGCCGTGCGCGCCGACTCCCAGATCTACACCGCCACCCAGCAGTCCCTGGAGGAGCACGGGGAACACATCAAGGCGTACCTGGCCGCCATCAGGGACGCCGTCCAGGAGATCGTCGACGACGAGTCACTGGAAGCGGTCATCGAGACCATGCGGTCGAAGTACTCCTTCGGGTCTCTGGACGACGACGCTGTCGCCACGGAGTCCCTGAGCCAGAGCCGGGACCTCTGGACGGCGAAGGGGACCCAGCCGCTGCTCACTACGGATGAGGGCTACTGGGCCGAAGGATACGAGGAGCTCGTGTCCGCCGGGATGGTCGAGGCCGGAGCGGACCCGTTGGAGTGGCTGGACAACAGCTACCTGCCGGCGTCCTGAGTTCCGCCCATCCCCGAGGACCCCGAGGAGCAACCATGAGCATGCAAACCCAGCCCACCGTGGCATCGCCGGAGACGGCCATGCCGGATCCAAGTCCGGAGATCCGCATCTCCGGACTCGGCAAGACCTACAAGACCGAGCGAGGAACCACCCACGCGCTGTCGGACATCAACCTGGAGATCCGCAAGGAGGAGTTCGTCTCCCTGATCGGCCGTTCCGGCTGCGGAAAGACGACGCTGCTGCGCATCATGGCGGGCCTGGTCCCGCCCACCGCCGGTCAGGTCGAGATCGGCGGCCGCGCCCTGTGGCACCACGAGACGGTCGACTCGTCCGTCATCCGCCGTCTCGGCGTCGTGTTCCAGGATTCGAACCTCTTCCCCTGGTACAACATCGAGGACAACATCGCCCTGCCCCTGCGCCTGCGCGGCGTCAAGAAGAACGAGCGGCGGGACCGGGTCCGGGAACTGGCCGAACTGGTGGGGCTGCAGAATTTCCTGCCCAACTATCCGCGCGAGCTGTCCGGCGGCATGCGCCAGCGGGTGGCCATCGCCCGGGCCCTCAGTGACAACCCCGAGCTCCTCCTGATGGATGAGCCGTTCGGTGCCCTGGACGCGCTGACCCGGGAAAAGATGAACCTGGAGATCCAGCGCATCGCCCTGGCCACCCGGGCCACCGTCGTCTTCGTCACCCATGACATCGACGAGGCCGTGGCCTTGGGGGACCGGGTGGTCCACCTCACCCCGCGCCCCGGTCGCATCAAAGACGTCGTCGAGGTCCCCCTGGCCCGGCCACGCGGACTCGAGATCAAGAAGGATGCCGCCTTTCACGGGCTGGTCGGGAACCTGCACACCTCACTGAACGAAGAGGACGACCATGAATCGTAAGAAGCTGCTGAAGGTCCTGCCATGGATCACCACTCCCGGACTCCTCGTGGTGTTGTTCGTGATCTGGGAGCTGAGCGTCAAGGCACTGGACGTCTCCCCGCTCATCCTGCCTCCGCCGACCATGATCTTCGAGAACCTCGGGGAACTCCTCACTCAGCCCACCACCTGGGACAACGTGCGGGTGACCGTCATCGAGATCGTCCTCGGCTTCGTCGCCGGCACCCTGGCGGGAGTTCTCGTCGGAGTCCTCCTGGGCAAGCTGCCGCTGCTGGAGGCCAGCGTCAGACCTCTGATCATCGCCCTGGAGGTGGTGCCGAAGGTCGCCCTCATCCCGCTGTTCGTCATCTGGTTCGGGTTCGGCATGACCACCAAGGTCATCATCGCCGGCCTCCTGGCCTTCTTCCCGGTCATGCTCAACGTCCTGCTGGGCGTGCGCTCTGTGGACCGGGGGCACCGGGACCTGATGCAGAGCATCAACGCCAGCCGGTGGCAGACCTTCCGGCACCTGGAGTTCAAGAGCATGATGCCGCATGTCTTCGCCGGCATGGAGACGGCCATCGTGCTGGCGGTGATCGGCACCATCGTGGGGGAGTACCTGGGTGGCAACGAGGGGCTGGGCTACATGGTGGTGAAGACCCTCAACGAGCTCAATGCACCGGCGTTGTTCGCGGTCATCCTGATGCTGGCCACCGTGGGCCTGATCATGTACTTCATCGTGACCTCCTTCAAGCGCGTGGGGATCCCCTGGCACGAATCCGTCTATGGGCGAAAGGACGTGGGCTGAATGGAACTGCGCAGCAACTTCCCGGTCGGCTCTCCCCGGTGGGCGACGCGTCGGACGCAATGGAAGGCACTCGGCCTGAGCGACGAGGATGTGGTCAAGCCGAAGATCGCCGTGGTCAACTCTTCCTCGAAACTCGCACCCTGCTTCAGCCATCTCGACGCCATCGCCGACCAGGTGGTCGAGGCCATCCGGGAGGCCGGGGCCGTGGGCTTCGAGATCCGGACGGTGGCACCCACCGACTTCATCATGGCCGCCGGGGGTCGGGGCGGCTACGTCCTGTCCAGCAGGGACCTGCTGGCCAATGACATCGAGGCGGCCGTGGAGGGTGGCCAATTGGACGGCATGATCTGCCTGGCCTCGTGCGACAAGACGACACCGGGCCAGCTGATGGCGGCCGGACGGATCAACGTGCCCACGATCGTGGTGCCGTGCGGATACCAGCCCTGCGGCATCCTGGACAACGGCGAGCCGGCGGACATCGAGGAGGTCTTCCTGAAGGCCGGCCACGTGGCCACCGGGGGCATCACCATCGAGGACCTCTGCACGATCAGCGACCGGGCCATCGCCGGCCCCGGCGTCTGCACCGGCATGGGAACCGCGAACACCATGCACATCATGGCCGAGGCACTCGGCATGAGCCTGCCGGGATCGGCCCCTGTGGCGGCCAACAGCACCGCGATGTGGGAGAACGCGCGTGCCTCCGCCCGGATCATCGTCGAGGCGGTGCTGGCCCAGCGACGTCCACGGGACATCCTGGTCCCGGGCGCCTTCCGCAATGCCGTAGCGGCCGTGCTGGCCGTGAGCGGATCGATCAACAGTGTCAAGCATCTGCAGGCCATCGCCGTGGAATCCGGAGTGGACGTGGACATCAGTTCCCTGTTCGCCGAGCTCGGCCGCGAGGTGGGCCCGCTCACGGCCATCCGGCCGAGCGGCCCGGACAGCATTGAAGACCTGGAAGCCGCCGGGGGAGCGCTCGGCGTCCTCACGCAACTGGAACCCGTCCTCGACCTCGAGGTCACCACCATCGGCGGGCGGACGCTGGGCGAGGTCCTGCAACAGGCACCGGAGCCGGATGCCAGCATCATCCGTCCCCTGCACGAGCCTCGCGCGGCGCACGCCACCCTCCAGATCCTGTACGGGTCCCTGGCTCCGGCCGGTTCGATCGTCAAACTCTCCGCCACTGAACGCCGCCAGGACAGCTTCGAGGGCCCTGCCCAGGTCTTCGAGGACGCGGCAGCGGCCATCGCGGCCATCAACGCGCAGCAGATCGAGTCGGGCAGCGTGCTGGTGCTGCGCGGCCTGGGTCCCTCCGGAACACCGGGTATGGGGATGGCCTCCAACGTCGTGTTCGCCCTCAACGGTGCCGGACTCACCTCTCAGGTGGCGGTGGTGACCGACGGCCAGCTCTCCGGGCTCGTGAACCAAGGCATCGTCGTCGGTGAGGTCAAGCCGGAAGGAGCCCTGGATGGTCCCCTCGGACTGGTCCACGACGGCGACCGGATCCGCGCCGACATCCCGGCCAAGACCGTCGACCTGCTGGTCCCCGACGAGGAGCTCGAGCGACGCCGGTTGATCCGGCCGGCCCGCGAGCCCGCCAGAACCGAGGGGTGGCTGGGCGTTTATGCCCGGACGGTCACCCCGCTGGAACGCGGCGCCACCCTGGTCCCCGAATCCGCCCCCGCCCTGCAGCACCACCACAACGCCAAGGACTCCTGATGCCCCACAAGCTGACCGACGTGAAGATCCACACCGTCACGAAACCGCCGACCGGACCGCTGGAGGAATTGCGCGGAGACCTGTGCGTCGTGGGCGCCGGTATCGCCGGCGTCTCCGCCGCCCTGACCGCGGCGGGCCTGGGCCGGCGGGTGATCCTCGTGGACGCCCTGCCCATGCTCGGCGGACAGTGCGCGAACTCCCTGATCGGACTGTTCTGCGGGGTCTACGGCAATGGACCGGAGTACCGCCAGCTCACGCACGGCCTCTTCGACCGGATGTTCCCCGCTCTGGAGAAGACGGGCGATCTCTCCTACAACCACCGCCACACCATCACGGTGAACTATGACGAGCACGCCGTGGGCCGCTGGATGGAGCGTGAGATCGTCCAGGCGGGTGTGGTTCCCGTGACCGGAGCCTCCATCCTCTCGGTGGACAACGACGCCGGCCAGTTGCGGTCAGTGACGTTCGCGACCCGCTACGGGCTGCTGAAGGTCGAGGCGGACGCCTTCATCGACGCCTCCGGAGACGCGGCCCTGACGTGGGAGGCCGGACTCGAATGCCGGGTCCCGGAACGGACCATCTGGGGATCGCAGCAGGTGCGCGTCGAGGGACTCGTCCCCTCGGCTGCTCCGGATCCCCAGGACCTGGCCCAGAGCGTGTACGACCACGCCGAGGAATACGGCCTGATCCGCCGGGACGGGCTGGCCTTCTTCTTCCCCGGTCGGGACACGGCGGTGCTGAACATGACCCACATCGAGTCTCCTCTCGAGGCTGTGGGAGCCGCAGAGGCCCAACTGCGCGGCAAGGATCAGGCCGATCGCGTCATCCAATTCCTCCGGGACCACCATCCTGCGGCCTTCGGCGAGGCCTCTGTCCGCTTCTACGGACTTCCGGGCCGGCGTCAGACCCGATGGATCGCCGGTGAGCACCAGCTCACCGAACACGAGGTGCGCTCCGGACTCCGGTTCGAGGACTCCATCGCCCGGACGTCCTGGCCCATCGAGTTGCACGACCAACCCGAGGGGTATGTCTGGGAGCAATTCGACGGCGAGCACGTGCACTATGTGCCCCTGGGCAGCATCACCCCCCGGGGCGCCGTCAACCTGCTGGCGGCCGGACGGTGCGTGGACGGCGATGCGGCCGCCCTGTCCAGCATCCGTGTGATGGGTCCCTGTGCAGCCATGGGCGAGGCCGCGGCCCATGCGCTCGACCTGGCCGACGGCGGTCCCGTGGCCGAGATCAACCTGGCCCAGTTGCGCGAGCGCATCCGGGCCAACATCGGTCCGGACGCGGCCGGCGACGGCGCGGTCCCGGCCGGGTCGACAGCCGGCGGCCGTCATGACGAGAGAGAAGAAGAGAAGGAGTCCTTCCATGCTGCTCACTGACGACGACCGCGCCATGCGGGACGGGCGGGACGGTGACGCCGTGGCCGCGGCCATGGACCTGCTGGTCCGCTACGGGGAGGGGCTGGACGCCGAGAGGCTGTGCAGCGTTCGCAATGTGGCCGGGACCTCAACCCAGCCCACCCCCGCCAAGGAGAAGATCGCCGCCGAGGGCGGCTGGAACAAGGCGTACGCCGTCATCAACCTCGACTGCGATGACGACATCGAGATCCCCCAGATGCGTGTCCCCACGTGCCAACTGCAGCACGGTTTCAGTGCCGACGCCCTCAACGTGACCCCCTACAACCCCCATCTGGTGGAGTTGCAGGCTGACGCAGAGGCCTTCGCCAGTGACCGGGGTATCAACATTCTGGCCACGTGCACTCCCTACCAGGTGGGCAACCTTCCCGTGCGGGGTGAGCACATCGCCTGGATGGAGTCCTCAGCGGTGGTCTATGCGAACTCGGTCATCGGGGCCAAGTCCAATTGCGAGGGCACGGCGTCGACGGGAGCGGCCGGCCTGACCGGACGCATCCCCTATTGGGGCAACCACCTGGACGAGAACCGTCATGGGTCGCACTTGATCCGCGCGGACGTGCCCATCGACTCCTTCCTGGACTGGGGTCTGTTCGGTTACTTCGCGGGGCAGGTGGTCCAGGAGGACCGGCCGGTCCTGACGGGCGAGCTGGCCCTGCCCACCCAGGCCGACCTGAAGCACCTCGGGGCGGCCCTGGCCACCACCGGGGGTGTGGAGATCTTCCACCTGCCGGGGGTCACCCCGGAGGCGCCCTCGGTGGAGGCAGCCTTCGGCCCGCACCGGATCCCGGACCCCGTGGCGTTCACCGCGTCGGACCGACGCCAGATGTACGACCTGCTCAACAACCAGGGGGAGACGGAGGACGTCGACTTCGTGCTGCTGGGCTGTCCGCACGCCTCCCTGGAGCAACTGGGGGAGATCGCCGCCCTCTTGGACGGCCGGACCCTGCATCCCGGGACGGAGTTGTGGATCATGACGCCGCGAGCCCTGCGGGCCGTGGCGGACCGCAACGGCTACACGGAGATCATCCAGCGTGCCGGCGGGCGGCTGTTGACCGATTCCTGTCCGGCCATGTCCCGGACGGCGCCGGCGGGCACGCGCGTCTTCGCCACTGACAGCGCCAAGCAGGCCCACTATCTACCCGCCATCCTCGGGATCGAAGCCTGGTTCGGCACCACGGCCGACTGTGTGCAGGCCGCGATCACCGGAACGTGGACGGGAGAGCTGTCATGAGTATCCCGTCGGCAGAAGCCCGCGCCGGGGCAGTAGGGACGGTGCTGAAGGGCCGGGGGATCGTTCCCGGGGTCGTCCGGGCAGAAGCGCTCGTCTCGCCGGAGACCATCTCCGGCTGGGGCGGGATCGACCCGGTCCGCGGCACCATCATCGAACGCCGCCACGCGTTGTGCGGGGTGTGCTTCACGGGCAAGGTCCTGGTCTTCCCCGGGGCCAAGGGCTCGTCCGGTTGGTCGGGCTTCTTCCAGAGCACGCGCTTGCTGGGCACGGCCCCGGCGGCCATGGTGTTCACCACGGTGACCACCAAGGCCGTGCTCGGCGCTGTGGTGACCCGGGTGCCCACCGTCAGCGAGTTCGACCGTGACCCGGTCCAGATCATCCGCACCGGGGACATCGTGGAGGTCGATGCGGACGCGGGTACCGTCACCATCGTGGGGTAGTCCATCCCTGGAGTCACCGGAGCCGCTTCACCTGCTCGGCCCACGCGGAGGGCCCTGCCAGGAATTCCTCGTCGGTCAGCACGGCCCGGTCGAGGGCGCTGACGAGTTCCTCGCGGTCCAGGTCCAGGCCGATGAAGGCCAGACTCTGGCCGACGGTCAGAGGATCGGTGTCTGCCCACGGGTCGAGCAGGAGCTCGAGGTCGTCGTCGAGGCTGACCGGGCTGAGCGCCATCACCTTGCCCACGTGGTTCCAGTGGCCGGTGACGTTGGCGCTGCTGGCCACCCGGCAGTATCCGGCGGAGCGGACCACGGTGCCGAACCGTTCCGGGGACATCAGCTCGTGGACCAGCTCATGCATCCGCACTGGATGGAACGGCCGGGCGCAGTCGTAATGGAGCGCCACCACGCGATCATGGTGGATGAAGGTCTCGAACGAGTTGGACAGCAGGTTGACCCATCCGGGGCGGTCCAGGCGTGCGTCGTAGCCGGGCGTCGTGGTCGGATCCGGCAGGGTTTCGGCGATGTCTGTCAGATCCTCCAGCAGCCGTACCCGTGCTCGTGGACTGAGGTGGTGGACCAGTGCCAGCACGGTGCGGAGTTCGTCCGTGGGGACGTCCTCCCAGTTGACCAGGGCGATCAGGGAGGCGTGTTCCACGTGGGTGATGGACACGAGGGACCGGGCCGTGGCCATGGAGGGATGGCCGCTGCGGGGCACCAGGTAGTCCTCACGGAACAGGTCCTGCACGCCGTGGGCGGCGTCCACCACGCAGATCACGCCCTCCAGCCGCGCGGCGGACGCGGACGAGGACAATCCGGCGGCAAGCTCTGCCGTGGACACCCGGTCCGGGATCTCCACCACGGCACCGGCCGGCGTCTGAACCCGGGCTGTCAGGCGACTGGCCTCGGACACGGGGTCCTCGGCCGCCCGCAGCTGGAACGAGGTCACCAGCTGCCGGTCCAGGGTCCGGGCCAGCTCGGTCGCGTACTCCAGCCGCGCGTCAGGCCGGGTGCCGACCACGGCGAGCACCGGCACACCGGCCGAACGCCGTGCGTTGTCCTGCGAGATCATGATGACTTCTCCCTTTCGGCGCGCCCGGCACCACGGCCGGTGGCCTGGTCCGCTGGGACTGCTCTTCCGGCGTCGTGGGTGGGCTGTTCGAGATGCTCGTGGTCACGGGGCTCGGCTCATGTCGAGTCGGTAAGGTGAGCCTAACCTAAACTGAGGTGCGTGTGGAGTGCGAATTCCTGCCGCCGGCCACGTCACACCGTGACACGCGGGTCAGGTGTCCTTTCGAGCCTTCGCCCTGACCCGGCCCACGATGGAGATCACCAGGGCGAGGGCCAGCAGCGCATAGATGGCCACCGGGATCGGGCCATCGACGAAAACACCGTAGCTCTGGTTGGAGCTGGCCAGGGCGTCCCGCATGCTCGTCTCGAACAAGGGGCCGAGGACTATGCCGATCATCAACGGAGCCAGCGGCACGCCGAACCGGCGCAGCGCGAATCCCAGCAGGCCGATGCCCAAGAGCATCAGCAGGTCGAAAGTGGAGCCAGAGGTCGCGTAGACCCCCATGCCGCAGAAGACCGTGATCCCGGCGTAGAGATAGGGGCGGGGGATCGCCAGCAGCTTGGCCCAGAGTGGCGCGAAGGGCAGGTTGAGGATCAGCAGCACGACCATCGCGATGAAGAAACTGGCCAGCAACGCCCAGACCAGATCGGGTGACCGGTCGAACATCAGCGGTCCGGGCTGCAGTCCGTACTGCTCGAAGGCGGCGAGCATGATGGCCGCGGTGGCGGAGATGGGCAGGCCCAGGGACAGCAGTGCGCCCATGGCGGTCCCCGTGGTGGCGTTGCCGGCCGCCTCCGGGGCCGCGAGCCCGCGGATGGCCCCCTTGCCGAACTGTGGTTTCCTGCGCCGACGGTCGAGCTGACGCTCCAGGCCGTAGGCCACGAAGGTCGGGACATCTGCGCCACCGGCCGGGATGACACCGAAGGGCAGGCCGATGCCGGTGCCTCGGAGCCAGGCCGGGAGCGCCTCGCGGAACTCCCGCCCGGACAGGAACGGCCTTCCCGTGGCCTGGATGACGCGATTGGTCGGGTCACGGCGCACCCTCGAGGCGATGTGGAAGACCTCGCCGAGCGCCAGGATCGCGACGGTCACCGTGACCAGGGAGATGCCGTCGAAGAGCTGCGGGACGCCGAAGCTGAACCGCTCGGCCCCCGAGGTCTGGTCGATGCCGACCACGGCGATGCCGAGTCCGATGATCAGCGAGCACAGGCCCTTCAAGATCGAGTCGGCCACCACGGAGGACGTGGCCACGAAGGCGAACAGGGCCAGGGCGAAGAATTCCTGGGGCCCGAAGTTGGCCGAGAAGTCCGCCAGGGCCGGCGCCAGGAAGACCACGACGACGGAGCCGATCATGCCGCCGATGAACGCGCCGATGGCGGCGGTGGCCAGGGCCTGGGGCGCCCGTCCGGCCTTCGCCATGCGATGGCCCTCGAACGTGGAGGCGATGGCGGAGGCCTGGCCCGGGGTGTTCATGAGGATGGCCATGGTGGAATCGCCGAAGAGCCCACCGAAGTAGACGCCGGCGAACATGATGAAGGCGCCCGTGGGGTCCAGGGCGAAGGTCATGGGCAACAACAGGGCCACGGCCATCGAAGAGCCCAGCCCGGGCAGGACGCCGACCGCGGTGCCGAGCAGGCAGCCGACGACGACCCACAACAGGTTCATGGGGGAGAGCGCGGAGCCGAAACCCTCCATGAGATTCATGATGGATTCCATCTCAGAACACCCCGCCCAACAGGCCGGAGGGCAGGGACAGCCCGAGCCCGACGTCGAAGGCCAGGTAGATGAAACTGCTCAGCAGCAACCCCAGGCTGGCGTCGAAGAGGTGGCGGCGGCTGCCGATCCCGTGGGCCACACACCAGAACAGCAGCGCCGCTGCGAGGATCCAGCCGAGCACGTCCAGCAGCAGGGCGAAGGCCAGGAACCCGGCGACGCTCCAGCCCACGGCATACCAGTCCGAGAAGGTCCGGTACTGCACGGTCGCGGCGGCCTCTGCCGCGCGCCGTTCCTCCTCCGTCGCATCATCCTCGGCGGTGAAGGTGGGAGTGACCGCCGGTTCGGGCGTGCGGAGGTAGTGGACGGCCAGCAGGACGGAGAGGATGTATCCGGCCACCGTGATGATCAGGGGGACGAACTGCGGTCCGGGGGCATCGGCGCCGTCAGGGACCGCCATCGTGAGGATGCCGACCAGCAGGTACGTGGAGAAGGCCGCCATGAAGGCGGCGAGGAAGAGGCCGCTGCGTCCGTGCCACCAACCGTGGGCGGAGGAGGGGCCGGCGTCGGCCACGGGGTGGGAGGGGGCGCTGCGCTGGGACTGGCTCACAGGTCCAACTCCTCGATCAGGGCGGCGATCTTCTCCTGGTCCTCGGCGATGAACTGTTCGAACTCCTCGCCGGTCATGAACGAGTCGGTCCACTCGTTGTCCTCGAGGGCCTGACGCCACTCGGGCGTCTGGGACGTCTCCGTGACGATGGCCTCGAGCTCCTCGAACTGCTCGTCGGTGATGCCCGGGGCGGCCAGCATGCCGCGCCAATTGGCCATGACCACGTCATACCCCTGCTCGGTGATGGTGGGGACGTCCACGCCGTCGAGCCGCTCAGGACTGGAGATGCCCAGGGCCCTGATCCGGCCGGCCTCGATCTGGTCGGCGAACTCGTTGTATCCGGAGGTCGCCGCCTTGGCGGTGCCGGAAGCGATCGTCTGGATCGCCTCGCCGCCGGAGGTCTTCGGGATATACGTGATCTCGGCCGGGTCGATGCCGGCCTCCAGGGCCAGCTCAGCGATGATCAGGTGATCGATGGAGCCGACCGAACCGCCGGTCCAGGGGAACGAGGCGGGGTCCTGCTTCCAGTCCGCCACCAGATCGTCGATCGTCTCGTAGGGTGAATCGGCCGGGACGACGATCGCATCGAAGTCGTCCGAGAGTCGGGCGATCGGCCGCACGTCCGAGAGGTCCACGGGCGAGTTGTTCAGTTCAATACCCCCGAGCATCACCGATCCGGTGGCCATGAGGGTGTCCGCCTGCCCCTGCATGGTGCTGAACCGGCCGAGGCCGATGGTGCCGCCGGCCCCCGGGATGTTGACGACCTGGGCGTTGTTGACGATCCCGTTGACGCGCATCGCGGACTGCTGGGAACGGGTGAACCCGTCCCACCCGCCGCCGGCGCCCGCCGGCGCGATCAGGGTGAGGTTGCTGCGCAGGTCCGCCCCGGCGGTGGCCGCCTGGATCGAGAAGAACGACGCCGTCCCGATCACCAGCGCGGCGATCACCCCATAGACGATCATGCCGACGCCGGGGCGGCGAGCGGGCTGCCGGGCCGCCTCGGCCTCCTCCGATGGTGTGGCCGGTTCGCCGGGTGTGGCGTGGTGGTCAGCTGCCATGCTGGACGTCCCCCTCTGGACTGGTTCACGGGCTGGTGCTCCCCTGGTCTACAGGAAAATGTATCCTGAGTCACAGTCGTGGACGAAGGGCGGGGGCGTCGCGGTGGCGCGTCCGCATATCGGAGGGAGTCGGCATGTCGGTCATGGTGGGGCGAACGGGTAGCCCGGAGGGGCGGGCGGCAGTGGACTTCGCGGTGGCGGAGGCCACGCGCCGGGGGGAGGACCTCATCCTCTTCGACCTCGACGGCGGCGAGGGTGGGTCCGGAGCCCTGGACCCCGACGCCGGTCTGGCGGACTATCCGGCTCTGTCCGGCCTCGCCGTCACGCACCGCCAGCCGGATGCCCGCGGACGGGATGCCGCCGGTGATCTGCTGGATGTGGCCGAGGAGCTGAACGCGTCTGTGATCGTGGTGGGCATCAAACACCGCAGTCCGGTCGGCAAGCTGCTCCTCGGTTCGAACGCGCAGGAGATCCTGCTGGGGGCCTCCGTCCCCGTGATCGCGGTCAAGGTCCCGAAGGGTTCCTGACGCTCCACCATGCTCCTGAAGCTGGGCGCGCGGGACCGGACGAACGCGGTGCTCCGCGCCCTGCGTGACGGGCTGCGGCGGTAGGACTGACGTTCCACGGCACCAAGGGAGTGGCCGGAGGACGGCCGCGGCTGCCTGACTAGTTCAGGCCGCCGTTGGCCCGCCGGACGATTCCGGGCAGGCGCACCAGGTCGAGCAGGCACAGCAGGATCACGGCCCCGCCGAACACGAACCCGATGCCCCAGGGGGCACTGGCGAGGCCGGCCACGGTCAGGATCGGGTACACCACCCCGATCGCACGGTGCCCCAGGTAGAACCGGTGCGCCCCCACCAGCCCGAGGGCCACACACAGGACGTAGGTGAGGACAAGGTTCTTCGGCGGCGTACGGGTCACGCGGCCACCCTAGCCGGAACTAGAACAGCCTCCGCAGGTTCGTCTTCGCCAGGTCGAACAGCTCGTCGCCGCGGCCGGAGAGGACGGTGCGGAGGGAGTACAGCGCGAAGCCCTTGGCCTGCTCGAACTGGATGGCCGGCGGGATGGTGAGTTCCTGCGGGTCTGTCACCACGTCCACGAGAGCCGGGCCGTCGTGCGCGAAGGCCTCAGTGAGGGCCGCGTCCACGTCGCCCGAGTCCTCCACCCGGATGCCCTTGATACCCATGGCCCGGGCCACGGCGGCGAAGTCGGGGTTCTCCAGGCTCGTGGCGAAGGGCAGCTGCCCGGCGGCCTTCATCTCGAGCTCCACGAAATTCAGGGACGAGTTGTTGAACACCACCACCTTCGCCGGCAGCTTCATCTGCACCAGCGTGAGCAGGTCGCCCAGCAGCATGGTCAGCCCGCCGTCGCCGGAGAGCGTGACGGTCTGCCGGGCGCGGTCCTGGGCCAGCACGCCGATGGCCTGCGGGACCGCGTTCGCCATGGAGCCGTGCGAGAACGAGCCGAGCAGCCGGCGTCGTCCGTTCATCTCGAGATAGCGGGCGGCGTAGACCACGGGGGAGCCGACGTCCGGGATGAACACGGCATCCTCGGCGGCCAGGGCGCTGATCCGCCGTGCCAGGTACTGCGGGTGCACCGCTGCGCCCTTCCGTGCCGGGGTGGCGAGGTCGTCCAGCTTCGCCCGCGTCTTGGCATAGTGCTTCCGGGCGTCCGCGAGGTGCTGGTCCTTCTTCTGCTCCAGCAGCGGGACCAGCGCGGCCGCCGTCTCCCGCACCCCACCCACCAGGGCCACGTCCACGGGGTGCCGGCGCCCGATCTGCTCGCCCCGGAGATCGACCTGGACCACCCGGGCATCGTCCGGATAGAACTGCGGGTACGGGAAGTCCGTGCCCAGCATGAGGATGGCGTCTGCCTCGTACATGGCCTTGTACCCGCTGGCGAACCCGAGCAAGCCGGTCATGCCGACGTCATAGGGACTGTCGTACTCCAGGTGTTCCTTGCCGCGCATCGCGTGCACGATTGGTGCGGCCAGCCGCTCGGCCAGCTGCATCACCTCCGCGTGGGCTCCCGCGGTCCCCGCACCCCCCAGGATCGTGACGTTCCGCGCCGTGTTGAGGACGTCCGCGGCCTCCTGCAATTGGTCCGGCAGGGGCACGACGGCGGAGCGGGCCTTCCGCACGAGGGTGCGCCGGTCGTCGTGGGCGGCGGCCGAGGCGACATCGCCGGGGATCACCAGGACCGCCACGCCGCGTCGCTCGATGGCGGTGCGCAGCGCGATCTCCAGCAGACGGGGCATCTGCTTCGGGTCGGCCACGTATTCCACGTAGACGGAGCACTCCCGAAAGAGCTCCTGTGGGTGCGTCTCCTGGAAGTAGGTGGTGCCGATCTCCTCCGTGGGGATGTGGGCGGCGATCGCGAGCACCGGGACGCGGCTGCGCTGGGCGTCGTAGAGACCATTGATCAGGTGCAGATTCCCGGGTCCGCAGCTGCCCGCGCAGACCGCCACATTCCCGGTCATCTCCGCCTCGGCCCCGGCAGCGAATGCCGCGGTCTCCTCGTGGCGCACGTGCACCCACTCCATCTCGGGGTGGGTCCGGAGGGACTCCGTGATGGCATTGAGCGAATCACCGGGCAGGCCGTAGATGCGCTTGACGCCGTTCAGGGACAGGGTCTGGAGGAGGTTCTCGGCAACGGTGACCATGGGTTCAGCGTAGGGGCGGGGACGCCTTCGGGGGAGGGTGTCCGGTCGCTGGGCCCGAACCCCCGCCTTCGGCGTGCGCCGGGGTGCCCGTCCCTCGCCACCCGGGGTGAGCTGATGGAAGGGTGGTCCCATGGCTTCCCCCTCCACTCCAGCGTCTACGCCCATCCCGTCATCGATCCCCACGCCGATCCCCACGTCCGGGTCCCAGGGTGACACGTCCACCGCGACGTCGGTCTCTGCGTCCATCGCCGCTCCCACGACATCCAAGACGGTCGACGCCATCGTGATCGGGCTCGGGCCCGGCGGGGAAGACATCGCCGCACGGTTGGCACGCGGCGGCTGGTCGGTGCTGGCCGTGGACGAGCACCTGGTGGGCGGGGAATGCCCGTACTACGGCTGCATCCCGTCCAAGATGATGTTGCATGAGTCCCGGAGGGCGGACGCCTCGTGGGCGAGGGTGGCCCGGCGGATCCGGGAGGAGGCCACGGACCAGTGGGACGATCGGGTCGCCGTGGAGAGGCTGCTCGGCACCGGAGCGGAATTCGTCCACGGGCGGGCCGAGATCGTGGGAGGCCCCGCGGCCGGCCCGGCCCCAGACGGCACCGAGGTCACCGTCACCCCGAACGACGGCGGCGCGCACCAGACCTGGACGGCTCGCCGTGCGGTGGTCCTGAACACCGGCTCGGAATCAGTGCGGATCCCGGTGCCCGGCCTGCCGGAGGCGGTGACGTGGACCCACCGGGACGTGGTGACGGCCGAGACGCTCCCGGCCTCCCTCGCCATCGTGGGTGGTGGTCCCGTGGGGTGTGAACTGGCGCAGGCACTGGCAGGATTCGGGGTCCGCGTCAGCCTGATGGTGCGCGGTGAACGGCTGCTCTCGGGTGAGGTCCCGGAGGCCGGCGAGCTGGTGGCGGAGCGGTTCCGGGCTGAAGGGATCGACGTCCGAACTCGGACGGAGATCAGGGACGTGCAGGCCGGGGAGGCCTCCCGTTATGAGACGTCCCACGGTATCCCGGCCTCGGCCGGCCCCGTGGACCTGGAGCTGACCACGGGGGACCGGCTGACGGTGGACCGTGTGCTGCTGGCCACCGGCCGGGCGCCGCGGGACCCCGTCGACGTGGATGACTGGTGCCGCGTCCTGGACGGCGCGCGCACGGAGGGCGGGCAGCCCGTGCCAGGCCGGTACGCCATCGGGGACATGACCGGTGCCGGCCCCTTCACCCACACGTCCATGGCCCAGGCGGCGGTGGTGGCGGACCAGCTCCTGGCCGCAGCGGACCCCCGCCCCTTTCCCCGCCATGCCGTACCCCGGGTGACGTACACGGATCCGGAGGTGGCCGCCGTCGGGCTCTCTGAGGGTGAGGCCCGGAAAGCCGTGGAGCAGCAGGGCGGCGATGCCTCGGAGGTCCACGTGGTGAGGGTGGATCTGGGGGCCTCGAGCCGGGGCTGGATCGACGAGGTTCGAGGGCACCTGACCCTGGTGGCTCAGGCGGAGGAGACGGAGGCTTCGAAGGGGGCCGGAGAAACAAGCGGGGGAGTGCTCGTCGGCGCGGCGGTGGTGGGCCCCCACGCCGGGGAGATCCTCGGGGCGCTCACCGTGGCCGTCCACGCCCGGGTACCGCTGGCCGAGCTGGCCCGGATCCCGTGGGCCTACCCCACCCTGCACCGGTCCATCGGGGACGCGGTCTCGCAGTTCGGCAGTGAGGTCGTCGGCGCAGCATCGGGAGCAGACCCGGCTTCCTGACGTGGACCGGGTGGTAGATCAGGCCGGATCCGCCGAGGACATGGATCATCACGGCGTCTTTGGTCCCTGATCTTGTCCCTGGTCCTGACCCTGGTGCCGACCCTGGTGCCGACACGCCGCCGTGCGGGACCAAAAGAATCTGTGCACAACGCCGGGCCTCGTCGTCCACACCCTGTGGACGTTCTCCGGACCGTCACCGTCGATCGGCGTATTTCCGGCGTTCCGGGCGGGTGCGTTCACGGTCCGTTCATCCACACCGCCTGTGGACGAGTTGGGGGAAACTAATCTCAACCATGTAAGACAGGATCTTGTGGTTGTTCCATACGGTCACCACTAGATGTAGTATTGATATCAGCAGTTCGGACCGCGCAGGTTTTCATGCCGGAGGGTCCGGGCGGACCCGGAATCCACGGTATCGGGACCTGTAGAACAGGCCCTGGACGGATTTCGCGGCCCTGACGCAAGAACACAGACCACAGAGCAGAAACGCCCGCCGGTCCGGCCTCCCGGACACGGTATCCGAGGACAGGGGAATCACCATGACCGTCACCGTTTACTCCAAGCCGGCATGCGTGCAGTGCAATGCCACCTACCGCGCCCTGGACAAGAAGGGCATCGCCTACGAGACCGTGGACATGTCCCAGGACGCCGAGGCGCTGGAGCGCGTTCGGTCCTTGGGCTACATGCAGGCCCCGGTCGTCATCTCGGGCGCCGAGCACTGGTCCGGCTTCCGTCCGGACAAGATCGAGGAACTGGCCACCGCCGCTGCCGTCTCGGTGGCCTGAGGTTCCCGAGGTCACCATGACGAGCGTGGTCAGCGACAGCAGGCCGACAGGTGTTGTGGGGTCCCAGGCCCCACAACAGACGGCCGCACGCCTGATCTACTTCTCCTCCGCCTCCGGCTACACCCACCGGTTCATCTCCAAACTGGAGCTGCCGGACGGTGACGTGGCGCGGTTGCCGCTCATCACCAAGGAGCCGACCCTCCTGGCCACGGAGCCCTTCGTCCTCATCCTGCCGACCTATGGCGGGGGGGACGGCAAGGGAGCCGTGCCGAAGCAGGTCATCAAATTCCTCAACGTCACGTCGAACCGGGAGCTGATCCGGGGCGTCATTGCCGCAGGGAACACCAACTTCTACGAGGCCTACTGCCTCGCCGGGGACATCGTGGCGCGCAAGTGCGAGGTGCCCCTGATGTACAGATTCGAACTCATGGGCACGCCGGAGGATGTCACGGCCGTGCGCGAAGGACTGGAAAGGTTTTGGGGATGACAATCACCGAGCAGGACATGATCAGGTCGGCCAAGGAGCTGCCGGCGGCATGGCAGAACCTGGGCTACCACGAGCTGAACGCCATGCTGAACCTCTACAGTGCGGACGGCAAGATCCAGTTCGAGGCTGACCACGCCGCAGCCCGCCAGTACTTCCTGCAGCATGTTAACAACAACACCGTCTTCTTCCACGACCTGAATGAGAAGCTGACCTACCTCGTGGAGCACGACTACTACGAGGCCGAGACGCTGGAGCAGTACTCCGCCGAGTTCAGGACTGGTCTCTGGGACCGCGCCTACCGGCTGAAGTTCCGCTTCCCCACCTTCCTGGGCGCGTTCAAGTTCTACACGTCCTACGCGCTGAAGACCTTCGACGGCAAGCGCTACCTGGAACGCTACGAGGACCGGGTCTGCATGGTGGCCCTGCACCTGGCCCAGGGTGATGAGCAGCTCGCCATCGATCTGATGGAGGAGATGGTCGGCGGACGCTTCCAGCCCGCCACCCCGACCTTCCTGAATGCCGGCAAGGCCCAGCGCGGCGAACTCGTCTCCTGCTTCCTGCTGCGCATCGAGGACAACATGGAGTCGATCGCGCGCAGCATCAACTCCTCCCTGCAGCTGTCCAAGCGCGGCGGCGGCGTTGCGCTGTCCCTCACCAACATCCGCGAGCATGGTGCCCCGATCAAGCAGATCGAGAACCAGTCCTCCGGCGTCATCCCGGTGATGAAGCTCCTCGAAGACTCCTTCTCCTACGCGAACCAGCTCGGTGCCCGCCAGGGCGCCGGCGCCGTGTACCTGCACGCCCACCACCCGGACATCTACCGGTTCCTGGACACCAAGCGGGAGAACGCGGATGAGAAGGTCCGCATCAAGACCCTGTCCCTGGGCGTCGTCATCCCGGACATCACGTTCGAGCTGGCCAAGAAGAACGAGGACATGTACCTCTTCAGCCCGTATGACGTGCAGCGCGTCTACGGCAAGCCGTTCACCGAGATCTCGGTGACGGAGAAGTACTACGAGATGGTCGACGACGCGCGGATCAAGAAGACCAAGATCAACGCCCGCGAGTTCTTCCAGACCCTCGCCGAGATCCAGTTCGAGTCCGGCTACCCGTACATCGTGTTCGAGGACACGGTGAACCAGGCCAACCCGATCAAGGGCCGGATCACCATGTCCAACCTGTGCTCCGAGATCCTCCAGGTCTCCGAGGCCTCGGAGTTCAACGAGGACCTGACCTATGCCTCTGTGGGCAAGGACATCTCCTGCAACCTCGGGTCCATGAACATCGCCAAGACCATGGACTCGCCGGACTTCGGCAAGTCCATCGAGACGGCCATCCGGGCGCTCACCGCGGTGTCCACCATGTCGGAGATCAACTCGGTGCCGTCCATCGTCGAGGGCAACAACTCCTCGCACGCCATCGGCCTGGGCCAGATGAACCTGCACGGCTACCTGGCCCGCGAGCGGGTGCACTACGGCTCCGAAGAGGGCGTCGACTTCACGAACATCTACTTCTACACGGTGCTGTTCCACGCCCTGCGGTCCTCCAACCGCATCGCGATGGAGACCGGCTCGACGTTCGGCGGCTTCGAGGATTCCACGTACGCCTCCGGGACCTTCTTCGACAAGTACACCGAGCAGGTCTGGGAGCCGGCCACCGCGCGGGTCACTGAGCTGTTCTCCGGTGCCAACGTGTCCATCCCCACCCAGGCCGACTGGCGGGAGCTGAAGGCCTCCGTCATGGAGCACGGCATCTTCAACCAGAACCTGCAGGCCGTGCCGCCGACCGGTTCGATCTCCTACATCAACAACTCGACCGCCTCGATCCACCCGGTGGCCTCGAAGATCGAGATCCGCAAGGAGGGCAAGCTGGGCCGCGTCTACTACCCGGCTCCCTACCTGACGAACGAGAACCTCGAGTACTACGACGACGCGTACGAGATCGGCTATGAGAAGGTCATCGACACCTACGCCGCCGCCACCCAGCACGTGGACCAGGGCCTGTCCCTGACCCTGTTCTTCAAGGACACGGCCACCACCCGTGACCTGAACAAGGCCCAGATCTACGCCTGGCGCAAGGGCATCAAGACCATCTACTACATCCGGTTGCGCCAGCTCGCGCTGGAAGGCACCGAGGTCGAGGGCTGCGTCAGCTGCATGCTCTGACCCGTCTGGCTTCCGGACCCGACGCCGGCCACTAGCCTTGGCCGGGCGGGTCGCCTACCCGGCGACCCGCCCGATCAGACACCACGAACCACCCACAGCACTGCACCCTTGAAGTGAGGACGACACCTGAGATGATGGCCGACGCTGTCAAGACCCTCGAGACCGTCGAGGCAATCAACTGGAACCGCATCCAGGATGACAAGGACGTGGAGGTCTGGAACCGCCTGACCTCCAACTTCTGGCTCCCGGAGAAGGTGCCGCTGTCCAACGACATCCAGTCCTGGGCCACGCTGTCCGAGGACGAGAAGACCCTCACCATGCGGGTCTTCGCCGGTCTGACCCTGCTGGACACCATCCAGGGCACCGTGGGTGCCGTGTCCCTGATCGCGGACTCGCTGACCACCCACGAGGAGGCCGTCTACACGAACATCGCGTTCATGGAGTCGGTGCACGCCAAGAGCTATTCCTCGATCTTCTCCACCCTCTCCAACACCAAGGAGATCGACGATGCGTTCCGTTGGTCCCAGGAGAACGCCAACCTGCAGAAGAAGGCCCGGATCATCCTGGACTACTACCACGGTGACGATCCGCTGAAGAAGAAGGTGGCCTCCACCATCCTGGAGTCCTTCCTCTTCTACTCGGGCTTCTACCTGCCCATGTACTGGTCCTCCCGCGCCAAGCTGACCAACACCGCGGACCTGATCCGTCTCATCATCCGCGACGAGGCCGTGCACGGGTACTACATCGGCTACAAGTACCAGCGCGGCTTGGAACTGGAGAGCGCCGAGCGCCAGCAGGAGCTCAAGGACTACACCTTCGAGCTGCTGTTCGAGCTGTACGAGAACGAGGTCCAGTACACCCACGACCTCTACGACTCCGTCGGTCTGGCCGAGGACGTCAAGAAGTTCCTGAACTACAACGCCAACAAGGCCCTGATGAACCTCGGCTACGAGGGGATGTTCCCCGCAGCCGTCACCGACGTGAATCCGGCCATCCTCTCGGCGCTGTCCCCGAATGCGGATGAGAACCACGACTTCTTCTCCGGCTCCGGCTCCTCCTACGTGATCGGCAAGGCCGAAACCACGGAAGACGATGACTGGGACTTCTAAGCACGACGGCGAGCTCTGACAGCCGTCCGCTGACGGCGCGCATAGGGACACCGGGTCTGCCCTTGAGGCTGACCCGGTGTCCCTTTGTCTTGTCTTGGCTTGGTCTGTCATCAGCGCCAACCGTCGCGTGAACTCTGTGTGAAAGCTGAGACCAAAGGGACAAAAGTGATTACAAGTCAATAAACGCTTGATAACCTAGCTGTGGCGTGGAGGGGAAATCCCACGTCCACGTCACCGCTCTGCACCACTTGAGGGAAAAACTGATATGTCCCGGACGCTCCATCCTGTCCTGAAGGCCGGCGCCGCCACCGCCCTGGCTCTCACGCTCACCGCCACCACCGTCCTCCCGGCCACGGCCATGCCGGTCGTGCCGGACACCACTGCCGCGCCGTCGGTGGCCACCGCCACCGGCGAGAGTGCCGTTGACCCGGCCGTCGAGTCAGGTGAGGTGGCCTCCGAGATCGAGGGTGCCGGGGAGCAGTCCATTGCCCTCGGTGGCATCGACGCTGAGGCGCTCCCCGAGGTGCCGGACACCCCTGAGGTGGCACCGGGACCTGACGTGACGGAAGCCCCTGACACACGGAGTCCTGAGAGCACGCAGGCACCTGACAGCACGCCGGTTCCCTCGAGCACGGTCACCCCTGACATCGCGGAGCCGTCGGCGTCCTCGACACCCGCGGCCAGTGAGGCCGCCACCGAGTCCGCGGCCGCTGGGTCCGAGGCCACCGAGCCCGAGGTCGCGCTGATGTCCTCGACGCTCTCGGCCGCGTCGGCCCCCGCGTCCGGCACCGCACCGAAGTCCACGGACAGCGAGTCCCGGCCCTCCGACGTCGTGATCCGGGACCTGCGAGCCAAGGCTGAGGGCACCGCGGCTGCCACTGACACCGCCGCCAACGCTCCAGCCGCCCCCGAGGCCGAGGAGCTGACCGACTCGGTCTTCGACGTCGCCCTCTCGTCCACGCAGGACGTCGAGGTGGAGCGCATCGCTGCCCTGACCCGGCCGGTGGAGACCATGGACTTCATCGTGGCGGGCGTGACGTGGGACATCACGGAGGCGGACCCGGTCACGGACGTGTCCCTGCGCGTGCGTGAGGCCGGGGAGTGGACCGACTGGAACAGCATGGAGATCCACGACGGCGATGAGGCGCCCCATGCGGACCGCGTGGGCACCGAGCCGTTGATCTCCAGCGGTGGAGATGCCATCCAGGCCAGGGTGACCACTGCGGACGGCGAGGTTCCGGCCGGTCTGGAGCTCGAGCTCATCGACCCGGGCACGGCCGAGACCGACGGCAAGCTGGAGGCAGCCTCCTCCGCCTCGGGCGACCTGGCGGAGATCGAGCAGCAGGCCGGCCTGGCCAGTCAGGAGTCCGCATCGTCCGCCCAGAGTGCAGCGGCCGTACCGGCCGCCGCCCTCGGCACGGGCAGCGGCGCAGCCTTCACTCCCGCCGTTCATCACCAGCAGGGACTGATCACCGGGACCGCGCAGGCCACCGCCACAGCCAACACCTCGGCCGATGCGATCAAGCCGAAGGTCATCACCCGCGCGCAGTGGGGTGCCAACGAGTCCTGGGTCAACGACTGGGGCACGCCGTCCACGGACCTCCAGGCCATGTATGTGCACCACACGGCCGGTTCGAACAACTACACCGAGTCCGGTGCTTACGCCCAGATCCGCGGCATCTACAGTTACCATGCCCGCAGCCTGGCGTGGGGCGACATCGGCTACCAATTCCTGGTGGACAAGTACGGCAACATCTTCCAGGGTCGCCGCGGATCGATCGAGAAACCCGTCCAGGGCGCTCAGGCCGGTGGGTTCAACACGGACACGATCGGCATCTCCGCCATGGGCAACTACGACGTTGCCTCGGCCCCGGCTCCCATGGTGCGGGCCATCGAGAAGGTGCTCGCCTGGCAGGCCTACCGGTATGACGTGGACCCGTCGTCCACAGTCACGTTGACCCAGCGGGGCAAGGGCACCGCCCGGTGGAGTGACGGCACCAGGGTGACCGTCCCCACGATCCTGGGGCACAAGGTCACCAACTCCACGGCCTGCCCGGGGCGGTACCTGGATGCCCAGTTGCCGACCATCCGCAAGAACGTGGACCGCCTGGTGGCCGCCGCCGGGGCCAATCAGAAGCCCGGCACTCCGTCCTTGCCGTCCAACCACTACCGGTTGAGCAGCCCGGGGACGCAGGCCACCGCGTACTGGAACGCGGTCTCCGGAGCGGATCAGTACCAGATCATGTATCGCGCTGTACCGCAGGGTGGCGGAGCCGTCTCCAGTCAGGCGTGGATCGCCGGCAAGACCATGACCGGCACGAACACGCTGCTGTCCAACACCCCCGGTGAGACGGCCCAGTACGCCGTCCGTGCCCTCCGCGGCGGAGTCGCCGGTCCCCAGCGGTACCTCGGGCAGCACACCGCGCCCCTGAGCTGGTCCGACAGTGACATCTTCTACGGCAACGGCACGACGCGGACCTCCGGAGGCGTCCAGGCCAACGCCACCGGCGAGGCCATCCGGATCGAGAACGCCGGCCAGGCGAACCGGGTCGTCGTCACGGCCCAGGTGTCGTCGGGGACGGCCAACATCCGCGTGGAACGCGGTGGCAAGAGAGCCGGCCGCCTACAGATCAGGGCCGGCGGCCCGACCGTCTGCGCCGTCACCGTGGGCCAGGGCTCCAATATCCGGCTCGAGCTGGAGAACAACGCCACGGTGACGTACACCTCGGTAGCACTCACCCGTTCGGGGCAGACACGGGACCTGGCCACGACGGCCAGCCGGTGCGAAGCCACCTTCTCCGACATCGACACCGATGACGCGGCCTTCCAGGCGGTGGACTGGATGAAGTGGAGCGGGGTGTCGACCGGCTATGCGGGGGACAACACGTACAGGATGGGCCGCAGCATCAGTCGCGGCGAATCGGTCGCCTTCCTGTACCGCTACATGGAGCCGAAGCACACCCCCGCAGCGAAGCAGCCGTTCAAGGACGTGGTGAAGAGCAACAGCTTCTACGGCGCCATCAGTTGGGCCAAGGATGCGAACGTCGCACGTGGTGAGGCCGGTGGGGCCTTCGGCGTCTATGACAATGTCACCCGCGGCGAGTTCGCGTCGTTCCTGTACCGGGCGGCCAAGCCGAAGTGGTCCACGCCGAAGGTCAAGTCGTTCAAGGACGTGCCCGTGGGCAGCACCCACCACGCCGCGATCGCCTGGATGAAGGACGCCGGACTCACCACCGGTTACACGGACGGCAACTTCCGCCAGCACCAGTCCATCACCCGCGGTGAGGTCGCCCGGATCCTCTACCGGTTCGATCAGGGCTAGTCGCTACGGACCGTCCGCGGCCGTCACGGTCGCACCCTGCATGGGGCCCCCCCTGTGCTCTGGTGCGGGCTGGTGTGATCCATCCGGGCACCTCAGCACGGTTCTGGCAGGATGGAGGACATGACTTCCACCACCGTGGCCGGCGGTTCCGGCCTCGAGGAGCACGACGTCGGCGCCAACTTCCAGCGGACCTCGCCTCCCAGAGTGGCGGACGGAGTACGCACCTCCGAGTTCGACTCGCTGGTCCATGCCCAGGGCACGTGGCGTGATGACGAGCTCCACATGGCCCCGGTCTCCGGACTGATGACCGCGGAGATCCTGGCCCACGATCCGCGTCCCGAGCTGCGGTTGGCCCGGTTGTCCTTCGAGATCCTCGGGACACTGCACTACGGCCCCCTGACGGTCGCCACCCGGACCGTGCGCCCCGGGAGGACCATCGAACTGGTGGAGTCGACCCTGGAGGCCCAAGGCCGCGCCGTCCTGGTAGCCCGGGCCTGGCGCCTCGTCACCTCGGACACGGCCGAGGTGGCCGTCACGAACGACTCCGCCCTCACTCCCGTGCACCAGAGCCGGCCGTTCCCGGCGATGGAACAACGGTGGCCCGGCGGCTACATCAAGTCGCTGGAGATGCGGGTGGCCCCGGATCATGCCCCGGGGCACGGGCGCTGCTGGTCCACCACGGCGGTGGACATGATTGCGGGGGAGCCGACCAGTGATCTCGTCCGGCTGATGGGGATGGCGGACACCTCCAACGGGGTGGCCCCCGTAGTGGACGCCGGTCCAGGCGGCTACGGCTTTCCGAACGTCGACCTGCAGATCCACCTCTACAGGGATCCCGTGGGTCCTTGGCTGGGCTATGCGACCACCTCGAACATGGGCTCGGACGGGATCGGGCTGACCTCCTCCGTCCTCCACGACGAACGGGGCCCGTTCGGGCGATCCGAGCAGATCCAGACGGTGCGGAAGGTCCCCTCCCTCGATGCTTGAGGTGGTCCAACCGCTGGCTCGGCACGCGGCCCCATCGGTCGTGCTGCAGTGGACCCGGCAAGGGTCGTCACTGGGTCCGGCCGAGGATCTCGACTATGGGATCACCCTGCTCCGCGCCGCCCAGAACGGGGTGATCACCTCCCCGATGGTCCGCCTCTACCGACCGGCCCCCACCGTGGCCTTCGGCCAGCGGGACGCCCGGCTGCCCGGATTTGCTCGGGCGCAGCAGGCGTGCCGTGCACACGGTTTCGCGCCCGTGGTCCGACGCGCGGGGGGCCGGGCCGCGGCCTATCACGCCGGCAGTGTGGTGGTGGACCACATCCAGCGTGACCAGGACGCGATGCAGGGGTTCCAGGACCGCTTCGCCGGGTTCGGCGAGATGTTCGCCCAGGTGTTCAGGAACGCTGGGGTTCCGGCCGCCGTCGGGGAGATCCCGGGGGAGTACTGCCCGGGCGAGTACTCGGTGCACACGCCGCTGCCGCCCGGGCCGGGCGGGGCCGCGCGTGGACCGGTGAAGCTGGCAGGCACGGCGCAACGGGTCGTCAAGGGGGCCTGGTTGTTCTCGTCATCGGTCGTGGTGGAGGACCCTGCCCCGATCCGGGACGTGCTCGTGGACGTCTACGAGGCCCTCGGCCTGGACTGGGATCCGGCGACGGCGGGAGCAGCTACCGATGCCGCGCCGGGAGTGGACGTGGAGACGTTCGCCGCTGGACTGCGTGCGGCCTACCGGCCCGTCGAAGACCGGCCATGGGCCGACCTGCTCCAGGCGGTTCCGCCTCAGTAGTGTGCCTGGTGGTTCGCCTGGTTCATCTGGTCTGCCTCAGTGGGCCAACGCTGTGGGCCACTGTTGTGGTCCAGCGGCGTGAGCGCGGCGCCGTCAGCGTGCGGCGAGACGCCGATGAAGCTCGCGCTTCGGCACCGGGGTGAAGCCGGCGTCCAGGTAGTGGTCACGAATCTCCCGTTCCTTGCGGAGGAGGGACCATCCCCGCCGGATGAGGAAGGGAACCGGCTTCCGGCGTTCGGCGAGGTCGCGCGCCAACCGGCGGGCCGCCGTCGTGAGCCGATGTTGGTCGATGTACCAGGCCTGGAAGTCGACTCCGAGTCGCGTGAGGATGCGGGGAAGCTCTGCGGCGAAGATGCCCTCCGCCACGATGGGCCCTCCGGCCAGCTCGAGGTCCACGTAGCCGGTGACGGATGACGTGGTGATGGAGTAGTCGGGAACGCGGGTGCGGCCGGTCTCCGTGAGCTCGATGATCGCGTCGACGGCCGCGCGGGCGTTCCACGTCAGCGGGTGGTCCCAATCGATCTCACCGTAGGCGGTGCGGGGGAGAGCCCGCTCTGGATCTCCCTCCGGGTCCGCCTGGTGGTCCTCGGAGATCTCCCGGTAGAAGGAGTCCAGCAGCAGGTGTGGACGGCCGTAGGTGTGGGCCAGATAGGACTTCCCCGAACCGGAGGCCCCGCCCAACAGGACGAGGCCTCCGGAATGGTGTTCGGATGATGCGGTACTCACAGAGTCGGTGTTCCCGTCAGAGACTGGCGGCGCCTGAAGGGAAACCGGCCCTGCGGTTAGTGACCGCGGTCGATCCACTCCTGCAGGTGCGGGGCTTCGGCGCCGATCGTGGTGGAGTCACCGTGGCCGGTGTTGACGGTGGTCTCGTCCGGCAGCGTCAGCAGCCGGTTCTTGATCGACTCCACGATGGTACCGAAGTCCGAGAAGGACCGCCCGGTGGCACCTGGTCCGCCCTGGAAGAGGGTGTCGCCGGAGAAGACGACGCCCTGGGTTCCGGACTCGCTGACCAGTTCCGGGGAATGGAAGCAGACCGAACCGGGGGAATGCCCCGGGGTGTGCAACGCGGTGAGCTGGATGCCGGCCACGGTGAATGTCTCGCCGTCAGCGATGGTGCCGTCAGGGGCCTGGTCAGGATAGACGGTGTCCCACAGCATCCGGTCGGCCTCGTGCATCAGCACGGGGGCGTCCACGAGGGAGCGGAACATCTGGACGGCGCGGATGTGGTCGTCGTGTCCGTGGGTCAGCAGGATGGCCAGGACCTGGCGCCCGTTGACGGCCTTCTGCACCTCGAGGGCGTCGTGGGCGGGATCGATGACCACGCAGGTCTCGTCGTCTCCGACGATCCACACGTTGTTGTCCACCTCCCAGGTGCCGCCGTCCAGGGAGAAGGTGCCGGAGGTGACGATCTTGTTGATGCGAGCCATCAGAGCACCACCACCGAGCGGAGGACATCGCCGGAGTGCATCTTGGCGAAGGCTGCCTCGATGTCACCGAGGCCGATGGTCTCGGTAACGAAGGCGTCCAGGTCGAGGCGGCCCAGGTTGTACTGGTCGATCAGCATCTGGAAGTCACGGGAGGGCAGGCAGTCGCCGTACCAGGAGGACTTCAGCGACCCACCGCGGCCGAAGACGTCGGCGAGGGGCAGTTCCAGCTGCATCTCCGGCGTCGGGACCCCGACGAGGACGACGCGGCCGGCCAGGTCACGGGCGTAGAAGGCCTGCTTGTAGGTCTCGGGGCGGCCGACGGCGTCGATGACGAGATCGGCACCGAAGCCTCCGGTGAGGGCCTGGATGGCCTCGACCGCGTCCTTCTCCTTCGAGTTGACCGTGTGGGTGGCTCCCAGCTCGACCGCCTTGTCCAGCTTCCGCTGATCGAGGTCCACGGCGATGATGGTGGTGGCCCCGGCCAGCTTGGCGCCGGCAATGGCGGCCGTGCCGACACCGCCACAGCCGATCACGGCCACGGACTCGCCACGCTTGGCCTCGCCGGTGTTGATGGCGGCGCCGATGCCGGCCATGATGCCGCATCCGAGCAGCCCGGCAGCGGCGTTCTGCTCATCGGAGACGCCCTCGACCTTGGTGCACTGGCCGGCCGCGACCAGGGTCTTCTCGGCGAAGGCACCGATGCCCAGGGCCGGATCCAGTTCCGTGCCGTCCTCCAAGGTCATCTTCTGGGTGGCGTTGTGGGTGTTGAAGCAGTACTGCTGCTGGCCCTTCTTGCAGGCGCGGCATTCTCCGCAGACGGCCCGCCAGTTCAGGATGACCTTGTCACCGACGGCCACGTCCGTGACGCCCTCGCCGATCTGGGAGACGACACCGGTGGCCTCGTGGCCGAGCAGGTAGGGGTAATTGTCACCGATGCCACCCTGGACGTAGTGCAGGTCGGTGTGGCACACGCCGCAGGTGAGGATGTCGACGACGGCTTCACCCGGACCCGGATCCGGAATGACGATGGTCTCGATGCTGACGGGGGCGTCCTTCGCCGTGGCGACGACCGCCTGGACCTTCTGGGGCACGGTGCTGCTCCTTCCGGGGCCCGGGGTGGGGCAGGGCTCCGACTCGTGGGTGGTTTCGGATCCATCCCATCACATCTGACGCGGCCTGGGCGGCACGTTCCCTGTGAGACGTATCGGATGACCCTCGGATTTGCGTTGTGGATATCTGTGACGTGGTTCATGGAGGTCTGTCTAGACTGTGGGGCAGTGCTGGATGTGCGGGATCGGTCCGGCTGCGATGTTGATGAATGTTGATTCGTGTTGGCAAGCCGTGGGGACGGCGTACTGCCTCGTCTGGGAATTTAAGTGCAATGTGGTTTCCGGGTTCGTGGTCGGTGGCCCTGTGGCCCTGAGGGAGGGGTCTGCGTGACCGATCCGGTGAATCGTCCTGTTCGACTGGCAAAGTGCGCGTCGGCGCCGCGACTGAGGGTGCACTCCTGGCGTCATTCTGCGGCGGCCGGTGTGGCCGCACTGGGGCTGATGTTGACCGCGTGTTCCGGGGGTGGGGGAGACGGGGAGTCGTCCTCCGCTGCGCCGAGTGCTTCGTCGGTGTCGAGTGAATCCGCCTCGCCCGATGATTCTTCGAGCGGGTCGCCGAGTTCTTCGCCGAGTGCGTCGGCCTCCGGATCTTATGAACCGGCCACCGAGACTTCTCCCGCCAAAAATGTGCCGGTGCCCGAGTTGCCTGAGGCAGCACGGGAACCCACTCAAGAAGGCCTCGAAGCCACAGTCGAATACTGGTGGGAAACCGAGTACTACCTCAAGGCGACTGGAGAGGTTGACCCCATGGAAGAGGTATCGACTGCCGATTGCAAACTCTGTCAGAGCTTGTCCAATCGTTGGTCAGAAGCATATGAACTTGGCGGCTGGGCCGAGAATGAGCCTGCTGAGGTTCAAGTTCAGTTTACCAAAATCGACAATGGAGGCCTTGGCGGAACGGGTGCAATGCTCGTTTCAGAAGCTCCTGGTCAGATGTACATGCCAGATGGAGAGGCTGCCGCTTCAGGAGATGGATCGACGAATAGGCCGTGGGTTTTTTCGGCGTTGTTTGACGAATCGACTGGCAATTGGAGATTGGAGAGCCTCGGTGCGCAGGGGTGAGTGTGAATGAAAATCCCAGCGATATGGAGAGTCATATTCGTACTTATCATTTCCGCACTAACGATCTCATCGTTCGCGTTAATGTCTGCATCGACATCCTACTCGGATCAGTGTTTTGGACCTTTTTGCGGAGGATTCGATTCTGAGGAGGATGGGCAAGACTACGGTGTTGACGGTTCGACAACCAGTACACCAACCCATTCAGCCTCAACGACCCCTACGCAAGCTGCCGGTGGGACCGAGGAAGTGAACATAGAGAACTCTGAGTCAACTTTCGCCGGGGAACCTGATCGCATCATTACAATCACTCAGCTCTACTGCACGGACATCGATGGCGTTGCAATGTTGGACTGCATGGAAGCTGAGCAAGCCGCCTGCGCGGAGCCCGGCAGTCAGTGGATGGTCAGGGCCCAGTACCCGGCCAACGATTTTGAGGCTCTCGAAAGGGTGGGGCAGCAGTTTTGTTCTGATCCTTCGGAGCCGGTGGTATCGGATCCCGCTTCCGGGACTCCGGATGCTCCGCCGATGCCGGTGGTGACATTGGCTGATTTCCGGAGCCTGAACATCGCCCCCTCGAAGATTGAGTCTGACTCCGGTGGCTTTGGACTGATCCGTGGCAATACAAACTTCTTCGCGACCGAGGAAGACCAGACGTTGAACACCACGATGCTGGGTCAGCAGGTGGCGATTCAGGCGGTGCCGGTGCAGTGGACCTGGGACTATGGGGACGGCTCGGAGAAGCTGGCGAATCCATATCCGGGTGGGCCGCAGGTGGAGTTCAACCAGGAGACCACCACCAGCCACGTCTACGAGGAAACCGGTCAATACCCGGTGGGGCTGACGACGTCCTACCGGGGCCAGTTCTCCGTCAATGATGGTCCGTGGATCGCGATCCCGGGCACCGCTGAGATCCCGAGCGAACCGGTCACCGCGGACATCTGGCGCTCCACGTCCAAGAACGTCGCCGACGACTGCCATGAGAACCCGGAAGGCTGGGCCTGCGGCAGCCCCTTCGTCGAAGATTGACCATTGAAGACTGATCTCCAGCGGTTGACCGTCCGATGCGGGATTGCGGCAGACTGAAACCATGTGCGGACGGTATGTGATGGCCAGGGCCATCGGTGACCTGGTGGCGGATTCGGGGGCGGACCTCGACGAGGAATTGACGTTACCGCCGAACTGGAATGTGGCTCCCACCGATGACGTGGCCGTGGTGCTGGAACGTGCCGTGCCGACGTCGGGCCCTGAGACCGGGACACGCCGGGAGATCCACGTGGCCCGGTGGGGCCTGGTCCCGCCGTGGGCCAAGGACCTGTCCGTCGGTTCGAGGGCGTTCAATGCGCGGTCTGAATCCGTCACGGAGAAGCCGACGTTCCGCTCCGCGGTGAAGGCCCGTCGCTGTGCCGTTCCCGTGGACGGTTACTATGAATGGCTCAAGCCGGACGCGGGCGCGCCTAAGTCTGCCAAGAAACGTCCCTTCTACGTCCATGCCGCAGACGGCTCGCCGACCTACTTCGCGGGACTCTATGAGTGGTGGAAAGACGAATCCGTGCCGGAGGGCGCCCCGGGGCGGTGGCTGCTGAGTTGCACCATCCTCACGGGACCCTCGCCCGATGCCTCCGACCTCGAATCAGCCCGCAGGGACGGTGTGAACCAGGCGGGGCTCGGCACGCTCGAGCAGCTCAGTGGACTGCACGACCGGCTTCCGCTGCCCCTGGACCGGGACACCCTGAACGCCTGGCTGGATCCCGTGAAGCTTCAGTCCGCGGAGGCGGCCGAGGCTCTGGTGGCTCAGGTGCGGGACCAGGCCTATCGGACCGCGTCCGCCTGGACTCTGGAGGAGGTGGGCCCTGCTGTCGGCAACGTCCGCAACAACGGTCCGGAGCTCATCGAGCCCTTGGAATCCCTCCTCTGACGGCCTGAGTGCTCCGGCTGTCGCCAGCCTCTGTTCCACATCCATGCGGCGCACGTCAGCCCCGGATTCGTGCACCGTTCCTGTCCCGGGTCCCTATCGTGTCCGGACCCTGCCCTAGCCTGCTTCTTGGTGTTAGAACACGTGTTCGAATACCATGGTGGGGTGCGGCCGGGTCTTCCCATCGGCCGTTTCACTTCCCACCGCCCCACCGGACAGCCCCGGTTTCGGGCCCGCCGTTCCTTCCCAGACGGCAGGGCACGACGCCGGCCCGGGCTGCTCCCGGACGAACCCGCCGGCTACGTGCCGGAGGGCGGAAATACGGCATGAGAAGTCACGACAAGAACAGGGCAGGAATCACGTCCCATGGGAATCTTCACTCAATCGGTCGCCGTTGGATGCACCACGGCAGGGGACCCGGAGCGCTTGGAGTGGAACGGCCGGATCTACGTACTGGCTGCCAAGCCGGTGCGCTGGTACGAGCGGCGCAAGTGGTGGACCGAGGAGCGCCGGGCCGAGCGGGGCCGCGGTGCCGGTCTGGTGGACCACGAGGTCTGGCGGGTTCAGGTGCGTCTGGAGAAGGCGCGCAATGCACCCTTGCTGACCTTGGACCTCTCCCACCATGTGGACTCCGGACGCTGGCGGCTGGTCCGCATCCATGACGGCGCCGCGGTGCGCCTCAAGGAGAGTGCTTGATGGGCGCCGCACCGGGCTTTCCGCATCTGCACGTGGCCAGTGCCTTCAGTTCCCATTACGGGGTGTCCTGGCCCGCTGAGCTGGCCGCAGCCGCCGCCGCGGACGGCGCGGAGATGCTGGCCTGCACTGACCGGGACGGGCTCTACGGCATGGCCAAGCATGTCAGCGCCTGCCTGGAACAGGGGCTGGACCCGGTGCTCGGGGTGGACCTCGCGGTGGCCTGGGGTAAACAGCGGCCGAATCCCGCCGGCCGGGTGGTCGTGCTGGCCCGAGGCGGCGCGCAGGGCACGGGGTACCGAGCCCTGGTCCGGCTCATCTCGGCAGCGCACGCCCACACCACGGGTGGCTCTGCCGGGGGAACGCCATACGTCACGATGGCCGAACTGGCCGAGTGGTCTGCTGGCAGGCACCACGGTGCCCCGCCGGAACTGTTCGTGTTGCTGGGGCCAGGATCCGACGTCGGGCAGTTGATGGCCGCGCGCAAGTACACGGCCGGCCGGGCGCTGTTGCGCCAGTGGAAGGCCGCGCTGCCCGCCGGATCCCTGCGGGTGGAGGTGGTCTGCCACCTGTCTGCGCCGGGGGAGAAGCTGTCAGCCGCTCACGCCGTGAAGATGCTGCGCGCCGCACGGGAGACCAGGGTGCCGGCGGTGCTGACCAACGCGGTGCGCTATGCGACGCCGGACGGGGCCGCCACCGCGGACGTCCTCGACGCCGCCCGGGCCCTGAGCTCCCTCGAGACCCTCACCGACCTGCAGCCCAACGGGCAGGGCTGGTTGAAGCCCGCAGAGTCCATGCACCAGATCGCCCTGGAGGTCTGCCAGGCGGCCGGGTCCGGGACGGAGGGGCGGGCCGGCGGCAGTGCCGAGGGATTCACGGCCCTGCTGGATGACACCCATGCCCTCGCCGATGCCTGCCGGATGGACCCCGGTCCGGATCTGGGCTGGATGCGTCCCACCGTCCCGGAGGCCTCGGTCATCGGGATCACCGGGGACCCGGTCAGTGCGCTGCGGGACCGCACTCTCGGCAGGGTTGCCGACCGCTTTCCGGGCCTCTATACCGGGACCCGCTTTGTGTCGTCGACCGCCGGCCAGGACCTGGAGCAGCGGTTGGAGCATGAGCTGGGCATCATCAGCCGGCTCGGTTTCGCCAGCTACTTCCTGACCGTGGCCGAGGTGGTGGAGATGATCGAGAAGATGGGGGTGCGGGTCTCAGCGCGTGGATCCGGGGCCTCGTCGCTGGTCAATTACCTGTTGCGGATCTCCAACGTGGACCCCATGCGGCACGAGCTGATCTTCGAACGCTTTCTCTCCAACGACCGCTCGACCCTGCCGGACATCGACATCGACGTGGAATCGGCCCGCCGTCACGATGTCTACCAGGCGATGTTCGAGCGCTTCGGGGCTGAACGCACCACGCTCATGAGCATGCAGAACGGTTACCGTGCGCGAGGAGCGGTGCGTGACGCCGGGATGGCCCTCGGCATGGAACCGGGGCAGGTGGATATGATCGCCAAGCAACTCTGGCGGTTCTCGGCGTCGAGCTTCCGTGAGGCCCTGGACCGGATGCCGGAATTGCGCGGTTTCGCGGAACAGGTCGAATCAGGCCGGGCCGCCGGGCAGGAGCAATTGGACCTGCTGGTGGACCTCACCGAGCGACTGGACCGGCTGCCGCGGCACATCGCCATGCACCCGTGCGGGGTGATCCTCGGGGACGCCACCCTGCTGGACCGGACGCCGCTGCAGCCCTCCGGGATCGACCTGCCGATGAGTCAGTTCGACAAGCACGACATGGATCCCATGGGCATGCTCAAGCTCGACGTGCTCGGCGTGAGGATGCAGTCGACCATCGCCTACACCCTGGCCGAGATCGAGCGGACCACGGGGGAGGCCGTGGACCTCGAACTGGTGCCCTTCGATGACGAGCCGACCTTCGACCTGATCCGGACCACGCACACCCTGGGCATCTTCCAGATCGAGTCACCGGGCCAGCGTGAGCTGATCGGGAAGATGGCGCCCGTGGAATTCAATGACCTGACCATCGACATCTCGTTGTTCCGGCCTGGGCCCATGCAGTCGGACATGGTGCGGCCCTTCCTTGAGCAACGCCACGGTTTCTCCCAGGCGCGGTATCCCCATCCGGACCTGGAACCCGTGCTGGCCGAGACGCACGGGGTGACCGTGTTCCACGAACAGGTACTGCGGACCTTCGACGTGATGACCAACTGCGGGCTGGCCCAGGCCGATGAGTTCCGCCGTCAGATCGGTGGGCCGCAGGAGGCCGTGGTGGAGGAGTTCTTCCGGTCGACGGCGCTGGCGAGAAACTATCCGCCGAAGGTCGTGGACGAGGTCTGGGGAACGCTGCACGCCTTCGGCTCCTTCGGCTTCTGCAAGGCCCACGGCGCCGCGTTCGCCGTTCCCACCTACCACTCGGCGTGGCTCAAGACCCATCACCCCGAGGCGTTCCTGGCCGGGATCTTCGAGCACGATCCCGGCATGTATCCCCGCCGGCTGATGATCGCCGAGGCCCGCCGCATGGGCATCCCGGTGCTGCCCGTGGACATCAACGCCTCCATCGATCGGTTCAGGCTCGAATGGGTGCCCAGCCACCCTGAGATTCCCGACGCCGTCGCCGCGCCCTTCCCGGCGAATGCGCCGGCCGCTGGGAGCCGGCCGGCCGGCGTCGGGCCGGGGAAGACCACGGGGCACTGGGGGATCCGGCTCGCACTGAACGCGTTGTCCGGGCTGAGCGAGACGGAGATCAAGAGGATCGTGGCGGGGCAGCCCTATGCCTCGCTGGCCGATGTGCGGGACCGGGCCCGCCCGACCCGGAGGAACCTTGAACGACTGGCCCAACTTGGTGCCCTGGACTGCCTCCTGCCGCCGGGCGGGGCGTCACGCACGGACCTGGTGCACCATCTGGAACTGCAGCACGGTGGGCAGCTCGAAGGACTGTCGGGGCGGAGAAAACGGTCCGGGGGACGCCAGGTCGACGGTCAGCTCTCCCTGGAGCTGCCCGATACCGAGGCGGCGGCGATCGTGCCGATGTTCCCGGAACCCAGTCGGGACCAACAGGTGCGGACCGAGCTCGATCTGACCGCCATGGACACGACCGCACATTTGATGGAGTCGCACCGGCCGTATCTGGACGCGCTCGGGGTGACGGCGGCGGAGGATCTGCTCGGGTTGCGGTCTCAGTCACGGGTGTTGGTGGCCGGGGTGCGGGTGGCGACGCAGACCCCGCCCATGCGCAGCGGCAAGCGCGTGGTGTTCATTTCCGTGGACGATGGAACGGGGTGCGTGGATGCCTCGTTCTTCACGGAGGCCCAGCATGAGACCGGTGAGATGCTGTTCTCGGCCCGCCTGATGCTGATCGAGGGCACGACGCGCCGGACCGGTCCCCGGGCCATCAGCCTGCAGGCCATTCGCGCCTGGGACCTGCACCGGCCCGAGGCACTGCCCGATCCGGACTATCTGGATGGCACGCGGGACGAATGGCGGGCCTGGCTACGCCGGGACCGGACCCGGGCGGGTACGCCCCCTGTTCCGGTGCCGTGGGGACCTGCTGCCTCATCGGCCGCCCAACAGCAGGACACCGGGGGCTCGCGCCAGGCGGTGGGGGCCACCGCGCGGCTTCCCGATATCCCTCACCATGACACCGGGTCCTGGCCGGTCAAGGTGCGCGGCGCGGTGGGAGTTCCGGAGGGTGCCTCGGCGACGGGCGGAAACCGATCTGCCCGATCTGTCCCAGGACGTGCGACGATCGGACCATGACGAGCACATTCACGGTGGTGACCCCGTCGTCACACGCAGCCGAGCGGCTCTTCGATCTCTCCCTGAGCATTGACGAGCATCTCGGATCGATGGCGGACTCCGGCGAACAGGCCATCGACGGCGTGACCTCGGGGCAGATCGGTCTCGGCGAGACCGTCACGTGGCGGGCCCGGCACTTCGGGATCTGGTTCACCATGACCTCCCAGATCACTGAACACGACCGCCCCCGTCGGTTCGTCGACGAGCAGGTCACCGGCCCCTTCCGCTCCTTCCGCCATGTCCATGAATTCTCGAGCGGAGTACATGGATCCGCCGGAGTCGGACTCGCAACGGCCGGGGGAATCGCTCAGACGGCGAGCACCATGACGGATACCATCACCGTGACGTCGCCCCTCTTCGGACGCCTGGCCGAAAGACTGGTCCTGGTGCCCTACCTCCGCCGGCTGATCCGGCAGCGTAGCCGGCACCTGCTGGCGGTTCTTGACGCCGACGCCGCGACTCAACGCCAGAAGAAGTGATGCTCCATCCCACTGGGGCTCAGGACACTCTCATGATGGAAGCGGTCCTCAAGATCCGTCGGACTGGACCACAGCCGCAGTCCTGAACCGATGTCATGGGGGGCCACGGCGATGTGAAGGTCATCCACGAGGCCCGCTTCGAGGAACTCCAGCACCGTCGTGACACCACCGCCGAGACGGACATCCTTGCCCTGAGCGGCGTCCATGGCGATCCTCAGTGCCTCGGACGGGCTGGCATCGAGGAAGTGAAAGGTCGTGTCGCTGAGGGAGAAGGACGGGCGCAGGTGGTGGGTCAGCACGAACACCGGGGTGCGGAACGGCGGATCATCACCCCACCAGCCCCTCCAGTCCTCGCTCGTCCAGGGGCCCCGGAACGGGCTGAACTTGTGACTTCCCATGATCTCGGCCCCGATGTTGTGGGTGAAGTCGCGGACGATATGGTCGTCCACACCCCGGGAGCCGCCAGGCTCTGTCCGGTTGGGCCAGCTGTCCGTGGCCCCCGCCCATCGGGTCAGCGGGCCGGGGTCCACATGCCCGAAGGGGCGTTCCAGGCTCTGGTCTTCCCCTGCGGCGATGCCATCTTGCGAGACGAAGAAATTCTGGACCCTGAGTCGTGGATGCCTGCCCCGGCGAGGCGGCTCACCGGTGGGGGGATCTGTGGTGGATGGCATGGCTACTTCCCGGTTCTGGGCTGCGCTGTCAGCACTCGGACGCTGGTTGCCCTGAGTGTAGAAACGCACGACGCCGGATGGCCAGATCCCCGGTGCGTGCCCCTTCCTGCACAGGTCACAGAAGGCGGCACGGCGTCCACATTCTGCGGTGGAGGTGCTTATCGTGTCTGCGCCACATGATCGAATATATGTACTAGAAAATCGACGGCGGGGGGGCGAGTTGGTGAGGTCACGACGAGGCCGTGGTAGCACGCTGTGGCAGCTACCCAGAGGCATCCTGAGTCGCTGACCACGGCTGGGGTGGCCTTCAGCGGGGGTGGGCTGCACGCCTCTCACAGGGCGACGGGCTACACGGAAGAGACAGGCTACACAGGAGAGGAGTACCGGTGATCGAGAAGGACGAGTTGGCAGGGCTGGACTTGCCCGAGCTGCTGGCGGCCTCCCGTCTCCTTCTGGAGGAGCTGGCGTCACGGGTGTCGGATCCCCGGCTGCTGGACGCTGTCGACCGCTTCCCGGACGGGTCGGATCATGATCGTTCCGAGGAGTGGGGTCTGTACGCCCATGCGGACAGGGTGCTCGACGAGAAGGGTGACGCTGACCCGAGCCAGTTGCTGAGTGGAAAGGCCCTGAATGACGAATCCCTGGGAGGTGACTCCCTGGGCGCCACCGCGGAAGCTGTGCCGGCGGGATGTCTGCCCGTCGTGCTCTCCCGGGTCGAAGAGCTCGGCAGATGGGTGGATGCGGCTCGAACGGGGTTGGCAGGACATGTGGACGGCGTCTTCGAGGAGCATGCCACCCGCCGTGGCATGTTGGGGATTCCGGAGGGTAAGTGTGCTTACCGCAACGGGGTGGACTATCTGCAGCAGGTCCTCCACGTTCCCCGCCATGAGGCGAGGAAACGCGTCCGACGCGCTATCCGAGTCATGCCGCGATTGACCCCAGACCGAACCCAGGTGATTCAGCCCGAGATGACCGCACTGGCCGGTACCGTGATCTCTGCCCAGGCCGATCCAGTCGCCGTGGACACGGTGGTGGACGCCCTCACGTCTGCTCGTGCTGACGCGGGCCGGGCCGGAGCTCCGAAGGATCACATCGAGCTCTTGATCGCTGAGGGCGAGCGGGTGTTGGCGGCCCAGGCGCGGGAGATGGACCCGGACGCCCTACGGAAGGTGTGCGCGTACTGGCGCCAGCGCTTTGACGCCGTGGTGAACCCCGATGGTCTCGAGCCCACCGAGGCCCAGATGAACGCGGCCCAGGGACTCTTCTATCACGGCAAGGGAACCGCGAATCTGCACCGCTGGTCCCTGCTGGCGACCGACGGCCAACATGAGACGCTGAAGACCCTCGTCTCCGCCTCCTCCAACCCTCGCAGGTATTCTGACGACGGCTCGGGTTCCGAGGTTTGGGCGGAGCACCTGGATGTTGCCGACTCGCTGGATTCCCGGAGTCGGGCCCAACGGGAACTGGATGGACTTATCAGTGCCCTGACCGGTGCCTTGGCCTTGACGAATCAAACGACCCCTACCGCCGAAGAGGGCGGATCCGACCTGCCGGATTCCGGCAGTGGCGGAGTCAGGCCCCAGGTTCTGGTGACGATCGACTACGAGTCCCTGGCGGGTCACTACACCAGTGTGAAAGGCCAGGGAGCCGCCGGTCACGTGGTCTCCCAGGCGGCCTATGCGGGGGCGGTCGATCCACAGACCATTCGGCAGAAGGCCTGTGATGCGGACCTGATCCCCATCGTGCTCGGAGGGTCAGGAGAAGTGCTGGACGTGGGGCGAGCCCAGAGGCTGTTCACCCGAAAGCTCAGACGGGCCATCGTCGCCCGGGACGGCGGATGCGCAGCCCCTGCCTGCTCCATACCCGCTCCCTGGTGCGAAGCCCACCACATCCGCTTCTGGGAGCATGGCGGGCCCACCAGTGTTGAGAACGGAGTCCTGCTCTGCTCACACCACCACCACGCCGTCCATGCTGGAGCCTGGGAGATCGAGGTCAAAGACGGGGTGCCCTGGTTCATCCCCGCCCGCTATCACGATCCCGAACAACGGCCCCGCCGCAACCACTACTGGCGTCCCCGAGATCCAGGGAGCCCAGGGAACCAAGGGCCCGGGGTTCCGGGTGGCCCGGGTCGTCGCGACAACCTCGATGATGCGGCGTGAACCAGCCGAACCAGCCGAACCAGCCGAACCAGCCACCGCCACGCTCGTGACACGCGGTCGTCTGATCTGCAGGACGCCACCAGTGGCACCACGGTGTGCACGCCATCAGACGGCGAACCGCCCATGTCTGCCCTAGAATGGCCGGTGGCTGGCGATGGCCACCGTATGCCATCAGCCCTGAAGCCCTACCCGAGGAGGAACCGGACCGTGTCCGAGGCGTCGCAGCACGAACAACTCACCATCACCGTCAACGCGGAAACGCGGGAGGTGACCTCGGGTACCACCGGCTCAGAGCTCTTCTCCGACCAGAAGACCATCGTCGTGATGCGAGTGGACGGCCAACTGCAGGATCTGAGCCGCCAGATACCGGCCGGCGCGGACGTCGTGGGCGTGGACATCTCGGATGAGGATGGACTCAACGTCCTGCGGCACTCGACCGCCCATGTCATGGCCCAGGCGGTTCAGCAGCTGCGCCCGGGCGCCAAGCTGGGCATCGGCCCCTACATCACGGACGGCTTCTACTTCGACTTCGACGTCGCGGATCCCTTCACCCCGGAGGACCTCAAGTCCCTCGAGAAGATGATGCAGAAGATCATCAACTCGAACCAGACCTTCGCACGCCGCGTGGTCACCGAGGATGAGGCCCGCCAGGCGATGGCCGATGAGCCGTACAAACTAGAACTGCTGGGCAAGCAGGAAGACGCGGACGCCGTCGGCGAGGGTGCGAACATCGAGGTCGGCGCCGGCGAGATCACGATCTACGACAACGTGGACCGCAAGTCCGGTGACAGTGTCTGGTGCGACCTCTGCCGCGGTCCCCACCTGCCGAACACCAAGCTCATCTCCAACGCCTTCGCGCTGACCCGTTCGGCTGCCGCCTACTGGTTGGGCAACGAGAAGAACAAGCAGCTGCAGCGCATCTATGGCACCGCGTGGCCCACCAAAGACGATCTCAAGGCATACCAAGAGCGCCTGGCCGAGGCTGAGCGCCGCGACCACCGCAAACTGGGTGCCGAGATGGACCTGTTCTCCTTCCCGGACGAGCTGGGATCCGGCCTGCCCGTGTTCCACCCTCGCGGCGGCATCATCCGCAAGGAGATGGAGGACTACTCGCGTCAGCGTCACACCGAGGCCGGTTACGAGTTCGTCTACACCCCCCACATCACCAAGCAGCACCTCTACGAGATCTCCGGACACCTCGACTGGTATGCGGACGGCATGTTTCCGCCCATGCAGATCGATGAGCAGCGGGATCCGCTCACGGGCGAGATCACCAAGCAGGGGCAGAACTACTACCTCAAGCCGATGAACTGCCCCATGCACAACCTGATCTTCGCGTCGAGAGGCCGCTCCTACCGTGAGCTGCCTCTGCGGTTGTTCGAGTTCGGGCAGGTGTACCGCTATGAGAAGTCCGGTGTGGTGCACGGCCTGACCCGCGTGCGCGGGATGACGCAGGACGACGCCCACATCTACTGCACCAAGGACCAGATGAAGGAGGAGTTGACCACCACCCTCACCTTCGTCCTGGACCTCCTCAAGGACTACGGCCTCAACGACTTCTACCTCGAACTGTCCACCAAGAATCCCGAGAAGTACGTCGGCGAGGACGCCATCTGGGAGGAGGCCACCCGCACCCTCGAGGAGGTCGCCACCGCCTCCGGCCTTGACCTGGTTCCGGATCCGGGCGGCGCCGCCTTCTACGGTCCAAAGATCTCCGTCCAGGCGAAGGACGCCATCGGCCGCACCTGGCAGATGTCCACCATTCAGTTGGACTTCAACCTCCCAGAACGCTTCGACCTCGAGTACCAGGCCGCGGACGGTACCCGCCAACGCCCCGTGATGATCCACCGCGCCCTCTTCGGGTCCATCGAACGCTTCCTCGGCGTGCTCACCGAGCACTACGCCGGCTCCTTCCCGGCCTGGCTGGCCCCCGAGCAGGTGGTGGCGATCCCGGTCGCTGAGGCCTTCAACGACTACCTGGCCGCCGTCGTCACCCAGCTCAAGGCCCAGGGCATCCGGGCCCGCCTCGACGACGGCTCCGACCGCTTCCCGAAGAAGATCCGCACCGCCTCCAAGGAGAAGGTGCCGTTCGTGCTCATCGCCGGTGGCGAGGACGCCGAAGCAGGAGCGGTCTCCTTCCGGTTCCGAGACGGCAGCCAGGACAACGGCGTGCCCGTGAGCGAAGCCGTCGAACGCATCGTGAATGCCGTGAGGAACCGGGAGACCCAGTGACCCCGGTGCCGAGCCCGAGGGACAGCACCCCGGCCACCGACGACTTCGAACTCGCCGGTACGCCGGACGGTTTCCAACGACTGTGGAACCCCCACCGGATGGCCTATGTCCGTGGGGGACAGGACCAGGTCAGCGGGGAATCCACGTGTCCGTTCTGCGCCGCCCCGGGCCGATCCGACGAGCAGTCACTGATCGTGGCACGGGGCCGGACGGCCTTCGTGCTGTGCAACCTCTACCCGTACAACGCAGGGCACCTCTTGGTGTGTCCCTACCGCCATGTTCCCGACTACACGGACCTCACCGTGAACGAGACCCTGGAGATCGCCCGGCTGTCCCAGATCGGCATGACGGCACTGCGTGCCACGGCGAAGGCCACCGGATTCAACCTCGGCATGAACCAGGGCAAGACCGGCGGCGCTGGCATCGCCGCCCACCTGCACCAGCACATCGTGCCCCGGTGGGGCGGAGACGGAAACTTCCTGCCCATCATCGCCGAGACCAAGAACATCACGGTGACCCTGGATACGGTCCGCGCGGCCGTGGCCGGAGCCTGGGTGGAAGCGGAAGCGGCTTTCGACACGCACCAGGCGACCACCGCCACGGAACAGCGCGGCTGATGCTGAACCGCCACGCCCGGGCCCTGTTCACCCGGATCTTCACGCCGGCAGCCCGGTTCCTCCTGGCCCGGGGTGTCTCGGCGGATGCCGTGACCATCATCGGGACCCTCGGCGTGGTACTGGGGGCACTGATCCTGTTCCCGATGGGAGAACTGTTCTGGGGCACCATGGTCATCACCCTCTTCGTCTTCTCGGACGTGCTGGACGGGGTCATGGCCAGGATCGCCGGAACGACGGGACGGTGGGGGAATTTTCTCGACTCCACCCTGGACCGGGTCCAAGACGCCGCTGTCTTCCTGGGACTGATGCTCTGGTTCTTCGGCGCTGGCGACGTCTGGATCGCCGGGGTGGCTGCCGCCGCCAGCCTGGCACTCGGCATGTTGGTGTCCTACGTCCGGGCCAAGGCCGAATCCTTGGACTTTGACGCCAATACCGGCATTGCTGAACGGGCGGAGCGGCTCGTGGTGACGTTGGTGTTCGCCGGTCTGACCGGTCTCGGTCTGAACCCATGGGTCCTGACCGTGGTCCTCCTGCTCCTGACGGCGGCGTCCGCCATCACCGTGGGCCAGCGCATGGTCACGGTGTACCGGCAGTCCCACAGGGTCCGCGAGCCCGACGACGGTCAGTAGCCTGGGACGCTGGCCGCTGGCCGCTGTCTCATTCCACCGAACGCTGCCGAACGCTGCCGAACGCCTCCGAGCACCGCTGGAGCCCGCAGAACCCGGCTGGACTGCCTTGAATCCCTCGGCCCTGCGCAATTGGTGTCTTCTACGCCACAATGGATGGATGAGCGAGCCCTTCAAGGACAGCACTGAGGCTGTCACCGACCGCCCTCTGAACATTCCCGAGTACTTCCTCCTGCTGTGCCTGGACGATGAGAAGGGCAAGCTCCTGCTGGACGGGCCGACCGTCGGGATGGGAATCGCCGGTGCCGCACTGGTCGAGTTGGCGCGCCGAGGCCGGCTCGAGGTCACGCGGAGTACGGTGCGGTCGATCGAGCATCCGCAGCAGGTCTTCGCCGCTGATCCGAATCCGCCAGCCTGGGCGCACAGCACCCAGCTCGAGTGGCCCCTGGAGCAGGTCTGGGACATCATCCGCGCCTTCACCCGCCATCGGGACGCCGAGCAGTGGATCAACCGGTTCTCACGTCAGACGCTGAGGGACGCCGTGGCGGCATCGCTGGTGAAGCGGGGCATCGTGGAGGAAGACGAGAGCACCGTGCTCTGGATCTTTCACCGGACGCGCTACCGGGAGCGTGACGAACACGTCGAGCACGAGCTGCGGGACCGGATCCGCGGTGTCCTCATGGACGGCCAGCCGGCCGACGACGTCACATGGCCGCTCATCTCGTTGATGCGCACCACCCGGCTGCTGCACCGGTTGTTCCCGGACGTGGACAAGGCACACGTCCGCGCGGCGGCGGTCACCCCGGCGGGCAGCCCCGCCACGGAGCTGTCCATGTCCGAGGCGCTCCTGGCGACCGAGAATGCCGTGGCCGAGGCGCTGACGGCGACCACGGGCGGGGCCTCCGCGCTCGACTGATCCTCGGACGGAGCATCTCTACGACCTGGTCCGCGGGCCCGCGATCGGTGCGACGCGTGCCTGCGTCACCGCCACCAGATCCTGCGGTGTCATGCGCACGTCGAGCCCCCGGCGGCCTCCCGACACCAGCACATGGTCTCGGTCCAGGGCCGAGGAGTCGATGACCACAGCGGCGTGGTGCCGCTGGCCCATCGGTGAGATCCCGCCCAGCACGTAGCCCGTGCGTCTCTGCGCCACGTCCGGATCGGCCATGGTGACCTTCTTGACCCCGAGCGCGGAGGCCAAGGCCCGCAGATCGAGGGTCCCGGCGACGGGCACCACGCCGGCGGCCAGGGAATCGTCCGGCAGGGTCACCATCAGGGTCTTGAACACCACGGTGGCGTCCAGTCCCAGCTTCGCAGCGGCCTCCTCGCCGAAGCCCTGACCGGATCGCTCGTCGTGCTGGTACTCCAACACCTCATGCGCGACGCCGGCCCGGTCCAGCATGCGCAAGGCGGGCGTCGACGCGGTGGGGGCGGGCTTCTGGCGGGCCATGTGGTGTCCGGAGCGACGAGCGGATGCGTGTCCTGCTACGGGTTCACGCCGCCAGCTGGTCCGCGATGTTGCGCTTGATGCGCCCGAGCATGGCGGACATGCCCCGCAGTCGCAGGGGAGTCAGGGCCTTCTGGAGGCCCAAGCGGGTCGAGAGGTCCTCGGGGACGGCCAGCACCTCGCGTGCCGGCAGGCCGTTCAGGCTCTGGGACAGCACCGAGGCGAAGCCTCGGGAGGTCGGAGCCTCCGGCGGGGCGGAGACGAACAGGCGGACGATCGACTCGGCGGTGGGGCCGGCGTCGGGCACGGTGTGCTCCAGCTCCACCGCGAGGAACAACGGCGTCTGGCACTCGGTGACCTGCTCCATCTGGTCCTGGTGACCGGCATAGCGCTCGGGCAGGGCCGGCAACTCATCGGAGAACTCCAGCAGCAGTTCCAGCCGTTCCGGGTCCGGGACGGCCCGGAAGTCCTCGACGATCTCGTGGAGCTTCTCGGGGAGTTCGGTGGTGGTCATCGTGGAGTGCGTTTCCTTCCAGGGTGGTCGGTGGGTCTATCGCTTCAACACCGCTGGGGTGCGATCTATGCCGCACCCCAGCCTAGTCCCGTCCTGCCTCCAGGAGCCCGCCTGAGGCCTACCGGACCTCTGCTCTGCCGGATCTCTGCCCCAGACCGGTCAGCGCCCGGCCGGTGCTTCGCCGCGCTCTTCACCCACGGCGATCGGCAGGCGCACGGAGTTGCCCCACTCGGTCCAGGAGCCGTCGTAGTTGCGGACCTTCTCATAGCCGAGGAGGTGGCGCAGCACGAACCAGGTGTGCGATGACCGCTCACCGATCCGGCAGTAGGCGACCACGTCGTCGGAGGTGCCGAGGCCGGCGTCGTTCTGGTAGATCTCCTCCAGTTCCTCGCGGGACTTGAAGGTGCCGTCCTCGTTGGCGGCCTTGGCCCACGGAACGGAGGCGGCAGTGGGGATGTGGCCGCCGCGCAGGGTGCCCTCCTGCGGGTAGCCGGCCATGTGGGTGGTCTCACCGGTGTACTCGAGCGGCGAGCGGACGTCCACCAGGGGCTTGCCGAAGTGGTGGAGCACGTCCTCGCGGGAAGCACGCTCGGTGGAGTCGTCGCGCTCGATCACGGGGTAGTCGACTTCGGTCACCGACGGGACCTCCCGGGTCGTCTCCCGGCCCTCGGCGATCCACTTGTCCCGGCCGCCGTCCATCAGGCGGGTATCGGCGTGACCGTAGAGCGTGAAGACCCACAGTGCGTAGGCGGCCCACCAGTTGGACTTGTCGCCGTAGAACACCACGGTCGTGTCCCGGCCGATGCCCTTGGAGCCAAGGACGCGGGCGAACTCCTCCGGGCCGACGAAGTCCCGGGTGACCGGATCGTTCAGCTCGGTGTGCCAGTCGATCTTGAGAGCGCCGGGAAGGTGGCCGGTGGAGTAGAGGAGGGTGTCCTCGTTGGACTCAAGAACGACGATATTCGCGTGGTCCTCGCCCAGGGCGTGATCGGCGACCCACTGGGTGGACACGAGCTTCTCCGGATGCGCATAGCCGGAGAAGTCGGTGGACGGGTCAGCAGAGGCAGGAGCGGACAAGTCGGGTGAACTGGAGGATTCAGTGGTCATTCTCTTACATTACGCCACGTGCCCCGGTGGTAATTGGTGAGGGTTGCCTTCATAGACATCGGGTGACATGGGCCGGCGGCCGCCGCCGGTAGAGTTACCGTCGTCATGGCCGGGTCGTACCGCCTGACCCAATCCGTCGCACCCCATCAGGATGGAGCCGCCCGTGGCTGAGACCGTTCACCTCGCAGACCGCACCCCCCAGGTGTCCGCCGAGGACCTGCTCGCCGGCTTCCACCCCTCGTACCGGTTCGGTGAGGTCTCCTTCGACACCTACATCCCGGACCCGGCCCACCCCTCGCAGGCCGAGGCCGTGAGCCGTCTGCGCGAGTTCGCCGACTCCATCAAGGGCGGGACTCAGGGCGGCAAGGGCAACGGCAAGGGCAGCGGCGGGGGACTGTTCGGGTTCCTCAAGGGCGGCAAGTCCGGCTCGGCCGGAAAATCCAAGGGCACGACGCCGGCCGCCGGCATCTACCTGGACGGCGGCTTCGGCGTGGGCAAGACCCACCTGCTGGCCTCCACGTGGCATGCCGCGCCGGGTCCCAAGGCGTTCGGCACCTTCGTCGAGTACACCAACCTCGTCGGCGCACTGTCCTTCCGCAAGGCCGTGGACGTGCTCAAGGAATACACCCTCGTCTGCATCGATGAGTTCGAGCTGGACGATCCGGGTGACACCGTGTTGATGTCACGGCTGATGCGGGAGCTCTCGGACGCAGGGGTGAAGCTGGTGGCCACGTCCAACACCCTGCCCGGATCGCTCGGAGACGGGCGCTTCGCGGCCCAGGACTTCAAACGGGAGATCCAGGTCCTGGCCGATCAGTTCGACGTGATCCGGGTGGACGGCGAGGACTACCGCCACCGTGGCCTGACCGCGGCACCGGATCCGCTGGAGGACGACCAGCTGTTGACGGTGCTGGCCGATCGCTTCCCGGATGCCGCCGTCGTGTCCGAGGACTCCTTCGAGGGCCTCACCGCCAACCTGACGCGCGTGCACCCGAGCCGCTACCGCAAGCTCGTGGAGGATGTCGACGTGATGGTGCTGCACCACGTGGAGACCATCACCGAGCAGGCCATGGCCCTGCGCTTCGTGGTCCTGGCGGACCGCCTGTATGACAAGGACGTGCCGGTCATCGCCTCGGGTGTGCCGTTCGACCGGCTGTTCACTGAGGAGATGATGAGCGGCGGGTACATGAAGAAGTACTTCCGCACCGTGTCCCGCATGACGGCCCTGGTCCGGGAGGGTCAGATGGGGGAGACGGGGCTGTAACCCGGCTGAACGGCTGCCGCATGGCTGAAGCCGTTGGGTGGGAGCTGCTTCCCTGCGACGTCCCCGCGAACACAAGATCCCCCAACGACGGTGGACGTCGTTGGGGGATCTTGTGGTGCTCTTGATCTTCAGTGGAGCGGATGACGAGATTCGAACTCGCGACCTCCACCTTGGCAAGGTGGCGCTCTA
>NZ_JALDXU010000087.1:0-14067 GCF_032154715.1 Citricoccus sp. | reverse complement strand
TCCCAGGACGGGCTGTGGCCTCGGCGGACGCCGAACTCGGTGACGCCCAGGATGACCAGGGCTGCGGCGCACGGCAGTGCGGACCACAGCAGCATCGACCACGTGTCCCACGCGGACCCCCCAGCGGGCCCGGCCGACCGGTCCACGGACGAGCCTGTGTGGGGTAGAGCCCAGGAGAAGTAGCCCACCAGCGCGGCGATCGGTGCCGCGACCATCCACGCCAAGGTGGCCCCGTCCAGGCGCAGGCGTAGCACGGCGCGGGCGGTGCCCGGCGTGGCCGGTGCGCCGAAAGGCCGGGGTGCCGGGCCGGCGTCGAACGTCTCCGGATGCCGCACCGTGTGGGAGCCGAGCTCGGCGACGTGCGGAGACCGCCAGAACAGCAGGACCAGCATCACGAGAAGCGAGGCCAGGGCGAGCCAGGGCATGAAGGGGGTGGAGTAGCGATCCTCGGTTTGGCGGGCCAGCCCTGCGTCAGCATTCGCCCAGGCGTTGAACCCGCCGGCACCGATGCCCAGCATCATGACCGCCACAGTGCGCAGGGCGCGGTTGACGGCGATGCGCCGCACGAGGTCGTCGTCCCGGGGGTGCAGTCCGGTCAGCGTGGGGCGCCGGGCGATGATCCGCAGCACGATCACGAAGCCGACGGCGGCCAGGACCAGGGCCAGCAGCAGCCAGGGTGCGATGTCCCCGCCGCCGCGGGACCCTGGCTCGAACCAACTGCTCTCCGAGCTGCCGTGCTCGTCACTCCACGACTCCGTGACCTCGCGTGCCTGAACCGCCGGGGTCTGCCAGGCCAGCACCACCAACCCGGCGGCGGCCACCATGATGACGGCGGTGGCGCCGGTCAGGTAGCGGGGGAGGAGATCGATGGCGCGGCGGTCGCTCAGGCGGGCCATGCGCACGGCGCCGGTCTGCCGGGGCCACGTGTACTGTGCCACGGCGTACACCAGGACGAAGGCCACCACCGGTCCGAGGGCGATCCCGAGCGCCTCGTACCACGGCAGGGGAGGTAGCGGGGCGCTGATGATGCTCCGGATGGTCTCCCCGTCGGTCTCAGTGGTCACCGGGAAGGCGCCGTCGCTGAACCCGTTGCTGAGCCCGTTGCCGAAGACGCCAGACTGCTCCGGGGTGGCCAGCGCGGCCAGCCCAGCGGTGCCGGAGGCGAAGAAGGCGATGAGTGCCGCGATCATCGCGTGGGTGCGCACGGCCCGGATGGGGTCGCCGCGGCCGGGACTCCATGCGGTGCCACGCAGGACGACGTACAGCAGGCCCAGTCCCACGGCCAGTCCTATGCCGGTGGACCCGGCCCATCCCATGGCGTGGTCCATGTATTCCCCCTTCGTCTCTGTGTCAATGTATCAACCCATTGACACATTCGATAGGGGGTGGACTACTGCTTGCCCTCGGACTCGCCCTCGAACCCGCCCCTAAAAACCAGGGGGGCATACTCGGGGTAGCGACGCAGGTAGTCCTGCACGTAGGAGCACTCCGGGACGATCAGGAAGCCCTCGGCCTTGAGCCGCTCCAGCACGATTGTCACGAGGGCGCGGGCGTAGCCGCGGCGCCCGAAGGCCTCATGGATGATGGTGTGCTGCAGGACCACCACGGTCTCCTCGCCCACGGTCTGCTCCGTGTAGCCGAGGAAGCCGATGAACTGCGCCTTCTGCCACAGTTCGATCCGGCCGCGGTCCGGGTCGCGCTCCACGCGCAGGTCGTCGTGGACGATCTTGGGGGTCTCGGTGCTGCTGCCCTGGGTGCTCATGCGATGAGGCTACTTCAGTCGTCCCAGACGTCGTAGACCTCGATCGACACGATCTTCCCACCGGCGTCCAGGGCCTGGTGCGCGACGATGACCGCACCGGGCTTGAGGTAGGGATCCTTGCGGGGCAGGGCGGCCAGCACAGCGTCCCGGGACCCGGGTGCTCCGTCCGCCAGCACGTCGTCCTGGAGCACCTCGAGGATCTCCGGCAACACCGGCCGATGGGTGCACAGCAAGGTCGAGCGCTGCTTGCCCAGCCGGGCCGCCATCTCCTTGCGTGACTTCTTGGGCTTGTTCTTCGCCGTCTTCTCGGTGAAGGCCCCGACCTCCTTGAACCCGCGCTTGGTGTCCTTCACGTACGGGGTCACCGTCTCCACGCAGCGCAGATATGGGGACGTGATGACCTTGTCCGGATTCCAGGCTCCCAGCAGGCGACGCACGGACATCGCCTGCCGTTGTCCCGTCGCCGCGAGCGGCCGCTGGTCCTCCGCGCGGGACCAGGAGGAGCGCGGCTTCGCCTTCGCGTGGCGCAGGATGATGAACGGGGCGGTGCGCAGGGTCTTGTCGCGGTGTGCTGCGGCCAGGGCCTCCAGCGGCTCGCGGTCCGTGGAGTTGGTCAGGGCGGCGCGGGCCTTCTTGACACTCATCCACTCGGTGCGGTCCACCTCCCGGCCATCCGGGACCGGGGTGGTCCGGGAGGCCTCGGCGGCCCAGTACCAGACCTCCTTGGGCGTCTTGGCGGCGCCGATGGTGTACCGAGTCGTCGGCAGCGGCAGCCCCAGGTCGACCACCAGGCCGATCTCCTCGCGGACCTCCCGCACCGCGCATTCCGGCAGCGTCTCGCCGTCGTCCAGCTTGCCCTTGGGCCACGACCAGTCGTCGTACTGGGGGCGGTGGATCACCAGCACCTCGAGCCCCTGACCGGAGGTGCGCCAGGGGACCACTCCGGCGGCGAGCACCGGGGCGGTGGGGGCGTCATCGTGGAACTCGGCGGTCGAGCGGGCTGCAGTCTGGGGCATGCGGGATCCACTTTCCGAAAAAGGGGCGTGGCGCCCCATCGTATCGGGCGCTGAAGGCCCGGTGGCCTCGAGGTGGACTACCCTCGCGGGGTGTACATCACGTCGGTGTCCCAGCGGACGAAGCCGAGCTTGCGGTAGAGCTCCACGGCCGCGGTGTTGTCCGCATCCACGTAGAGCATCACCGCCTCCACGCCCTGCTGATGCAGGTAGCGGATGCCCGCCACCGTCAGCACCCGGCCCAGACCGCGGCCCTGTGCCTGGGGGCCGACGCCGACCACGTAGACCTCGCCGAGCGGCGGATGCCCATCGGCGCCGGGGTGGATCTTCGTCCAGTGGAAGCCCAGCAGCGTTCCGTCGGCATCCTCCGCCAGGATGAACCCGGCCGGATCGAACCAGGGCTCCGCCTTCCGGGCGTCCAGATCGGTCTGGTCCAGTGACCCCTGTTCGGGGTGGCCGGCGAAGGCCGCGGCGTTCGTCTCCAGGAACGCGGCGTCATCCGCACCGGGCACGAAGGAGCGCAGGGTGATGCCCTCGGGCGCAGTGCCGTCCCACACGCTGGTGCGGTGGGAGCCGTTCTCCGCGTCGTCCTGGGCCACCTGGTGGGTGAGGCGCAACCGCAGCAGCTCACGGACCGGCGTGTAGCCGAACTGCTCGGCCAGCCGGGCCGCCGCGGCATGGTTGCCGTGCGCCCAGGCGTTGTACTTCTCGGTCAGGCCGGCATCCAGTTCCCGGGCCACGGCGGTCGCCACACCCTGGGAGCGGCAGCTCGGGTGCACCACCAGTTCGAGGGTTCCGGGCCCGGCGTCCGGACCCGCGGAGATGGCGACGGCGGCGCCCGCCAGTTCGCCGTCGCGGCCGTCCTGGTGGTCCAGCCACGCCGTGACGGTCCGGACCCGGTCCGGGTCGTCGGTGGTGCGCAGCTCCACCCAGGTCTGGTCGGAGAACGGCGGATTGCCGTCGGCGGACTCGGCCGCGTCGGCCAGGGCCCTCAGGTCGCGCAGCAGCCCGGAATCCAGGCGGCCGGCACTCGTGGACAAGGACGGGGATTCGTGCGGGTGGTCCATAGGGCAACCCTAGTCGTTGAGCGGGTTATTCTCCTGGGCCGTCGCGCGGGACGAAGCGGTATCCCACGTTCCGCACGGTGCCGATCAGCTGCTCCTGGTCCGAGCCCAGCTTGGCGCGCAGCCGGCGCACATGGACATCCACCGTGCGCGTGCCGCCGAAGTAGTCGTAGCCCCACACCTCGTGGAGCAGCTGCTCGCGCGTGAAGACCCGGCCCGGGTGCTGCACGAGGTGCTTGAGCAGTTCGAACTCCTTGAAGGTGAGGTTCATCGGCACCCCGTTGACCTGGGCCGTGTAGGTGGTGGCATCCACGAAGATCCCGGAGGCGCGGATCGGCTGGTCGGACCCCGGGCCCTCACCGGGTGCGGGGAGGGTGGCCAATCGCAACCGGGCCGTCACCTCGGCCGGGCCTGCCGTGTCCAGCAGGAAATCACGGGCGCCCCACGCGGGGGAGAAGCCGGCCAGGCCGCCCTCGGTCAGCACCGGGAGCAGCGGCAGCCCGGGGGAGGCGGTCGAGAGTGCCCGGCACAGGTTGCGGGCACCGGTCAGGTCGCGGCGGGCGTCCACCAGGACGACGTCGGCCTCTGGGTGGCGAAGCAACGCCTCGGCCCGCGGTGGGCCGGCCACAGTGCGGTGGTCCAGGAAGGCGAGAGCCTCAAGAATCGATTCGGGTTCAGCGGACGCTCCGGAGAGCAACAGCAACAAGGCCAAGGTGGACTCCTCTCCGGGTCAGGACGATTATACGGACCTGGACAATGGCAGGATGGACGCGTGAAGCATCCACTGTTGGCCGCCGCGGCCGCGATCACCGCCGTGCTCGTGGGAGCCGCCTGCCTCGGCGGCCCGTGGTTCTCGGTCGCCATGGCCGCGGTTCTGGTCATCGCGGCCGCCCTCGGCTGGCCCCAATTGCTTGGGGCGCCGGCCCGGAAATCTCTTACGGCCGTCCTCGGCGTGTCCGGGTTGGCGGCCGTCGGAGCCGTCTCGCTGTGGCCCGGCCAGAGTTCCGGAGAAGGCCCCACAGCCTTCGGCGCGTCGTTGATCGAACCCATTGCCGTCTGCATGGCGCTGGGCGTGGTGGCAGCCTTCATGGTCCAGCTCTTCCGCGGCTCCGGCAGCCCCCAGCGGCTGGAGTCCACGGCCGGCACCATCACCGGTGTGGCCGTGGTCTGTGCCGGTGCCGGATGGGTGGCCCTCGCCCGGTACGACGCCGGCCCGCTGGCCGTCTCGGTGGGCCTCTCCCTGGCGCTCGCGGCCTTGGCCGGACTGGTGCCGTTCCCCGGCCGGAGCGGGCGCGGTCTGGCCGCGGGTCTCTCCCTGGTGCTGGCCGGCGTCGTCCCCGTGGTGGTGGAGCCGCTGTGGCCGGCCTCCTGGGGCGCACTGTCCTTGCCCGCTGCGGTGGTGGCCGGGCTGTTGGGCGGGCTGGTGCTCGTCCTGACCGGACGCACCGCCCCGGACCGCGGGCTCGGCAGGCCGCTGGGACGCCGCGCCGCGGTGGCCCTGGGGGTGGCACCCGTGGCGGTCGTGGGACTGCTGACCTATTTTGTGTTCAGGATCATGCCGGTCTGACCGGCGGGAGGAGAAATCATGACTGAGGAAATGGCCGCCGCGAACTACACGGTGGCGTTGGAAGAGGGCGGTGACGACGCCTTCGAGCGGGTCTTCCGCTTTGTGGGCGGCGTCCTGACCCAGGTCCTGGGAGGCTCCGGGGCTGACGTCGTCGGTGTCTCCGTGGTCGTGCGCCGGCGCAGCGACGAGGAGGAGGTCCTGCGGATCGATGCCGTAGACCAGCAGGACGGGGACCAGATTCTGCAGGCGATCCAGCGGGACCTTGATACCTACCCCTCGGACGAGTTCGTCACCTTCTGGCTCGAGCAGGTCCGGCACGGACGCCATGTGTCAGGCCGGGACGCGGACGGCACGCGGCTCGAGTAATCCCGCACGCGCGGACCCCTGGTCTGGAGTAGGATCGGGGCATGTCCCTTCTTGCACTCGAGGTCTTCTTCACCGTTCTTCTCGTCATCGCCGGCCTGGCCATGGCCGCGTTCGCCGTGCTCGTGGTCTCCGGCCTGTACAAGGGTCAGCGCTGAGCCTTCGTGGCCACTGAACTGCCTTTTGACCTGACCCCGGAGCTCGCTCCGCTGTCCTGGCTCATCGGCGCGTGGGAGGGGCAGGGCCGTCTCGGTTCCGGCGAGGACGGGACCGAGATCTTCTACCAGCGGGTGGACTTCATCGACCATCGCCTGCCGTTCATTGAATACCGAGCCGAGTCCTGGCTGAGCGAGGCGGACGGCGCCCTGCTCCGCCCGCTGACCGTGGAGAACGGCTTCTGGTCGTTGGACCGAGACCGCCGCGACGGCGACGTCGGACCTGGGATGAGCCCCGGGGACGTGGTTCCGGTCCTCCGGTCCGCAGAGGATGTGGAAGCGTTCCGCCGTGAGGACGGGTCCTTCCCGATCACCGCGCAGATCTCCCACCCCGGTTCCATGACCGAGCTCTACTACGGCGTCATCAAGGGCCCGCAGCTGCAGCTGAAGACCGACTCCGTGCTGCGCGGTTCGGCGGCCGGCCCCTATGAGGGTGGCTCGCGGATCATGGGTCTGGTCAACGGCCAGTTGTTCTGGCGCTGGGACGCCACCCACCACGCTGGTGCCGGTGAAGAGCCGCACGCCTCGGCCATCCTGGACCGGATGCCCGATCCCACCCAGGGGCGCCTGGCTCCCGGCGCGCCCCGCACCTCGAACTGAGATTGAGGCCCCGCATGTTGTCTGTTCCTGGAGCAGTGGCCGGCAACGGCCCTGACGCCCCCGTGGCCGCCCACTACGGCCAGCCCACCGCCGAACAGCGGGCCCTGGAGGCTGGCACCGCCGTCGTCGATCTGTCTCACCGTGGCGTCGTGACCGTCTCCGGGCCTGATCGTCTGACCTGGTTGCACGTGCTGACCAGCCAGAAGCTCGATCGGCTGGCGCCCGGAGTCTCCACCGAGACCCTCTTCCTGGATGTCCAGGGCCGCATCGAGTTCGACTGCCACCTGGTGGACGACGGCGAGACCACCTGGCTCACCGTCGAGCCCGGAGAGAACACCGGCCTGGCGGACTGGCTGCAGAAGATGAAGTTCGCCTCCCGCGTGGAGATCACGGACCGCACCGGCGAGATCGCCGTGGTGGGATCCACCGCCCCGGTCCCCGGGTGGGACGAGCGCCAGGACATCGCCCGCTGGGAGGATCCGTGGCCGCAGATCGGCGAGGGCGGCTTCCCCTACACCGATGACCCGGACCCTGCCCAGCACCCCGCCGCGGACTGGTCCTGGAATGAGTACCTGGTGCCGGCGCCGTTGCTGGAGGACCTGGCCGGTTCATCGATGCGTGCAACGCTGAGTGAGGACGCCGCCCTGCCCGAGGGCTGGATCCTCGCCGGGACGATGGCCTCCGAGGCGCTGCGCATCGCCGCCCTGCGGCCACGGCACGGCATGGACACCGATGAGCGTACGATCCCGCACGAGATCGACCTGGTCCGTACCGCCGTGCACCTGGAGAAGGGGTGCTACAAGGGCCAGGAGACCATTGCCCGTGTCCACAACCTGGGGCGGCCGCCCCGTCGGCTGACGTTCCTGCAGCTCGATGGCTCCGGTCATGCGCTGCCCGCACCCGGAGCCGATGTCGTCGTGCGTCCAGACTCTGAGGCGGATGCAGCCACAGCCCGCCCGGTCGGCACCGTCACCTCGGTGGCCCAGCACCATGAGATGGGCCCCATCGCCCTCGCCATCCTTAAGCGCAATACTGACCCTGACGCCGAGCTCCTGCTCCGCGACGGCAACGCCGAGGACGGCTGGTCCTTCACCGCGGCCACCCAGGAGACCGTGGTCTCCCCGCAGGCCGGCCAGGTCGTCGGGCGCCAGTCCGGGTTCATCCGCAAGGGCGCCCGCTGAGCTGATCCAACCTTGGCCGGTCTGGGTCCAGCTGGCCCAACTTCGGCCGGTCCAGCCTCGGCCCGTCCAGGTCCAGCCTGTTCAGCCTCGGCCGGTCCAGGTCCAGCCGGCCCAACCCGGGCAAGTCCACCTATGCAGCCCTGGCATACTCCACCCTTGTTCCGGGCCGGAGCCGCGGCCTCATGTGGTCAACGGTTCTGATGTGCTCATAGGTTCTGAGATAGTCACCGGTTCTGACGCCGTCACGGGTGCTGAAGCCCTCAAACTCTTTATGCCGGCCCCCTGCGAGCGGCGTCGATGCCGGCAATCTCACCGTCACGGGGGGATCTGTGGCGCAGGCCGGATCCCTGGAGCGCCGCGGACGTTTAGCAATGTCAGCGCCAGCGCCAGGGCTGCAGCTTTCGTCATCGACGTCATGGGGCGGTGTGGAGAGCGGCCGGGACCGACTGGAATAGCGGTGTCCCGTCGGGGTCGTGATCTCGAGTTCGTGCGAGGCCGCTCGATGAGACCATCCGGCGTGTTCCTTGGTGTAGTTGCATCGAGCGCAGAGACCGGAACCGTTTCCGTAGCTGGTGGGACCACCCTCGCGATGAGGTGTGGCATGGTCGATATGGCGAATGGGCGCCCCGCAGTATGGCGTGCGGCAGATATTGTCCCGCAGCATGATCATGCGACGGAGTTGTCCGGAGAACTCACGACGCTGCGAGTCCATGGCCACCAGTTGTCCGGTCTCAGGTGACGTGTAGAGCCGGCGCAGGAACACCCGGGCCTCAGCGGTCTCGGCGGCGTCGGGAATCTCAACGTCCTCGGGGGCGCGGGGATGCCCGGATGACGCGGCGGCGGCTCGATCAAGCTCGGGCGAGCTCTGGGTCGTCCCGTCTGGGACCCCGTCTGAGGCCCCGCCTGAGGCCCCGCCTGAAACCCTGTGTGAAGGTAAGTCTGAAGAGCTGTCCTGAGACTTGCTGGGGGCTGCCGTGCCGGCGAGTAGCTTCCGGGCGACGGCGGCCGGGAGGGGACCGTGGCCGGGGATCCATGCGGGTTCGTTGTCACCGGAAAAAAGTGCGGCGTCCGTCATGATGAGCTGGACTTCCACCGGGGAGGCCTCGTGCGTGCTGCGACCGGTGAGGCGTTCCACCATGACGTCGGTGAGGACCTGTTGGGGGCTTCGGCCCTGGGCTTCGCCGAAGGCCACTGCCGCTCCCGCCTGCTCAGTCAGGGCGCGATAGCCGGCAGCGGCTTCCAGAGCGGGAAGCAAGGCCGTCAGGTAGGCCATGCCGTTTTCAGCGGGCTTGAGGTTAACATGCCGGGTGGCTACGGCCTGGACGTACTGCTCCGCTGCCGCCTCGGGATCTGCGCGATGGGCCACCGCCTGGGTTTCCAGAAGGAGATCGCGGACCCCGAGCTCGGGGAGCCGGTCCGCCAGTGTGGAATCGACGCTCCGGCGGGCCTGTTCGGGGAGCCAATGGGTGTGCCGTTCCACCGTGGCGGCATGTTCCTCGGTGATCTGGCCGCATTGCAGCGCGGAGAAGGTGTTCTTTAGGTCGCTGGTGAAGTGGAGAGCCTGGCGCAGGTGGATGCTGCCGCGCTGTTGGCTCACGCGGCGGGCCAGCGCGATCTCTGCACCCAGTCCGCGACCGCGCTGGGACGCCGGGATACCGCGAGCAGCTTCCTCGCGGTGCCGGTGCTGGTGGAGGGCCGCCGTCTCGCGGGCCTGGGCCGCAGCGCAGGCGGCCTTGAGGTCCTCCAGCGCGCGGATCCGGGTGATGGCCTCTGCCTCGCGTGCCACTGCCGCCAGGTCCTCGTCGCTCGGACCGAAGTGAGGCCTGGGAGTGCGAGCTGCATCGGGGGCGGCGGGTGAGGCCGGGGCGGCCACGGAGGTAGGGGAGGTAGGGCAGACGGCGTTGGAACCGTGCTCGAAGGAGCCATGACTGCCGACGTCATGACTGCCAACAGCAGGGCTGGCGACACCTGGGCTGGTGGATATCGTGGTGGCCGGACTCATGCCAGCGAGGGACGCACGAAGGGCGATGAGCGACCGGGCGTCCTCCAGTGCGGGGACCGTCGGCACCTCGACCGTATGGAGGGCATTGGCGTGCCCGGAGGTGTCCCCCGGGATTGGTTCGCGCTTTGCCGATTCGAACATGTGTACTACTCTACGGGTGGTGACGGACACGGTAAAGAGGCCCGATCCCGGCTGGGGATAAGTTGCTTCCGGGCTTCCGGGCTTCCGGGCTTCCGGGCTTCCGGGCTTCCGGGCTTCCCGCTCACTGCGGAGGACCTGGTCCCGCCGGAGCGAGGCGTGGTTGCTGCGCCGGTGGAGCACCCGATCCCTTCGGTCAATTACTCGTCCCGGGCGGACAACACGCAGAACTCATTGCCGTCCGGATCAGCGAGGACGGTCCAGGTGGCGTTCTCCGGTTCGCCGACGTCGATGAGGGTGGCCCCCAGCGCCACCAGGCGGTGGATCTCCGCGTCCCGGTCGTCCGAGGTATGGGGCGCGAAGTCCCAGTGCAGGCGGTTCTTGCCGGATTTCGGGTGCTCCACCGGGACGAAGACCATCCCGGGGGGAACGCGGTGAAACGGCAACGAGCTCGAGAGCTCGGCTGACCAGCGGGGGATCACGACCGACTCGAGATCGGATTCAACGGCGATCTCCCAATCGAGAGCGGTCGCCCACCAGCGCGCCAGGGCCCGGTGATCGGTGGATTCCACCACGGTCGAATACCATCTCAGCGACATGCCAACAGGGTAGGGCGGACGTCGACGGAGTGAACAGCACCGAACGGCTGGGCGCCACGGAGGGCCCCACGAGCCGCTACTGGTTGAACAACACCGTGGTCTGAGAGCCCGCGAGTTCGAATCCCAGCGACGCCGCCACCCGCTGCGCGCCGGTGTTGCCCAGGGCGGCCCGCCACTGGGGGATGAGCCCCTCGGTGAAGGCCTCTTCCATGGCGATCGCCCCCGCGTAGGCGCCGAGGCCCTTGAGCCGGACATCGGGCCGGACCAGCACGCCGAGGTGGCCGATGAGGCCTTGCCATTCTTCGTACCCGGCACCCGCCACCGGCTGGCCGGTCGGGGTGCCCGTGCCGTCGTCGGGAATGAGGGTGAAGGTGGAGTCCAGGCCGGACAGACCCACCTCGGTGACGTCGTCCGCCGGGCATTGGGCCTCGAGTTCCCGGGCATCGGAGGCCTCGTAGGACACCGAGACGGAGGAGGAGCGGGCGATGTCCGGGATGTCCTCGGCGTAGTAGAGCACCCACTCGCCGAGGGAGCGGGCGGAGTGACCGGCACCCAATCTGATCATGGTGGACTCGAGGGCGATCTCCTCGTCATGCAGGCCGCGAGCGGCGTCCAACAGCCAGGCCGGCCCGTACAGCACGGAGGAACCGTACAGCCGGACGAACGTGGCGATCTGGTCGTCCTCGCCCGACTGCGAGTCGGCATCGGTCGGCACCTCGATCCGGCGCCCGCCGGAGGACGAGGCGGTGGCAAAGGCACCGTCGTCCAGCCCCAGGATCCGGGACCAGGCCAACTCGATGATCTGGCGGGTGTGGGCGTCGACGGGCATGCACTCCACGCTACCCCGCGGTGCTGACATCGAAACCCCGTCCAACGCCCGGGCGCGACGCCGGCCCGCCGGCTACCGGCCGAACAGCACCTTGGCCTCGTCGTAGCGGTGCTGAGGGACCTCTTTGAGACCGTCCAGGGCGGCGCCCAGGGACACCTGGACGATCTCGGTGCCGTCGAGGGCGACCATCTGGCCGAACCGGCCCTGCGCCACCAGGTCGATGGCACCCATCCCGAAGCGGGTGGCGAGGACGCGGTCGAACCCGGTGGGGGCCCCGCCGCGTTGGATGTGGCCGAGGACGGTGCTGCGGGTCTCGATGCCGGACATCTCCTCGATCTGCTGCGTGACCCATTCGCCGATCCCGCCCAGCCGTGCGCGCCCCGAGGCGTCCGCACCGGCCTCGGCCAGGGGGTCGTCGTGGCCTTCGGGAATGAAGCCCTCGGCCACCACCACGAGCGGTGACCGCCCCCGGTCGTGCACCTGCTTCACCCACTCGCACACCTGCTCCATGGAGGTGCGCTGTTCCGGGATGAGGATCGCATGCGCGCCGGCGGACATGCCCGAGTGCAGGGCGATCCAGCCGACGTGGCGGCCCATGACCTCGGCGACCATGCAGCGGTGGTGGGACTCGCCCGTGGTGCGCAGTCGGTCCATGGCATCGGTGGCGATGGAGACCGCGGTGTCGAAGCCGAACGTGTAGTCCGTGGCCTTGAGGTCGTTGTCGATGGTCTTCGGCACCCCGACCAGGGGCACACCGTCGTCGGACAACCGCTTCGCGCCGGCCAGCGTGCCCTCACCGCCGATGGCGACCACCGCGTCCAGGCCCAACTCTGCCATCCGCGCCTTGATGTTCTCCGGACCGCCTCCCGGGTGATCGTACGGGTGGGTGCGGGAGGTGCCGAGGATGGTGCCGCCCGTCCGGGCCAGGCCGCGGACCCGCTGGCGGGGCAGGTCCTCCACGTTCCCCTCGATCAGGCCGCGCCAGCCGTCCCGGATGCCGATCAGTTCGAAGTCATAGGACTTGATCCCGTGCAGGACCGCGGAGCGGATGACGGCGTTGAGGCCGGGGCAGTCCCCGCCGCTGGTGAGGAGGCCGACGCGCATGTGGTGCCTTTCTGGAGGGGACGCTGGAGGGAACGAAAGCGAACTACAGGGGGCGCTGCGTTCCGGGGAACACGCGCTCCAGGGGAATCGTGTTGTCCTGCCACGGCAGCAGCACCCAGGCCACCACGTAGGTGAAGAGTCCGATGCCCGGCAGGAGGAAGCCGATCAGAACAACGATCCTGACCAGCGTAGGGTCCCAGCCGAATTTTGCCGAGATCCCGCCGGCAATGCCGCCGACCCACCGCCTCGGGCCGCGGCGGAACGGGATGCTCCTCAGTGAACGGTAGAAGGTGTCCATGATGCTCCTTGATGGTGGTTCGGGTCAGTTCGGGTCACGAGGACTTGCTGCGGGCGGCGCCGGCGATGCCGCCGGCCACCAGGGCCACGCCACCGACCACGGCCAGGCCGATCGTCACCAGAACCGGGTCCAGGTTCCAGTCAAGCACGGTCACGGATAGTGACCACAGGGCCAGCAGCAGGGCAATCACTCCCCAGACCAGGGTTCCGGTGCGGAGGGCGGATTTCTCGGGCCCGACGTCGGCCGGCGGGGTGTCGCTGTCCGTGCGGTGGGCGGCGTAGTTCCGGTCATGGATGGTGCCGCGCGTGATCTCGTCCTCGAGGGCCTGATCCTCGGCGGCCGAGTCGAGGGAGGGATGGTGGCTCGGGTCATGGGAGAAGTCGTGGGGATGGGTGCTCATGTCATTCGCTCCTGGGCAGTCGCAGTGGGTCGACGTCAGTTCGGGACAGGTCTGGTCAGTTCTGGGTGTTGCTGGTGGTGGCCGGGGCCTCGGCGCGCACGTTCAGGGTGGAGAAGGAGACGTCCGCCTTCACCACGATCTGCTCGTCTCCCGGGGCGTCCACCACCTGGAGGCGGCCGGCGTCGTCGGTGCCGACGGAGGGGGAGTTGACGCTGCCGAAGGAACTGTCCGCGTCCAGGAAGACGTCCACGTTGTCCGGGACCACGAGGTCCGCCGTGGAGAAGCTCAGGTTCACGTCCACGGGCGTGGCCTCGGCGGCGCTGGTCCCCGTCAGCTGCCGCAGGTCGATGGTGCCCTCGCCGAAACTCAGGTCGTACCCCTCGGTGACGTTGCCGGTGACCACGCCGCCGTCCCAGTTGCCGCTGTCCGTCCAGGTGGTGCCCCAAGGGCCGTCCTGGACGTAGGCGCTGGCGGTCGCGCCCACCACGGGGATCGCGAGGATCGCGGTGGTGACGGTCAGTCCGCCACCGCCACGGCCGGCGATCGCCCCGGCGATGACACCGATCGCCATGACGGCCAGCGCCGTGGCCAGGCTGGCCGCCCAGATGACGGGCCAGGAGGCCGTGAAGACGTCGAGGTAGCGCAGCAGGGAGATCGCGGCGCCGGCCAGCACGGCCAGTCCGACGACGACCAGTTGGGCTGCGCCGGACAGGGCCGGCGGGGTGCGGTCGACCGGGGGAGTGGGCGGCACGTGGGAAGCCGTGTGCGCGCCCTCGGCGCGTCGGTAGTCGGGCTGGTGGGGGTACGAGGCGGTGGCGCTCATGGGTTCGGGTCCTTCCGAGGAACGGTGGGCAGTACCGGCAGTGCTGGCAGTACCGGCAGTACCGGCAGTGCTGGCAGTACCGGCAGTACCGGCAGTGCTGGCAGTACCG